>NZ_JAPYKW010000002.1:300000-404923 GCF_036632095.1 Chlamydia sp. 04-14
ACATCTACCTCCCATATAATTCTTAGTGCCGTCCTCTCGAACACCATGATCGGGATCATCTATAGAAACAAGCATAACAAGAGGAACGCTAGTTTCTTCTCCAGGATATATGGGCGTGATTCCAATAAATGAAGAAATATGACGATGCTTGTCATACTTCCCATTAACAAGTTTTTCTGTTGTTCCTGTTTTCCCAGCACTAGAATGATTTTTAGGGGAAGCCCGATATCCTGTGCCCCCAGGATATGTAGTAAATCGGATAGCTCTCAACACTTCGTCAACGATATTTTGAGAAAGGATCCTTTCTCCTCTAACTTGAGGATGTAACACATATTCTTGTCCAGAAGTAGTCACAATTTTCTTTACCAAAGTAGGACGTACATTGTAACCACCGTTAGCAAGAATCGCATAAGCCCTCACCATCTGTATTCCTGTGGCAAGAATATTGTAACCCATAGCAAGAGAATATGGAGTCGATAGAGACCATTCAGGAACACCGTTGATATGAAAACGCTTTGGTGACGGCACTAATCCCGACGCCTCTCCGGGCAACTCTATTCCCGTTTTTTTACCAAATCCTAATAACAACAGCTTCTCTTCATACCAATGACTTCCTAAGTTCTGTACTATACGATCAGCAAGTTGTGCAACATAGACATTGGATGATTTTTGTATCGCCATATACATATTTAAACGACGATTTGATGAAATATCCTTGAGTGGAAATTGTTTTCTTCCAGGAAAGACCGTACGGGTAACATCGATAGGTTCAGAAGGATCGAATAAAGGTTTCCCTGATTTTTCTAACATCTCTTCGTTTGCAAGCAATCCAATAGCAATAGTAAGAGGTTTCATAATAGAACCTGGTTCGAAAACATCACTTACTGATTTTACTTTCGTATGCTCTATCTTTTCCTTATCATTGAAAAAGTCCTTATACTCTGCAGGATTGAAAAAAGGATATTGCGCTAAGGCTAGAATATCCCCAGTATAGGCATTCATTAAAATCAAGCGCCCACCCTTAGCCCGAGCTTCTTTCACACCTTTTTCTAATTCCTCTTCAGCGATTGTCTGTATACACGGATTAATAGTCAGATAGATATCCGATCCATCCCTAGGAATTTTTGTAACTTTATCGAGATCTAAACGATTTAAAGGAGAGCGAAGAAATTTGCGCTCTCCAGGTTCTCCTTCAAGAATGTGATTGAAATACGCCTCTAATCCTCCGGTAGGAAAGGCTTTTCCTGTTTTCTCATCCTTCACTTCTCTAAGAGTATGGAGAACTTGACCTAGAAGTTTTCCAAAAGGATACGACCTTTGATAGTCGGTCATAAAAAACAAAGCATTGGAAGGTATTTTAGATTTGGATGCATACCCTCGCCACCAAGAAAGAATTCGATCACGTTCAGCACGATCTAGCCATAGAAATAACTTTCTATGCCTAGACTTCCTATCAAATTCTCCTCGCAACTTTCCGTAATCCCCATCGCCAACAAGATTAAATATTTTCTCAGCAACGGTATCGCGATGTTCTTCTGGAATGGCTACAGCATCTAAACAAAGATGAAATTTAGTAATATCGACAGCTAGAGGCTGTCTCTGCTCAGGGTCTCCTTTACGTACATTCATCTGAGAAAAGAATGTTCCCCGACGAAAAGGATCCTTAACTCGAAATTCATGTTGCCCTAATGCCTCGGCAGCCCAACGTTTCCCCTCACAAATCTGAATTTTATAATAACGTATAATAAGGAAAGAGTAGGAGAGCAAAACCCCACAAGTAATCATTGTTAAGTATTTACGATGATTCATAGGTCACAATACAAACACTATCTTCTGTAGGATATTGGAGATATTGATATTCAGGAAGGCTTGCTATATGCATGAGATGTTCAGGACTTTCTATTTTATCAATAAGAAAACCCAAAGCAATATTTTCTTGTTCTCTTTGGCGTAACTTTGACCATAAAGAAGGAATTTCCAATCGCAATTTAGTCAGATCATTTTGTTTATTAATATAGGAATAAAGTAAACCACCTAGAAAACAAAAACAAAAAAACAGACGCAAAAACCGATATTTATTCATGAGAATTTCTTTTCAAAGCAACGGAGTTTTGCCGATCTACAACGAGGATTTTTTCTTGTTTCTTCATATGTAGGCATAACGACTTTCTTAGTAAGAATTTGTCCTAGTCCCGACTTCTCAGCCTCTTTAAAAAACCATTTTACAGGACGATCTTCCGAACTGCAAAATGAAATAATCACCAAACGCCCCTCAGGAGCAAGCCAACGCATAGCAGACTCTAGCAATACTTTCAACTGCAGGTCCTCTTGATTTACATACACTCGTAAAGCTTGGAAAATTAAAGTCAGTGGATGGATTTTCTTACGTAAACGATATGAAGGGAAAACCCTTCCTGTTGCTTCTTTTAAATCTTTCACAGTAATAATTTTCTTATGTCTTCTAAAATGCACCACAGCTTTAGCTACATTTTTCCAATGTGGTTCTTCTCCATATTCACGAAAAATCTTACCTAACTCTTCTTCGCGAAGCGTGTTTAATACTTCACTTGCTGTGATTCCCTTAGAAGTATCCATGCGCATATCTAAATCATGATTTTCTCCTTGAAAACTAAAACCACGGGATAAAGTATCTAACTGCATAGAAGAAACTCCAAGATCAGCAAGTATACCATCATAAATACCTTCCCTAGGGTCGTTAGCAAGATCCTCAAACGAGGCATGACGAAGGTGAACGCGATCTCCAAATTTTTCTAAACGTTCCTTTGCTAAAGATAAAGCTGATGCATCACGATCAGAGCCATCATAAGAAATTATAGAAGGATAGGCAGAAAGAAACGCCTCAGCATGACCCCCAGCTCCTACAGTGACATCACAGAAAGATCGTGGGTTTCGATTAGAAAACCACGACAAACACTCGTTTACTAATACCGGAATATGGGAAGGAACCTCAGACACAAAAACGCCTAAATCATTCTAAAAACAACAATACGAGAAAAATATACACCATTAGAGAGAATGGGGAAAGATTTCTATTATTTGTCATTTTTGATTTTAAGAATAATTAAGACTATTGACTTTTTCCTTTACCCTATTATGATTTAGAAAGTAGGGTTTTAAAGGCTGTATTATGGTAGAAATTTTTAATTACAGTACCTCTGTTTACGAAAAACACGCGTCTAACAATAAAGTAGTGAACGATTTCCGCAAGGAAGTTCACATGGAAAGTTTGACGATCCGTGATGTAGCGAAGCATGCCCAAATTTTGGACATGACGCCAAAACCCTCGGCTTTATCTTCTCTTATGCAGACGAATAAGAAAACCCATTGGGCATTCTTTTCGCCTCCTAATAACTTCCATAAACAGCGATTCTCGACTCCTTATTTAGCCCCTTCATTAGGATCTCCTGATCAACAGGATGATGATTTGGAGAAAATTTCTTCCTATTTAAAGGTACTGACTCGAGGAAAATTCTCTTATCAAAGTCGTGTAACACCTTTTCTCTCTTATAAAGATCAAGAAGAAAGCGAAGAAGAGGAAGAAGAAGCTTCTGATTCTGAAGAAGACGTTATCGTTCAAGAAGGAAAAATCTTACTCAAAGCTATTGATCTAGGATTGAAGTCTTCTAATATCATGATCGATTATGTTATTTCTCGTATTTTTCAATTTGTTCAAGGCTAAAATATGTTGGATAATGAATGGAAAGCCATCTTAGGATGGGGAGATGAAGAACTCGAAGAATTACGTATTTCTGGATATATTTTTCTTCGTCAGGGACATTACCAAAAAGCCATCCTCTTTTTCGAAGCCTTGGTTATTTTAGATCCATTAAGTATTTATGATTTCCAAACTCTTGGCGGATTATATTTACAAATTGGAGAGAATGCTAAAGCTTTAGGAGTCTTAGACCAAGCTTTACGTATGCAAGGAGATCATCTCCCTACATTATTAAATAAAACTAAAGCTCTCTTTTGTTTGAATCGTATTGACGAAGCCTCTGCCATAGCTGTTTATCTTACATCGTGCGACGATCCTATAATCGCTAATGACGCCGAAGCTTTGCTTATGAGCTACACTAAAAGAACGATCAAAAAGCCTGTTGCTCTTTCTAATTAATCTTGTGCGTGCTTATTAAGAACGTTCGCGTGTATATTTATAATAATTCCTTATCCATTTGAAATCGTCTTGCCGTTTTTTTGCAGAAAAACTGTTGATTGCTTATCAATAGCAATGGTACATTGGCAATTTCTTCTTAAACGAGCATAAGTTGCCCGTCCATAAGAAAATTCTCGACACGTTAAAGAGAGCAGCATGTTAACCTGTAACGATTGTAGTACTTGGGAACAGTTTGTGAATTATGTTAAGACACGTTGCTCAAAAACGGCTTTTGAAAATTGGATTTCTCCTATTCAAATCATAGAAGAAACACAAGAAAAAATCCGTTTAGAAGTTCCCAATATCTTTGTTCAAAATTACCTTCTTGATAATTACAAACAAGATCTGTGTTCTTTTGTTCCCCTTGATGCCCAAGGAGAGCCAGCTTTAGAATTTGTTGTTGCAGAAATCAAAAAAGCTCCTATGCAACCTATTGCACCTCGAGAGCAACAAGAGAGCCCTGCAGAAACTTTTGAAGAATCTAAAGACTTTGAACTAAAATTAAACGCAGCTTACCGTTTTGATAATTTCATAGAAGGCCCTTCAAACCAATTTGTCAAATCTGCAGCTGTAGGCATAGCAGGACGTCCCGGACGCTCTTATAATCCTCTATTTATCCATGGAGGTGTAGGCCTGGGAAAAACTCATTTGCTCCATGCTGTAGGTCACTACGTTAGAGAACATCATAAAAATCTTCGCGTTCATTGCATTACTACAGAAGCTTTTATCAATGATTTAGTGCAACACCTTAGACTGAAATCTATTGATAAAATGAAGAATTTTTATCGTTCTTTAGATCTACTTCTTGTCGACGACATCCAGTTTTTGCAAAATAGACAAAATTTTGAAGAAGAATTTTGCAATACTTTTGAGACCTTAATTAATTTAAATAAACAAATCGTTATTACTAGCGACAAGCCTCCAGGACAATTGAAATTGTCAGAACGTATTATTGCTAGAATGGAATGGGGCTTAGTTGCTCACGTAGGCATTCCTGATTTAGAAACTCGTGTAGCAATTTTACAACATAAGGCAGAACAAAAAGGTCTGCTTATTCCTAATGAAATTGCCTTCTATATTGCCGATCATATTTATGGAAATGTGAGACAACTGGAAGGAGCTATTAATAAGCTCACTGCCTACTGTCGTTTATTTGGAAAGACACTTACCGAAAGCATTGTTCGAGACACTTTAAAAGAGCTTTTCCGTTCCCCTTCCAAACAAAAAGTCTCTGTAGAAAGTATATTAAAAAGTGTTGCTACTGTCTTCCAAGTAAAATTACAGGATCTTAAGGGAACTTCACGTTCTAAAGAACTTGTTTTAGCTCGTCAAGTCGCGATGTACCTTGCGAAAACTTTAATTACAGATTCTCTAGTCGCCATAGGTTCTGCCTTCGGGAAAACTCATTCCACAGTACTTTATGCTTGCAAAACTATAGAACAGAAAATAGAAAAAGATGAAACTCTAACGCGTCAAATTAGTTTATGTAAAAACCACATTGTTGGGTAATCTAGGAGAATTCCTAATGTTCCGTAGAACTGGAAAAAGTCCCTTTGAAGATGTTCAGACATTATACGAAGAAGAAACACCTTCACATTCTAATTATCCCTCCTATCCTAGATCTGAGCGTTTAGATTCTCCTCCGAATCTTTTTGATTCTCCAAAATCTCCAGAAACGCGTCCACTATCTTCTTCTTATCCTATAAGTGAAGAACCACAAAAATGGACGTCTCAATCTTCTGAAGTTGATTCCCTACTCTCATTTTCAGAAGAGCCTGAAACCACTCTTGGAGAAGGTGTGACATTCAAAGGCGAATTAGCTTTTGACCGTTTATTACGCATTGATGGCACCTTTGAAGGTATTTTAGTTTCTAACGGAAAAATAATTATAGGCCCTAAAGGTTGTGTAAAGGCTGACATACAGCTTCAAGAAGCAATTATTGAAGGTGTTGTTGAAGGCAATATCACAGTGAGTGGGAAATTAGAACTCCGTGGTGAAGCGATAGTTAAAGGTGATATCCAAGCAGGAACTTTGTGTGTTGATGAAGGAGTCCGTCTTTTAGGCTACGTAGCTATTGTTGGAATCAACGAAGAGTCTCAGAAAGAAAAAGACTTATAAGTATTGCAGGCCGCGCAGCGTGCCTTTCAATACTATTCTGCCATTCACGAGATAATGGATAGTCAGATAAAATACATATCGGCCCCACATCTATGTATTTTTTTAAACTATTTAATTCGCGTTCTAGAGGTAAAATTCCCTGATAAGGAACTCCTGTTTCTTTAGATAACTGTTTCGCAAAATCCTTAGGAAATTTTGATATTAGATAAAAAATCTTTTTAGGAAAAATTTCATGAAATTCCCACTGGCATCTTATAACTCTTGTAAAAAATTTGATGGCGGGCAACTTGCCAAGACAAGCCTGAGAATATAGAGAAAGTGCTTTCGCAGAAGGAACATATAAACAAAAAGATTTCCGAGAAAACGAGGGAAGGCAATCTCGGCAAGTCGCTATCTCATCTATTCCTAAAATATGAAAACAATGCGGACAACGTCCTACTATCTTTTCTATTTTTAACGTTTCTAAGCACCCACGACATAAAAATTCTCCGGGTTCTCGGCAACCGTAACAGAGCTTGGGGAAAATTAAACTAAGAAAAAAACTAAAGAATCTCTGAATCACGCAAAATTTTTATTCCTAAAATTCCAACCAATTTGTTACGTTCTTAAACGTGTAGAAGCTTCAACTTCCCTCTCAGTAGCAATGCTTAAACGATTTGTTAATTCCATCTGGGAAATTTGTCAAAAGGACAAGTTTCAACGCTTTACTCCAGTTGCAGACGCTATTGATACGTTTTGCTACGAGCCTATCCATAAGTCCTCATCTCCTCCGTTCATTCGTGATGCCGTAGATGTCAAACGTTGGATGATGCTTGTTGTTATTGCCCTATTTCCAGCAACGTTTTTAGCAATATGGAATTCGGGAGTACAAGCTTTAGTCTATGGGTCTGGAAATGCCCAGCTCATGGAATCATTCTTACACATCTCTGGATTTCGTAGTTATCTCTCATTTATTTTCCATGATATCGGTTTATTTTCCGTTCTTTGGACAGGATGTAAGATTTTTATTCCTCTACTGATAATTAGCTATTCGGTAGGAGGTGCTTGCGAAGTGCTCTTCGCTGTCGTTAGAAAACATAAAATTGCTGAGGGATTACTCGTCACAGGAATTCTCTATCCTCTAACATTACCACCAACAATTCCTTATTGGATGGCTGCCTTAGGAATTGCTTTTGGTGTTGTCGTTAGTAAAGAATTATTCGGTGGAACAGGAATGAATATTCTCAATCCTGCTCTCTCAGGAAGAGCTTTCCTATTTTTCACATTTCCCGCAAAGATGAGTGGGGATGTCTGGGTAGGAAGTAACCCAACAAAAATTAAAGAAAGCCTCCTTGCTATGAATTCTACAGCAGGAAAATCGATCATCGATGGCTTCTCTCAGTCTACCTGCTTGCAAACATTAAATTCGACATCTCCTGCTGTAAAAAGAGTTCATGTAGATGCTATAGCTTCTAACGTATTACATATGACGCATGTCCCTACAGAAAGTGTGATACACTCACAATTTTCTATCTGGACAGAGTCTCATCCTGGATTAGTGTTAGATAAGCTCACCCTAGAACAATTACAAAATTTTGTGACATCTCCTCTTAGTGAGGGGGGACTAGGTTTATTGCCAACACAGTTTGATTCAGCTTATTCAATTACTGATGTGATCTATGGTATTGGGAAGTTCTCTTCAGGAAATTTATTCTGGGGAAATATTATTGGTTCCTTAGGAGAAACATCAACATTTGCTTGCTTACTTGGTGCTGCATTTCTCATTGTAACAGGTATTGCCTCGTGGAGAACGATGGTCTCCTTCGGTATAGGAGCTTTCATCACAGCTTGGCTATTTAAAATTTTTAGCATTCTTATTGTTGGGAAACATGGAGCTTGGGCCCCTGCAAGATTCTTTATCCCTGCCTACCGACAGTTATTCCTTGGGGGTTTAGCCTTCGGTCTTGTATTCATGGCTACAGACCCTGTATCATCCCCAACCATGAAATTAGCAAAATGGATTTACGGATTATTTATTGGTTTTATGACAATTGTTATCCGACTCATAAATCCCGCATATCCCGAAGGAGTTATGCTCGCCATTCTTCTCGGAAATGTATTTGCTCCTCTTCTTGATTACTTTGCTGTAAGAAAGTATAGACGAAGGAGAATATAAAACTATGTCTTCAGAGAAATCTAAATCCCATCTGAATCAAACATGGTATGTTATACTTTTCATTTTCGCTTTAAGTTTATTCTCTAGCGTTTTCCTTTCTACCGTGTACTATATCTTAGCTCCTTTCCAAGAAAGAGCAGCTATTTTTGATCGCAATCAGCAAATGCTAACCGCGGCACATGTTTTAGATTTTTCTGGAAAATTTCAAATCTATGAGAAGGGTTCTTGGCAACCCGCTGTATATGACAAAACGTCCCACCTACTTAAAGTTGCAGATAAACGCGCGCCTGTTGTCACAAGCTCGGTTTTAGACTCCTACGCACAGGGGTTTGTTCGTCCCCTACTTGCAGATAAACGTGGTCAGATGTTTTCCTTCGAAGAAAAAAATATCAACGTTACAGAATTTGTCGAAAAACATCAAAATGGTCATTTTTATCAACAACCCTTACTACTATTTTATGTAATCTTAGCAAATACTGAACAGGCTAGAGCAATGAGCGCTGCCGAGGTTATTAAAAATCCTTCAGTAGTTCGCGCTATTATTATTCCAATTTCTGGATTTGGTTTGTGGGGGCCTATTTATGGCTATCTTGCTGTAGAAAATAACGGTGATACCGTTTTAGGAACAGCATGGTATCAACAAGTAGAAACCCCAGGATTAGGAGCAAATATTGCTAATCCTCAGTGGCAAAAGCAATTCTATGGTAAGAAAATCTTCTTACAAACAGCATCAGGAAATACCGATTTCGCTACAACTTCTTTAGGTCTTGAGGTAATTAAAGGCTCAGTACAATCAGCATTTGGAACATCTCCAAAAGCATTATCATCGATTGATGGTATTTCTGGGGCAACATTAACATGTAATGGTGTTACCGAAGCTTACGCACGGTCTTTAGCTCCCTATCGAAGTTTGTTGATGTCTTTCGCTAAGCTTAACAACCAGAGAGATCACAATGGCAGCAAATAAATCATACAAGAGTTATTTCCTTGATCCTCTCTGGGACAATAACCAACCTCTAATTGCTATTTTAGGGATTTGTTCTGCACTTGCTGTAACAACAACAGTGAATACAGCTATTACTATGGGCCTTGCTGTAAGCTTCGTTACAGGATGCTCCTCGTTCTTTGTATCTCTATTGCGAAAAGTTACTCCTGATAGCGTTCGTATGATCACTCAGCTGATTATCATTAGCTTATTTGTGATTGTTATTGATCAGTTTTTAAAAGCTTTTTTCTTCGATATCTCAAAAACACTATCCGTGTTCGTTGGGTTGATTATCACTAACTGTATCGTTATGGGAAGAGCTGAAAGTCTAGCGAGAAACGTACCCCCTATTCCAGCATTTTTAGATGGTTTCGCATCGGGATTAGGCTACGGCTGGGTATTAGTTTCTGTGAGTATAATAAGAGAGTTCTTCGGTTTCGGTACTATTCTTGGATTACAACTTATACCAAAATGTTTTTATGCTTCCGAAGCTCATCCCGACGGCTATGAAAACTTTGGTTTGATGGTTTTAGCTCCCTCGGCATTTTTCCTTTTGGGCATTATGATTTGGGGAGTGAATATTCTTAGATCTAAGAAGGCAAAAAGGTAGCTTTATGTGGTTAGGCGAATATACATGGCTAAATGTCTTTGGCATCTTTTTACAAGCCACTTTTATCCAAAATATCCTTCTATCGAATTTCCTTGGGATGTGTAGCTATCTTGCTTGTTCAGCACGAGTTTCTACTGCTAACGGCTTAGGAATGTCCGTAGCGTTAGTTCTGACGGTTACCGGAAGCATTAACTGGGTAGTACATAAATTTATTACAGGGCCTAAGGCTCTAACTTGGATATCTCCTTCATTAGCCAATGTAAATCTAAATTTCCTAGAGCTGATTATCTTCATTGTAGTTATTGCTGCCTTCACACAGATTTTGGAATTACTTTTAGAAAAGGTATCTAGAAATCTCTATCTCTCCTTAGGAATCTTCTTACCATTAATTGCTGTTAACTGTGCAATTTTAGGAGGCGTACTCTTTGGAATTACACGCAATTACCCATTTATCCCCATGATGATATTCTCCTTAGGTGCGGGATGTGGTTGGTGGTTAGCTATTGTCTTATTCGCAACTATCAAAGAAAAACTCGCCTATTCTGATATTCCTAAAAACCTTCAGGGAATGGGAATCTCTTTCATTACCACAGGACTTATAGCCATGGCTTTTATGAGCCTTACAGGTATTGATATCTCTAAACCATCAGCAACAACGCCAGCATCTGATATCCTAGAAACATCCAATGTTTCTTCTATAGCAGCAAAAGACCTGAAACCTATGAAAAAAGTGCGAATAGCACAACAACAACGTGCAGCTAAATCAAAAGCGACGAATATAAAAAAGGGAAAAGCTCAGTAGATTAGCTATTAGAGGGGATCTCGATAGTATCTCTAGCAATTTCTGGAAACTGACACAATACATGTTTCACCATAAACATTGCTATGCATACAAGGGTACAGCAAGCAAAGAAAATTGCTGTGTACAACGCTGCAGGAGTAATGGTTGGCGATTGTACGGTGAATATTATCATGACGAGTATTGCCAGGGAAGTCATAAGCGCTGATAATACTCTACGAAAAGTGCGCAACCCTTCGGACTCACCTAAAGGTCCCTCATGCAATCGATATAATAGGGTTACTGTATCGGGATTGTCTGGAGAAGGTCGTTGAAATCTTTGGATGTTAATCATCATAAGTCATAATTCCTTTATCTATTCTTGTATAAGCTCCCCGCTACTAAGGAGATTTTTTTCATAACGACGAAGAAGATGATATTTCGCACAAGAACAAATCAGTGCCACTAAAGTCATAGAGGCGCTCATAATCCATATCATTAATTGCGTTGACGTCAAGGGAGTTCCAAAAAGCCCGTAGCAAGCAAGACCTATCACAGCTAAAGCTAACAATACCGTAACGGCAGTTAATACCTTAAGCTGAGTTGAAAGCCTCAACTGAACGCTCTTTATCTCTACAGGAGTAGAGATGCTGTCAACTATTAATGAGGACATAATAAAATGTATATTTAAACTCTTTTAGGGAAAAATTTTACTCCTTCAGAAAATAAAAAAAAACTCTTATCAAAACTCAAAAAAATATAACTAATGTAAGACTTTTTTTGAAACATTAACCTGACTACTCTCTAAGAGAAAAATTTTCGGTATTTAATTTCTGATTGAGTTTAACAACCACAAACCATCCCGATTCCTCAGGGGAGTTATTAAGAAGCTGTATGTTTTCTTTTAAATCTTCATTAACCCCTATAATTTCTCCTGAAACAGGGCTTAAAACTTCGATAGCGGACTTTGAAGACTCTAGGACAACAAGAATCTCGCCTTCCTTACAAAAACTACCTATTGCAGGTAAGTCGATATGAAGAATTTGGCCTAAGTTTTCTCCCATTCTAGCTGTCAGTCCCAAACGGACAACATCATCATGAATCGGTAGAATCCATACATGATAATCAGAATCCCACATTATCTGACTCCTTCATCAATAAAATGTTCTATATAATTCCCTAGAATTTCTTCATTTAAATGACCTTTAGCAAGAAATAGCTTCTCTACACTAGCAGGATCAACACATGTTTGATGTGATAAACATTTATAGAAAAAAGGACCTTCTTCAGGATTAAATTCAATATTTGATAATGTTCCCTCTTCCATAGAAGCTAAAATAGGGTAGGATTGAGGAATATTTTGATCTCCACGAGTAAATACTTTTATAGATTTTTCAAGATTCCAGGATAGAGTTCCTGCTTGATACGTTCCGTCTTTATATTCTTCTATCAAAGACCATAGACGCTTTTGCCAAAGCTCTTTGCCTTCTTCTTCTTGATATCGAGATTTTAAAGCAGAAATCACCTTATCAATATGTGAGGAATTTTTATGTGAAGAAATTAAGGTTTTAGCTAGATCCTTACGTAGCACTTCACGATAAGGAATTACTTCTTCACCTTCGAAACAAGTATCTACGATAAATGTGTAATAGTGTTCGCCATCCTGACTATAGGCTTCTAAAAGCTCATTATCTACTAATAGTGTGGCTAGCGCATTTCCATCTAAAATTCCCTCTAAGACACTGTCTTTTCCACAAGAGAGGAAAACTTCATGACTCTCATGCCTACATTGAGCCAAGGCTTCGAGAATTCTTTTGGGGTGTGCTCTTAAAATCTCCTTTCTTGTGAAGGAATAGATCTTTTCCACAAGAGAGGGTTTAAGAGTTTGAAAATCCTTACTCGAACTGCATGTTTCAATTTTAGGAAATTGTTGAAGTAGAATTTGGAAATTCTCAGGATTTTGTTGCCATTGGTGTACTTCCACCATAGGCACTTTAGTTTCCAGATCTTGAAGTTTTATACTTTTATAGGAAATTAAAAATCTTCGACCCACTAATTTCGGTTCTTTGGCCTTTATAGTCTTAACAGGCAAAGCGAAGCGTGGAACATCGAGACAATCCTTAACTGGAACGCCTACGAGATTGATATAAGTTTCAAAAGCCTCTAGATCTTCTTTGTTTTTGAACTGATATTCGCGAGGAAGCTTAACCATTTCTACAGATGTAGAATCTTTACCCATAGAGAAAAATTCTTGCAGAGGACGATAATCAAAAGTTACACTACCCTCCAATTGTAAAAATGCCCTTTTACACAGAAGTATCTCACGATACATTTTAAAAAATTCTGATTCATTCACTCCGAGGAAATTGAAATAAGAAGCAACAAATTGGTCAAAATTTAAAGTAAGACCTGCATGTTTACTTAATTTAGTAAATGCATGTTGGGCTTTATCTTGAAAATCTTGTCGTGCCTCCTTTAAAGAAGGCATAGCAACATTTTTTTTCTGCTCATTGACAAAGCGAAGCAAAGCTTCAACAGCAGCAGAAACGTAGGCATCTCCAAACCAATCGGCAATATTCTTATAACCAAATAAGCGTAGATCTTTCCCCTGAGCCAACGCAGAATCTTGAGGAAGGTTAAACATCTGTCTACGATATTCAAGCATCTGTTTAAGAATATAATGAGGGAATTTTTTCTCTTCTAAAAAAAGTTGAACTCTCGCGACAAACCCCTCTGGAGATACGGGGTTATCTATTTCTTGCAGGGTTGTCAAAGCTTGATATAAGCGAGGAGCTGAAGACTTCCAAACCTCTTCAGAAGAAATAAATGGGGTATCGAATCTTCGATAAGCTTGATAACGCTTCTCTTTACTGAAAGCTGGGTAATCTTGAGAGTAGATTTTTAAAAAGAGCTTTTCTCCAATTTTATTTGTCAAAAAGCGCTCTGTAAGTAATCCTTCATTTAAAAAATTCCATTCCTGAGGATTTCCTGTGAAAGGATATGCCTCATTTATAAAGAATCTCTTAATAGCTAGAAACTCCCTCTCGGAATATTTTTTCCCCGATACAGAAAATACAACTTTCCTAGAACCATTACATGCAGATTCCCCTGGATAGCGTCCCCAGCCTATACCTATTCCAGATACGCATACACCGACAATAACTAAACCAATGAATTTTTTCTGATGCTTATAAAAGAACGCTAGCAAAGCCACCCTCTTGGAATAAACAATAAAAAACTTAGTGTAAACTATTGATCGGAAAAAACCAAGAAGGATCCCCTGAGAAACAGAAAAGAGAGAATACCTCTCTTTTCCTTAATAGAATTTTATTGCAGGGTTAAGCAGGCATAAAATTAATTTGTAAATGACCAACGAGATTGTGAACAGGATTAAAATACCAATCGAAAATTTCAGAATTATCTACAGGTTTGGATAAGCTCCAATCTTTTTCAAAGACAATGTTCGCTTTTTGAGCAACTTCTGGAGAATCAATTACGACAATACTTTCGTAGTCAAAAAGATCGCTTTTCTTACCAAAGTTGTAACTCCCTATGACAAAGAAACGCCCATCTATAATCATACATTTTTTATGTAGCTGCGTATCCCGAACAAAATATTCACTCACAAAAAGAGAACTATTAGGTTGTTTTCTAGAAAATATGAACTTTTTCCATAGTGAAGGACGCTCGCCATAAGATAAAAAGAAATAATTCATACGATTGCCCCAAGCATATACTGCTGTAAGATCGGGACTATTTTCCGTACATCCATTAGTAATGATTTCTGAGCGAATACCGCGATCAAAACAGGCGGATTTCAAGCTCTCAATAATTTCATCCTTCGGGATGAAATACATATTCGCAATTTTGATAGATTTCTCTGATCTATTTATTAAGTCGACATATTCTTGGGTAATTGCATTTTTACTTTCATCAGGACCAGAAAAAATCACACGAATGTTTTTAAGATCTGTTGTTACAAGATCAGGACTATCTTCAATGGCACTACAATACGTAGATTCAGCTTCTTCAACAGTTAATTCTGGACAAGGAAGTATCCGAAAATCGTTGAGATTCTTATTGAACCAAGGTTTTTTTGCATAGGCGTACCAAAGAGCATAATGTGCATGAAATTCCTTTCTTAACTCTGTCCCGAGTTGCGCAGAGCTCATAGTGATGTCTTGATCACGGAAAGCCCTAGGTCTTCGAGTTCCTGCTATAATTAAACGTGGAGACTCTACAGGTTCGGGAACCTCATCCCCTTTAGTACACATGAAATCTTCAAAATTTGTTCCCCCCATAAAAATATACTTCCCATCGACGATAGAAACCTTAACATGGCTTTCCATAACATTGGGCGCAAGAATACTCGATCCTGGAGGGCATCCAGTAAATAAATAGAAAAATCTATCGGGCCAATTGGCTCTTGCATTTTCAAGGATTTGTTTATCCTTACTATCAATAAATGTAGGCTGAATAAGGATATAAGCGCATAGCTTAGGAGCCTCAGACATACGTGCATCTAGATGCTCAACAATCTCCTTTAGTAGATTTCCACCGGCCATACAGGGATACAATTCGACATAGTGCTCGGCAACATCTATTGCTGATAGAAGGTTTTCATAAACCTCAAGACTATTGTCATGAACAATAACACCCACATGTTCCTTAGAAGCAGGAAAATGCACCATAAAGGCAAAAGTATCTTTTGTTATAAATGAACAAAAGAGCGCAATAACTAAACCCCATCGCATTTTATTCATAGGTGGCCACTTGCAAATTTTTGAATTAGTCCTTCTTTTATTTCCTTTCTTGCCTCTGAAAGATCTGAAGAAGGCGCTGACAGACCTAGAGGGAAAAATGCTCGTTTTTCAATTGCTGGGACTATAATGTCGATAACCTCTGGCAAAAGAAACCTTTGGTAAAACTCTAAAGAACTCCCTGATAAGAATATGGAGCCTTGATGTAAAAATCCTTGTTTTACAGTACGCTGAGCAGCGCCCCCTACTTTCCTATCTCCCATTAAAACATCGTATTTTGAAGCTCTAGCCATACAAAAATTAGATGTCTGAGGATGGTGTGCGTCCTCGTCAAAAGAAAGCGTGCCCTTAATACGGAAAACCTTACTCAAAACTTCTAGCACCATCTGATTTACAGTATAATAATTCTCCAACACAGTTGGTGCATACATAGGGTGTTCCGATGACATTAATAACGAAAATGCGTAATCCCCGTGATGAAAAACAAAGCCTCCTCCCGTAGGTCGGACAGCGGCGTCCATCCCTAGGCTAGCCCTATTGTCAATTAAAAATTTTTCTGGACGCATAAAATAGCCGTAAGTGAGAGGATATTGGCTATTCCACTCATAGAGATGCAGAATTACTTCTCCTCTTTTGAGGTGTTCTAGCAAATACTTATCTCTGGCCATATGGGTCTCAGAACTTCCTTTCCCGGAATCTACTATGCGAACAGTCATGATGAAATGAAGAGATGTGTCAGTGGTGAATCATTCGTTAAAAATGTAGAAATAGTATAGCATAGGAGATGGATTCTTTACTATTTTCGTGAAAAAAATTCTTTCTTCTCAGTAATACTTTATCTATTTATCGAAGAGTTGCATCATTATTTTAAATTTCGTATATGCTTAAGGAAAGTTCTACCCGGTCTTTTAGGTTTTTATGTTTGAGAAGTTTACTAACAGAGCAAAACAAGTCATTAAATTGGCTAAAAAAGAAGCTCAGAGGTTAAATCATAACTATCTAGGCACAGAGCACATACTCTTAGGCCTACTCAAACTAGGCCAAGGCGTGGCTGTAAATGTGCTGCGTAATTTAGGAGTAGACTTCGATACTGCAAAGCAAGAAGTCGAGAGATTAATCGGTTATGGACCAGAAATTCAAGTTTATGGAGACCCCGCACTTACTGGTAGAGTAAAAAAATCTTTTGAATCAGCAAATGAAGAAGCTGGTGTTTTAGAACATAACTATGTGGGCACAGAGCACCTTCTTTTGGGGATTTTAAATCAAGCTGATGGCGTTGCTTTACAGGTTTTAGAAAATTTACATATTGATCCTAGAGAAGTTCGCAAAGAAATTCTCAAAGAACTAGAAACATTCAACCTTCAACTCCCTCCCGCATCTTCTTCTAATCCTCGCGGCAACTCTTCCTCCTCTTCCAAATCTTCTTCTTTAGGTCATACCTTAGGTGGAGAAAAAAGTGACAAGCTATCAGCATTAAAAGCCTATGGTTATGATTTAACAGAGATGTTTCGCGAATCTAAGCTCGATCCTGTTATTGGCCGCTCTACAGAAGTTGAACGTTTAATCTTAATCCTTTGCCGTAGAAGAAAAAATAATCCTGTACTTATCGGTGAAGCCGGTGTAGGAAAAACTGCTATTGTTGAAGGGTTAGCACAGAAAATCATTTCTAATGAAGTTCCTGATACTTTACGTAAGAAGCGTTTAATTACTTTAGATCTCGCTTTAATGATTGCAGGAACAAAATATCGCGGTCAATTTGAAGAACGCATCAAAGCTGTTATGGATGAAGTACGCAAACATGGAAACATCCTTTTATTTATCGATGAACTCCATACTATTGTAGGTGCTGGAGCTGCTGAAGGTGCTATTGACGCTTCAAACATTTTAAAACCCGCATTAGCGCGCGGAGAAATCCAGTGTATCGGGGCAACAACAATTGATGAATACCGCAAGCATATTGAAAAAGATGCAGCTTTAGAACGTAGATTCCAAAAAATTATTGTCCAACCACCCAGTGTAGATGAGACTATCGAAATTCTACGTGGATTGAAAAAGAAATACGAAGAGCATCACAACGTTGCTATTACTGAAGAAGCTTTGAAAGCTGCGGCTACATTATCCGATCAATATGTTCACGGGCGTTTCCTTCCAGATAAAGCTATTGATTTATTAGATGAAGCTGGAGCTCGCGTACGCGTAAATACCATGGATCAACCTACAGAGTTGATGAAACTCGAAGCTGAGATTGAGACTACGAAGCTTGCTAAAGAACAGGCTATCGGAACTCAAGAATATGAAAAAGCTGCGGGATTACGTGATGAGGAGAAAAAGCTCCGAGAGCGTCTCTCTAATATGAAACAAGAATGGGAAAATCACAAAGAAGAGCATCAGATTCCCGTAGATGAAGAGGCTGTCGCTCAAGTAGTCTCATTACAAACAGGAATTCCTTCTGCAAGACTTACTGAAGCAGAAAGTGAAAAACTACTTAAATTAGAAGATACTTTACGTAGGAAAGTTATTGGCCAAGATCAAGCTGTAGCAAGTATTTGCCGCGCTATTCGTCGTTCAAGAACAGGGATTAAAGATCCTAATCGTCCTACAGGTTCCTTCTTATTCTTAGGCCCTACAGGAGTTGGGAAAACCCTACTTGCTCAACAAATTGCTATCGAAATGTTCGGTGGCGAGGATGCCTTAATTCAAGTAGACATGTCTGAGTACATGGAAAAATTTGCTGCCACAAAAATGATGGGATCGCCTCCAGGATATGTTGGTCACGAAGAAGGTGGTCATCTTACAGAGCAAGTACGTCGCCGACCTTATTGTGTTGTTCTATTCGATGAGATTGAAAAAGCTCATCCTGACATTATGGATTTAATGTTACAAATCTTAGAGCAGGGACGCCTTACAGACTCATTCGGCCGTAAGATTGATTTCCGTCATGCAATTATTATCATGACTTCTAACTTAGGTGCAGACTTAATTAAGAAAAGTGGAGAGATTGGATTCGGATCTCGATCGAATTTTGACTATAAAGTGATTCAAGAAAAAATTGAAAATGCTGTGAAGAAACATTTAAAGCCGGAATTTATCAATCGTTTAGATGAAAGTGTTATCTTCCGTCCTTTAGAAAAAGATGCCTTATCCGAGATAATCCATCTAGAAATTAGTAAATTGGATTCCCGTTTGAAAAATTACCAAATGGCATTAAGCATTCCAGACTCTGTGATTTCTTTCTTGGTCACGAAAGGGCATTCTCCAGAAATGGGTGCACGGCCTTTACGTCGTGTTATTGAGCAGTATCTTGAAGACCCTCTTGCAGAACTTTTACTTAAAGAATCTTGCCGTCAGGAAGCACGAAAACTTCGCGCTAATCTTTCTGAAGATCGCGTTACTTTTGAACGTGATGAGCAACAGGCTGCTGAAAGTGTTGCAGCAACTATACCAAATGGGGAATCATAGAAACCTCTATGATTCCACCCCCTAGGCACTTCTCCCCATCATAAAAGGCAATTGTTTGCCCCGGGGTGATTGCCTTAACGGGGGAAGAAAATCGTACACGCACTTCACCATTCTCGCGCGAACAAAGAATTTCACATTCTTCATCTGCAGAACGATAACGCACTTTCGCACTACATTGCGTTATAGCTTCTGGAGATACAAACCAATTCAATTCCTTAGCTGTAAGTTCTTTCTGATAGAGTAGAGGATGATCTTCTCCACGCACTATATATACAATATTCTTCTCTATATCCTTGCCAACAACGTAACAAGGTTTTTCTGAGCCACCCAGATCTAATCCCCGCCGTTGCCCTATCGTGTAATAGTGAGCGCCTTCATGTCGACCTACAACTTTCTGAGAATCATAATCCACAATATCTCCTTCTAAGTTTGGCACGAACTTTTCAAGAAAACTTTTAAAGGGACGCTTCCCAATAAAACAGATACCTGTGCTATCTCTTTTCTTAGCGGTAGCTAATCCAGCCTCTTCGGCAATAGCGCGCACTTGTGTTTTTGTCATATCTCCTAAAGGGAAAAGAACATTATCTAAAGATTCTCTTCGTGTTCCGCATAAAAAATAACTTTGATCTTTTTGAGAATCTATACCTCGAAGTAAATGAACACCGCTGACATCTGAAGATAAACGACAATAATGACCTGTAGCTAGGAAATCTCCCCCTAATTCACGGACTTTTCTCTGAAGAAGATCAAACTTTATCTCGCGATTACAAAGAACATCAGGATTAGGTGTATAACCTTTAGAATATTCTGCAAGGAAACGAGAGAAAACTCTCTCACGGTATTCCTTAGCAAAAGATACTGTGTAGTAGGGAATGTCTAATTGATTAGCAACTCTTTGCACGTCTTCATAATCTTTAGCTGTAGAACAAAGGCCGTCGCTATCTTCCTCCTCCCAATTTTTCATAAAGAGGCCGAGCACTTTGTAGGGAGTGAATTTTTTTAATAAGTAGGCAACTACGGAGGAATCTACGCCCCCAGACATAGCAACAACAACAGTTTTATTCATAAAAAACTAAAATAGAAAAGAATTTAAAAAGAATTACTTTATGTTACGTATTGAATAAAATGAATACTTTCTTTAAATTTCACCACTATATTTTAAGGAATTCTGTGGTATTAAGTCTTTCTAATTCTATTTCCCCAACTCTTCTATCCTTACCTAGTCAATGTTCCCTTCTTTTCAACGTAGAGCGGGATGCTACAATGTTACAAAAAAAAGTTGCTATTTTCATTCAGCAAAGCTCTTTTTCTTACGTTTTAGCTATTATACTTTTGATCGCTACGATGATTGGTGGAGCTGTAGTTGTGGCTTTTGGATGTATTTCCTCTAGTCTTCCGGAAATAATCAGTGGTGTAACTTTAATGGTTGCTTCTTTGGTTTGTATTCTTCTACTTATTAGCATGATTTATCTAATCAAATGCTTACCCTCTAAAGTTCAGCAAACTATAACTTTAGTAAAAAACAAAACGTCGTCCCTATCTTCTTTCCAGTTACTTCAAACTGCTTATTCAAAATTGATTTATTCAATCATAGAAAAGGAACAGCGCATAGAACAATTAAAACAAGATGAACAACGCCTTTTGGTAAGACTACAAACTTGGCAGGAAATATCAAATTCAGCTCAAGAGATTTATTCTTCCCCACCAAGCGCCCCTAATTTAATAAATTGAGCCACTTACCATGACAGTAGCGCCTACATCTATAGACAAAAAGGTAGTTCTTCTCCTTCCCTGGGACAATTATCGTGCTAATTTAATACTACGCACCACGGTGTGTTTCGCTATATTGATACTTACATGTTTAGGAGTGATAGCCTTAATGAGCTATGCTATACTTTATGGCAACTGGTTGATTTTTGGTATCAGCCTAGGCATCATCCTTCTACTCATTTCCGTTGCTCTTATCTTAGATTTACCTGTAAAAAATAGATTTTTCGGAACCTCATTAACTAATGAGATTTCTCAAGATATATCGAATTTAGGAGTAGAATCTATCGAGAAATTCCGAGTGGCGTTTGCAAATATACGGAATACATTTATTCCAAATATGCGTGACCTACACCATAAACTAGAAAATGATTATGACGTGGCTATATCTACAAAAGAAACACAAATTCGCGATTTATCTCAAAATCTAGATTCTATGGTGAATGATAAACGTCAGGAATTAGCAATATGGATGGAAAGTAATCCCAACTCTCCTCAAGCTCGTGCACTACAAGAGCAATTAAATCGTTGGGATAAATTTGAACAGAAGGGCTCTCTTAAAAGGAGACACTCTACCTGTTAATCGGGGGTCTTCCCTTTAGGGACATTGCCTACATTAGGACGGATCATCCCGCCAGATTCTACAAAAGCTATAAGTCGCATTTGCATCCCCACCAAGTGATTAAGGATCGCATGGCAATTGCTACTTACATCAGTCCAAATACCTATGATTTGTTCTGAGTAATTCTCAAGTCTAATTTTCCCAGCTTTTAGCTCATCAAAGAGTTGCTGAACCTGCTGAATGTCGGCCTTCATGGCTTGTATGTCGTTACGATAAGAGGAAAGAACCCTATTCACATCTTCATTTAAAATGAAATAGTCTTCCTCAGTCATTGCGGTTGGTTTTGCTGACCACATTTTTTCAAGAGCACGTTTACCAGAAGGACTCCATCCACCACCAAATTCTAAATCATCATCGTCTAAATGCTGTTCATAATCACCTATAAATGTCACACCACTGCTATCGCTTTGGCGTCTACGTCGAGCAGCATCTATACCTTGAGAAACTAATTCATCAAATCCTGCAGTATCATTCAATAAACCTGCTCGATCACTTGCTGGTACCCGAGGATTATAATCATCTCCTTCTTGAGCATTCTTCCTATCAGAAAGGATAGATACTCCTCTTTCCAATCTATTAGCGCGTTTCTCATATTCTTTAGTTAGATACTTGTACTTAAACTCTACCTCAGCTAGATGTTCATTTAAGAACTGTAATGTGTCTCTTACTTTGTTATATTGTGCATAAAAATCCCTGTTATCCAAAGTCATCTTCTGATCGGTTTGCAAGGAGACTTTCAGCATATTCATAAGAACGGATTGATTTCTGGTCATATCTTTAAGATCTTTAATATCAATCGTATCTGTAAGATCTTTAAGTAATTGTTTTTTATTTGTCTTAGATCGCTTTAATATTGCTTTTATTGCATAAGACAAACCTAAAACAGCAAGACCGATTCCTATAGCAGCGGCTACAATCATCGGGAGAGCAAAGATTCCTCCAGGAATGACTGCAGCAATAACGCCCACAGCAGCAATACCTCCGGCCACTAAACCTAGAGTTACTCCAGCATGAACCTTAGACATAGTACTGCTTAACTCTTGCATCTTTAAAGAAAAGACCCCACCGCCCTTAGACAATCTAGAAACAATGCTATTTCCTAATCTAATGAGTAATTCATTTTTCTTAGCAACACTAGGATAACTGTCATCGCGCTGAGCATAATCCTCTTTGGCATAAACAGCCTGACGTCCTTGAAGTAAACTAGTACAAGTTAAGTAATCGCTAGTGATTTGATCGAAGCTCTCTATAAACTCGAGCCCTTCTTTTTTACCCATCTGCTTTAGAATACTTTTTTCATGTTTGCCTATTTGCATATTTAAATGAGCAAACCCGTCAACCATATGATTGTATCTAGGCCATAATCCTTCTAAAATTTCATTTTTTGGTTTTATTTCCTCAGGCTTTTCCTGAAGTAAAATCTTCTGACGTTTATTCTCTACAGCCGCCCTCTTCATAGTTTGAGCTAAAGAGTTCACAGAAGTGAATAGCATACTTCCACCAACTCCTAGCAAGACTCCCCCCAACGCCATAGAAATCGGTAAACCTACGGGTGTTGCGATAATCAAAAATACGGAAGCAACTATAGCTAAGATAGCTAGTACTATTCCTGTAGCTTGAATAGCTTTAGCAATTTTCGGATTGTTATCTAAATGTGATTTTCCGATCTCCACCTGATTTAAAGCAGGACTCTGATATATTGGCTTTGGCTCAGACATAATAAAAACAAAAATAAATGAAATACTTTAACTATATAATAATTGTTTAAGGCCAATTAATTAATTATAAAAATCAATAAACTGTATTTAAAACAGAATTTATAAGAACAAAAAAAAGACAGAAACCGTTAAGGTTCTGTCTTCTTCATATTAAAACTCACATTCTAAGTGGATACTTTAGGGAGTGGGTTTCGGACTTGGTGTAGGAGGAGGAGTTGTTCCCCCACCATTGGTTGTTGTAGAATCTGAGGCATTTGCAATAATGATCGCTCCAACAATCATCGCTATAACTGTAACAACCATGGTACATACAGAAATACTTGTATGTGTACGACGTTTAGCAACGCATGAAGAACAAGGCCAATCTGTCTCAGAGGAGTCACAACGGTATTGCTTCGCATTAAGATAAGTATTTACGTTAGTGTTTCCTGCTGTAGAAGATACACCGTAGAAATCGTCCGTAGCTGTATTGTTCGCAATTTGCTCTTGTTGATCTGAAGAACCAGGTTTTGCATTTTGTGCTGATTCTTGTTGATTCTGCCCATTACGTGCGTCTCTGCGAGTATTCGATGCTTTCTGAGCACGAACTTGAGGATTTACAGAGGAATTGCGTCTAACTTTAACAGCTGCAGCCTTTTCAACATCATAACGTAATGTTGAGGTAATTTTGCCATCTCTAGGAATTCTACTTTCTTTTACACGAGATTCGAGAGCTTCTCTAGAAGATTTTCTCTTGGCAACTCTTTGTTCTCTAGCTAAATCTTGGATAAGCTTATTTCTGTCTTCATGAGAAACAGCTTTCACATTAGGACGAACAAAAATTGGTAATACTGGGCCTTCTTTAATCTCATGAACAACTTGAAGGTTTTCTTTACTTTCTGAGGAAACTTGTGTCTCCCCACTAACGATCATAGTTTTCAATAAGGATCTAGGAGTTTGAGCATTAGGAGCTGCACGTACTATTGTACCTGCTCTTTTTCTAATTTTAGCTTTTTCTCTAGCCGATAAACGCGGAGCTGCCTTTGTAGATTGTACATTTACAATAGCACTTTGATCGCAGTTATTAGATCTATTGTATCTTCTAGAATACTTTCCTCCGCGAGTTAAAAGATTTAAGAACCTAGGAGATTCAGGACTAGGATTTGCACGTACTATGGTATTCGCTTCTTTTCTAACTTCGGTTTCTTCTCTGGATGATAAAGAAGGAACTATCTTTGTAGACTGCTCATTTACAATAGCACTTTGATCGCAGTTATTAGATCTATTGTATCTTTTGGAATACTTCCCACCACGAGTTAAGAGACTTCCTGTTCCATATTCAACAAGCTCGTCACAGCAATAATCAATACCTTGCTTAATACTTTCAGCAAAAGCACGTTGCTGCTCCTTATGTTCTTGAAGTTTTAAACGGCGTTGTTCTTTAAAAGAAAGACGTTGTTTCTTACGTTCTTGAGATCGAACTTTTTGCTCTTGATTTAATTTTTCTGTAAAGGCGAAGGAGACCTTTTTCGACTTTTTAGCTTTCTTTGCTGCTGCTTTAGCACTTTTTTTAGCTTCCGCGGCCTCTTTTGCTTCTTGTCTCGCACGTCTATTTTCTTGAATCTTTTGGATTCTTTGCTCTTTCTTGCTTTTGTTGCTTTCCAAAGCAATTAAAGAATCTTCGGAATATACAGAGCTAACTTCAAAAGGAGCAACTGCAGCACTTGCGTAACCTACAGAGTGGGTAAAAGTTAACAAAATGGAAAGCATTGCAAGTTGCGAAGTACGCTTAGAACTCATCATGCTGCTATAATCTCCTAGATCAGCCTATGAGATCACCATAACAACAATAGGACTTTTTTCACAACTCGGAGTTGCAAATCTTTTATAGAGATTGATAGTTAATGGATTTGCGATTCCCAATTCTTAATATAAGCAAGGAGCTGCTCTTTTTCTGGATAGTTTGTTAGAAAACTTCGGGCTTCTAAAGACATCCCAAGATGCACAATTTTATTTATTAAATTTAAATGACTTTTATCTTGGGAAGCAAAAAGGAAAAATAATACGTTTACAGGCTTACCATCAAGAGCACCAAAATCAATACTTGTTGATAGAAACATAGGGACAACAACATCGTAGTACGCATTAATTAAAAAATCTTTAGCATGGGGAAGAGCAATTCCTTCTCCAATACCTGTCGACATGAGATTTTCCCGATGGGTAAGCATCTCGAAAAGTACACTAGCGTCGAGATTAAATTTCTCTGCTATATAAGAAGAGGCATACTGGAGAGCTTCTGCTTTATTTTTGACAGATACATCACGGATAATTCCTCCACGATAAATTGCTTTATACAAGCTATACTTTAAAGAAAGATCACGAAATTCTTCTTCGTGTTTTTCATCTTTTTCTAATCCCACTAGAGCTTGATTATGTAATATCCAATCCTCTATTTCTTCTCGATTGAATCTATGTTCATTATTCATGCTATAACTAGGGATAGCCCCCTCATCTAGCCATCGTCGGACAGTATTTTCAGAAACATCTAATAAAGAAGCTAACTCTTCTAATTTTAAATCCATAACCACTACATTCCTAAAAAGACATTCATCACTTCTTCAATCGTCGTAACTTGCAGCAACTTCTCACGTCGAGATTCATCTCTAAGTGACAGAGTGAGTGTAGATAACAGCTTGAGATACTCAGCTTGAGCGTTATCAGGACCTCCAATCAAAAAGACTAGACGTACTAAAGCTCCGTCTATCGCATCCCAAAGAATCCCTTGAGAATGGATGCCTATAGCGATAAAAAAATCAGAACAACTATGTAATTTACCGTGAGGGATTGCCACTCCCATGCCAATACCTGTGGACATGATATTTTCACGAGTCACTAAAGCTTGAAAAAACTCTGCTTTATTCTCAAGCAGACCTGCAGCACCGGCAAGATCTGTAAGATCTTGAAGAATCTCCTCCCGAGAGTTTTTGTTCAAAAACATAATAAGATTGGGAGATAAAAGAGAAAACAAGGAAAAATCAGGTTTACTCTCACAATAGAAAGGCATGTCACTTCTCTCCGGTATGCCCAAAACCTCTACTTCCTCGAGATGTTGCCGTTAACCCTTCTTCTTGATCCACGACTATAAACTTTGCTTGGACTACGGGAGCAACTACAGCCTGAGCAATACGCATCTTAGGTTCGATAATAAAAGTACTCTCTCCAAAATTTGCAAGTATAATACAAACTTCACCGCGATAATCGGCGTCTATTGTTCCCGGAGAATTAACAACCATAATCCCATGTTTCAGAGCCAAACCACTACGTGGACGCACTTGGACTTCATAACCTTGAGGAATTTGCATTTTTATTCCTGTAGGAATCAATACGCGCTGGCCAGGTAACACAGCAATAGGCTCTTCAATATTGGCTCGAAGATCTGCGCCCGAAGCGCCCTCTGTGGCATACTCTGGAAGATCTACACCAGATTCTAATTCACAAAATATAGTCATAAGAACAGTGCCGTGGTTACTATGAGTATCGGGTATGATGTTTCATTCACTGTCATCTGTCAATAAAAAAATTTCTTTAAGGGTCTTAGATAGATCCCTAGGGGCTTTGTCTTGGCCGCCAGTGTATTCTTGAGCACAAAAGTAATCAAGTAAACTCTGCAAAGTACTCTTTAATTGTTTTCTCTCGACTACTTTATCAATCATTCCGTGTTCGAGAAGAAATTCAGATTTTTGAGCCCCCTCAGGAAGATCTTCACCTATAACTTGGGCAACGACTCGAGGACCGGCAAAACAAATAAGAGCTTTGGGCTCGGCAATAATCACGTCGCCTAAAGAAGCAAAAGAAGCTGTGACTCCTCCAGATGTAGGATTAGTCAAAACAGAGATGTAAGGTAGACCTGCTTCGTGTAATTTTGCTAAAGCTGCGGAAGTCTTTGCCATCTGCATCAAAGAAAACACAGATTCTTGCATTCTTGCGCCTCCAGAAGCACAAACAATAATTACGGGAAGCTTTGACACTATGGCCTTCTCTACCAGGCGTGTCAGTTTTTCCCCGACCACAGCACCCATAGATCCCGCCATAAAATTAAAGTCCATCACAGCTAAGGCTACAGGATGCTCTCCTATGGCACAAACACCAACAAGGACTCCTTCACTTTCTGTATTATCTTTTCTAGCCTTAGCTAAACGATTTGGGTAAGTGTCGGTATCAACAAATTTTAACGGATCTTGTGATTTGAGATTTGTATAAAGAGGACGCCAGGAATCTTTATCAGCTAGCAGTTTTATCCTCTCAGCTGCGGTAATGCGGTAATGATAAGAGCATTTGGGACAACAGTTAAAATTTTGTCCCAGTTCATTCGCATGAATCATCTCGTGACAATGCGTGCACTTCAACCAACCGCTAAAACCATCAGCTTTTATCTTTTGCACTTTAATCTTAGGTTTGTCGTAAGAAAATAAACGCACAAGCTACCCAATCCAAACTTTTTAGCAGGAGTAATTTTAAATTAAAGTTATTAACTCTTCAATTAAAAATACTCTTTTAATTAGTTAATTCAGAAAATCTTTTTTCAATATATCCCCAATTAATTACTCGAGGAATTGCTTTTAAATAATCTAATCTAACATTTTTATATTGGAGATAGTAAGCATGCTCCCAAACATCTACTCCTAGAAGGGGCACCTTACCAGTGGTCGCCTCTAGAGGATCTTGGTTCACTGTTGCATGTAGCATAAGCTCTTGTTTTTTGGGACAAAAAGCTAGCCATGCCCACCCTGATCCTTGAATAGGAGCTGCAAATTCAATAAATTCTTTTAAAAAATTATCAAAAGTTCCCCAAAATTTCTCAATTAGCTTCAGTAATCCATGTTTTGGAGGCACACCTCCACCACGATCTACTGGAGCTAACATTTCCCAAAATAGGGAGTGATTGATGTGTCCACCACCATTAAAACGTATAGCAGGCTCTAAAGAAATAAGACGTGTAAGATCTTGTTGCGCGCCAGCAACATCTAATTTTTTCAAAGCGTCGTTCAAATTATTTATATAACCTTGATGATGCTTCTGATGATGTAAACGCATAATTTCTGCACTAATCACTGGTTCTAAAGCATCATAATCATAGGGTAATTCAGGTAAAGTATAGGGTACAAAGGTCATAAGGAAGTCCTTCATATCTGTCTTGAGTTCATCAAGAACATGGTTTGGAGATATTCTATTTCATAATGGGCAAATTTTGACTCGATCTCGTACAACAAAGACAAAACGAGAACAAAAATCTAGCCAGCTTTCTGCAGCGCCAGTGTAGATGTGCTGAAGATATTACTACAAGGGGATTTTAATTTTATTACTCGTCTTGCAAGGAAGAAAACTTCTCATTAAATTCGGAAATAAAATTCTCTAATTTCCTCTGACTTTCTTGTTCTCTTTGGATTTGTTCTTGTTTCTTGTCTGCTACCACATCATAACGATTTACAAGCTCAAAATATAATTTTATTTTAGGTTCTGTACCTGAAGGACGCACTATAATCTTCCCCCCACTATCGTAGTAGTAACACAACATAAACATCTTCGGAAGATCGAGTTTATAGGTAGTTCCCGAAGTGGTATTAATTCCTATGCTTTGATGATAATTTTCAAATGCCACTACACTGTCTCCTGCTAAGGACATAGCAGAAGGATCAAGAGATGCTAACTTCTCTATTTGTGATTTCATAAAACTTTCCTTATCCCGTTCAAAGGATAGGGAGAGGGTTTTATTCATAAAATATCCATGGGTCTCATATAGATCTAAAATCGCCTCTCGAAGAGTTTTCCCCTGAAGTTTTTGCTGCAGCGCAGCTTCCGTGATTAATGCTGACGTACTAATAGCATCCTTATCTTCCACATACGTTCCATAGAGATAGCCATAGGATTCTTCAGCACCAAATACATATCTTTCTAGTTTATTTCTCCAATCCTCTATTTTCTCTCCAATATACTTAAATCCGGTTCCCACATTCACAATATCGCCACCATAGAACTTGGTGATTGCCGATAACATTTCCGTAGTTACTAAGCTTTTAACTACTTTGTCTTCCTTACCCAAAGGAGAGTGAGCTGACCAGGCACGCAAAATATGATCCGCCAGTAAACAGGCAATTTGATTCCCATTAAATATGTAGGGAGAGTTCTCATCCAAACATACAACTCCCAAACGATCTGCATCAGGATCTGTGGCTATAAAAATATCATCCTGATTTTTCATCATTTGCTGAATTCCCAAAGTTAGCGCTTCAGGATCTTCGGGATTAGGCAAACGTACTGTAGGGAAACTTCCATCAGGAAGTGCTTGTTTCTCAACAAGCTTGACCATAGGAAAATTCCAATCTTTTAAAACTCGAGGAATCATAGTGACTCCAGTTCCATGCAGTGGAGAATAGCTCACATGAATTGCCGGTCCTGAAAGACGATTATCTTCAGGATACAGCTGTAACTGACGTACGGTTTCTGTGTATAAAGCTTCATATTCTTCCCCTATAAGATGAATATAGGGATCTTCTAGAGAATCAACGAGTAAAACTTCTTCGACATCAGCTGATGCTCGAATAATCTCCTGATCTAAAGGAGGTAACACCTGCCCTCCTGAAGCCATATAGACCTTATACCCATTATACTCTGGAGGATTATGAGAAGCGGTAATCATCACTCCGGCTAAGGCCTGTTGAGATCTTAAAGTAAAAGAAACTAGAGCTAGAGGTTCAGGATCCTTAAATATAAGCGCATGAATTTTATTACCTGCGAGAACTTTGGCAGTTTCCTGAGCGAAATCAAAAGAATGATGTCGTGTATCGTAACCAATGACTACCCGAATAGAGTCCCCAGGATGAGGATTATGTTTTTTTAATACTTCTGCCAAACCTTGTGTAGCACGTCGCACTGTGAAGACATTAATTCTATTGGTACCCAATCCCATAGGACTACGCAGTCCTCCTGTACCAAAGGCAAGAGTTTTCCCAAATAGTTCTTCAAGACGCTGCGGATCGTTTTCTAGAAGCTCAGCTATAGTATCCTCGTCATCTTTACCAAAATCACTAGATAGCCAAGTCAAGATATTCTTTGCTGTTATAGGGTTACAAAGAGTTTCTATTTTCTGGAGAAAAGGCTTCATAAAAGTTCCTAAAAACACATCGCGCTCTTATGCCGTCATAACATAAAAATAGCTCTAGGCAAATAATTTCGTATATTTATCTAAAGGAGGGAAACGCTTTTAAGAAATAGGGATCCCTGCAGAAGAAAAAGCAAGCAAAAGAGCTGTTTCTCCTGACTGCGGGAAATAAAGCTCCGTAGGATAGGGCCCAACAAAAAAGACTCCCTGACCCACCTTATCCCCTGACAAAGATAAGAGTAATAGACAATCTTCTTCTCTTTCGGGAATACTATCTTCAGGAAGAACCCAAAAATCACTAACTAATAATAGTCGAGGTCGATGCACAAGATTAGCGGCAAAAACATCCAAATGTCGCTTTTTAACTAAAGCTGCCACTTCGGGAAGGGTACGGAAAATATTATCTCTCCAGCGCGCATCTAGTGTATTTTTTGAGATGGATTCCACGAAGTGTCTTAGTTTTATTTCTAAAGCAAAACAGTCGTCCGCAGAGACCAGATCTTCGAATAATATACTACCTTGATTTTGAAAATGGCGCAGGTGTTCTAAATGTAGAACAATCCTCATACTTATCCATTTAAGAGAGTGTAACCAAAAGTACTATAGACTTTAAGCCCTTTTCCGCCTATAAAAAAACTCCGACAACTAATGCGTTATATTTTAATAGGGCAACATTTCATAATTTTATGAATAATCTGATCAACATTAAAGAAGTTGAAGCTAAATTAAATTTTACATTTACTCAACCGAAACTCTTAGTTACTGCTCTCACACATCCTTCTTATAGGAATGAGACTGTGACTATTACCGAAGATAGCGAGCGTTTGGAATTCTTAGGAGACGCCGTGTTATGCTTAATCGTAACCGAACATCTATTCCTATTATTTCCTTCCATGGATGAAGGTACTCTATCCACAGCGCGCGCAGCTTTGATAAATGCGGTTTCTTGCTGCCAATATACTGACGCATTAGGATTAGGAGAATATTTACTTATAGGCAAGGGAGAAAGAATTCAAAATGAGCGAGGTAGAACCTCAGCTTATGCGAATTTATTTGAGGCTATTTTAGGAGCTGTTTATCTAGACGGGGGATTAGCTCCTGCAAGACAAATTACTGTACCTCTGTTGCCCTCAAAAAAGGATATCCTTCCCCTTATGCTCGGAAATCCGAAAAACCGCCTACAACAGCTCACACAAAAACAATTACGTACGTTACCCGTATACCAATGTACCCCATGGACATCTGAACAAGGTACCCCAGGTTACCATATTCGTGTAATAGTTAATGATGAAATGTGGGGGGAAGGATTTGCCCTATCGAAAAAAGAAGCCGAAAAACTAGCGGCCCAAGAAGCTTTAGATGCCCATGACTACGAAGATAAAAACACAATGGACTTGTAATGAATGCGGAACCAATACGCCAAAATGGTTAGGTCAATGTCCGGGATGCCTGCAATGGAATACATTTATTGAAGGACTTGCCTCCCCTTCTCAAAATGGAAGACGTTCTCGATCGCAAGCAACCGCAGTATCTTTGAATACTGTAGAGCTTCGCGAGGAAGAACGTTTATGCATAGGAGAGCCCGGATGGGATCGAATTTTAGGTGGTGGCGCTGTTCGTGGTAGTCTTACCCTATTAGGTGGCGATCCGGGAATTGGAAAATCCACTTTACTTTTACAAACATCAGCGAAATTTGCTAATCGAGGCCTTAAAGTCCTCTATGTTTGCGGAGAGGAATCTGTAACGCAAACCTCTTTAAGAGCACGGCGTTTAAAAATTTCCAATGCAAATATCTACCTATTCCCCGAAACAAATCTCGATGATATTAAACAACAAATAACAACACTAAACCCCGATATTTTAATTATCGACTCTATCCAAATTGTATTTAATCCCGCGCTGCATTCTTCTCCAGGATCTGTAGCTCAAGTACGAGAAGTAACTTCTGAGCTTATGCATATTGCTAAACAATCACAAATCACAACTTTTGTTATAGGTCATGTAACAAAATCTGGAGAAATTGCTGGACCTAGAGTCTTAGAACACCTTGTAGACACCGTTTTATATTTTGAAGGTAATTCACACGCTAATTATCGTATGATACGTTCTGTGAAAAACCGTTTTGGTCCTACGAATGAATTACTTATTTTATCCATGCATACTGACGGATTAAAAGAAGTTACTAACCCCTCTGGTCTCTTTTTACAAGAAAAAATTACAGAAACCACGGGCTCTGTAATTATTCCTATTATTGAAGGATCTGAAACGCTTCTTATCGAAATGCAAGCTTTGGCATCATCTTCTCCATTTGCAAATCCGATTAGAAAAACCTCAGGATTTGATCAGAACCGATTTTTACTACTCTTAGCTGTTCTAGAAAAGCGCGCTCAAATAAAATTCCATACTGCTGATGTTTTTCTATCCATAGCTGGAGGATTAAAAATCACAGAGCCTGCTGCAGATTTAGGAGCAGGACTCGCAGTAGTGTCGTCACTTTATAATCGCCTCTCTCCTCAAAACTATACATTTACTGGAGAAATAGGTCTGGGAGGTGAAATTCGTCACGTCACTCATTTAGAAAGACGTCTTAAAGAAAGTAAACTCATGGGTTTTGAAGGCGCGGTGATTCCAGAAGGACAAATTTCGGGATTATCTTCTGAAATTAAAGATCATTTAGATATTCGAGGAGTGAAAACTATAAAAGATGCTATCCAACTGTTACACTGATCCTTTTCTTTCTGATTTTTGCGTGGGACGACGTCCCTTACGCATAGCTTCTCGAAGATCTACCTTAGCACAAGCTCAGGTACACGAATGTGTTCGTCTTCTGCATTCATGGTTTCCTAAACTTTGGATTCAGATACACACAGTAAATACTCGTGGAGATAAAGACAAAACTACTCCTCTGCGTCTTGTAGAAAATTCACAATTTTTCACAGATGCTGTCGATAAGCTTGTTCTCCGAGGTAACTGTCATCTTGCCGTACATTCCGCTAAAGATCTACCTGATCCATCGACAACCTCCGTTGTAGCAATAACAAAAGGTTTAGATCCCTCAGACCTCTTAGTGTATGGCGAACGTTATCTTTGGAAACGTTTCCCTAAAAACCCTAGACTCGGGAGCTCTTCTTTGCGTCGGGGAGAAATGCTAAAAACTCTATTTCCTAAAGGACAGATTCTGGATATTCGAGGTACAATAGAAGAGAGACTCGAACAGCTAGAAAGCGGAAAATATGACGCCATTGTTGTTGCTAAAGCTGCTGTTATTAGACTACACCTGAATTTACCTTACACTAAAGTACTTCCTCCTCCTTACCACCCTCTTCAAGGACGTTTAAGCATTACCGCAGCAAAAAATATCGAAGCCTGGAAAAAATTTTTACTCCCATTAAATACTTCAAACATTGCTCAAGACAAACATTTAATCTCTATTTAATCTAAAATATAGATCAAAACTATATCTAAAGCAGATTTTAGAATAATCTAATACAAACAAACAATATTGCAATTATAAATCATCAAATTCGTGAAGCAATATGATGTTCACCTCATACATTACCCTGCCTGCGCATATACACACTGCAAACAGAAATACTTTGATATCTGTTCCTGCAACAAAAATCACTGTCTGTAAAACAGCATACTTTCCTGAAATTAGTATGCGCTTCCTAGTCTTCCCAATTTCAGGTCTCGTTTTTACAATTTTCCTAATCTATCGTAGATTCACGGTAATGCGTGACGCCTATTCAATTTTAAATTATATACCCAATAAAAGCTGTGCTGATAAACTTTGCTCTCGTTTACACCCTAAATACCACCTTTCCCTAATTGGATTTGGAATTTTAGGCGGTCTGGGAGTATTAGCTCCCTTTCTTATTATCGGAATTATTCTGCGCTTGATTATGGAGATTTTTAAAAAACTCTATACTTTTATTTGAGTTTATTTTAAAATATCTGCGCTTATTTTTTCTCTATTGAAATAGATAAATAAAATTCTTGAAAATGACACACTTGATCTCTGATAAAAAGAAAATCTTTAGAGAAGGCCTTAATTAAATTTCAAAGAAGGTAATTCCCTTATGCCTCTTACATGTATTCCCTCACACACACATCTAAACAAAAATGGTCATAGCTCGGAGGTGGAAAGTTCTCCTACATTAAACGTGCCGAAATTTCTGATCGATCCAAATACTAAATTAAACCGCGTTCAAAAGCTTGCTTCCTGCGTCCCTATTTTAGGTTTATTCATTGTGGGTCGTCTTCTTTATCAAAAATCTTTGATGAATACGGAATACGCAAAACTAAGCTACACTCCTAATGAAAAATGTAGAAATCCAACTTGTTCTAGTTTAGATCCAAGTCACTTTAATCTTCCTGTCGGCATCGCTGCTTTTGGCGGGCTGGGTCTTTTATTCCCATTCATGATTCTTGTAGGATTCGCTCTACTCATTATGGCTCTCTATTCAAAAATTACATCCTATTGCAGACGTTCTCAATCCTACGAATCAATGGAATCTATTTCATAAATAGCCAAAGGGCGTTTTTACTAAAGACGCCCTCAATCTATTAAATTTGAGTTTCTTATAAGATATTCGAGTTAAAATATTCTTAATAAAAATAGAACCCCACTGCACTATTTTTATGTTAATATACCTTAACCATTTATTAAACTTACTCTAGAAGTAACGAGATTAACTAGATTAAGATTTCTTATCTTAAAGAAAAGCCATAGAACTAATTTATAAATGATAATAAAATAGTTTCGTTTTAGTTAAAATTATCACTGTCATTGAAATATAATTCACTACGACTTTTTCTAAATTTTAATTTATATAAGTAGGGATTTATGGGAATAGTTCAAATTCCTCAACATACGCACGTGAACGAAAACGGTAGCATCTGTCAAACATCCACTGTCATATTGCCTGAGGCAATTCATGGTTGTCCCATGGCTCTAGAAGCTATGATGACCAGGCTTCAGCATATTCCTATGGTCTTAATTCCTATTGTAGGGTTGATTTACGCCGGGGTATTTTATCACAGATATACTCAAGCTCGAGCTGCTTTCAAAGGAGTGAATGATTTTACCCCAAATACAAAATGTCCTGCATGCCGAGAAACGGCACGGGTCATGTGTTTACCCATAATCATTAGTATTTTGGGTGGTTTAGGATTTATGTTACCCCTACTTATTCTTCTTATCCCTATCCTTTTAATTGTAGGTCTATCGAAAGCCATTTTTGGTATTGGTAAAGGGATAGCGGCAGGCATACAGTGTTGCTCAAGAGGAAAGCCTGATAACGTGGATATTTAAAACCTATCCATAAGCTTCTATTAAACACAGGGCTTTAAAGCCATTTCAGGATACTTGGCACGAGAATGCAAAGCGCTATAGAGTGTTTTAACCATGGTCTCACAGATGGTCGTAAGCTCGTCCAAAGTTATTGGGGAATCTGCAAATTGTCCATCATGCATTTTCCCCGAGACAATCTTATCTACAAGATCTCGTAAGGCTACCATACTTGTTCCCTCTAAAGAACGTGCTGCTGCTTCAAATGAATCTGCAATCATAATAATTGTAGATTCCTTAGAAGAGGGTTTTCTTCCAGGATAACGGAAAAGTTCCTCGTCTGAGGCTCCTGTATTAGGATTATTTTGTAAATGACGATGATAGGGAGAAAGAATAACTGAGGTGCCGTGATGTTCTTCAATGACACGAATAAAAGAATCGGGAAGACCTGCTTTTCTTGCTAGCTCTACTCCCTCAGGAATATGCCGCATAATCATTTTCGCACTCTCTATCGGAGAAAGATTACTTTTTGATGTTCCCAACATCTGATGATTTTCAAGGAAAAATCCCGGATTAATTAACTTACCAATATCATGATATTGCGCCACAACACGACAGAAAAGCCCGTCGGCATGGATAGCATTAGCCGCAGATTCTGCAAGAATACCCACCAACACTGAATGCTGGTAAGTGCCAGGAGCTTGTTCGAAGAGTCTCTTTAATAAAGGATAGTCAGAATCTAAATAAGCTAATAAATGGTTATGAGTGCAGGCACCAAAAGAGGATTCAAATACAGGAATTAAAGCTCCAACACCTAAAGCAGTAATCAAGCTATAAACAAAGCTTCCTAAGCAATCAGCACGGAAAGCTGTTATAGATGCGGCGCCAAAAAACAAACGGAATCCTGTTAAAATTGCTGTAGATACCCACCATAACTTCATACAACACCAAAACAGTGAAGATAGACGCGTTACTCGGCTCAATGTGAATAAAATCCTCCATGAACTTAATAAGTTCATGGCAAGAAACCAACTATTATTCCAGATATCTGATTCTAAAGTATAGAGAACCCCTAAAAATGTGCAGGAGGCTCCTGCAAGAGGAATGCCCACAAGATGGCCTAGGAGAATAGCTGTAAAAGGAAGAATCAGCGGATAAGAAAGATAAATTTCCCAGCTTTGAGGACCTAACGCACAAAGAGTCTCGGTAATCTTTACCCCGATCAATGACAGGGAAAAGATAGCAATATAGAGCATAAAACGTTTTGGAGACATCAATAACTCAGGACAAAACGTTACCAAAGAACGGTAGCCCCAAACTAAAATAACCAACACCAAAAGAAGAACTCCTAAAGCTCCCCGGCAAGAAAATAGCGTTGTTGAGGAGACCAGTTGGTGACGTAAGCAGCGAAGGATTTTCGCATCTCTCGCACTAATCCTTTGATACTGCCTTATAATAGAGCTACCCTTAGGAAAATGCTCTAATCGCCGTGTGCCAAGTAAATCTCCTTTAACATAACCCGATTTTTCCTTATCCACAGCGATATCTAAAAACTTTTCTTTTAGATTATCTATAATATGCAATCTGCAAGATGCCGGACAATTTTCAGACTTTAAGAAATTGTCCACATGTGCAACACATTGATGTATAACTTCTCTAGAATCAGCACTTACATGAATGCCTAGCAAACGATCTCTTTCTTTTAGAGCGGAGGGACGTAAATGGAGATCTTGAAGACAGGTTTCAGTGGAGTTGTCTATAAATCCTACAGCACCAAGAAAGTCTTGAGTTTTTTTTAACCACTGTCGTGTTTCTTCTTCTTCAGGTTCTTCAAAACAAGTGTTTTCAGAAATACGATAGACTTTTCCGAATACTTCAGGAACTTCAGCGGTCTTACTATAGAATGCATGCACATTCCAACTTATAGAAAAATCGATAGGAGAACTTAAAGATACTTGAGCAATATCCCCTTCCTTATACACAGGAATATGAAGAACTCTAAGATAGATAAAGGAGAATAACGTTAAACCAAAGATACCCGTAATACCAAAATATAAAAGATACCTTGACCACGGCCGATCTATTTCAGCAGTAGTACAGCTACGGTAAGTTTGCCTACGGTCTTCCATTTGCTTGATCATATGCTTAATACAGGATATATCTATTATTTTTTAGCTATCACACCAAAGAACAAAACACCATTTTTTATTCAAAACTAGTACTTCTATCTTTTCACAAATAAACTCTGTCACTTGCAAACAAGAAAACTCTAAAAATTTCATGGCAAATGACATCACTTAAAGCACATTATCATGATTTGCGAACTTTACTCTATTTTAATTAAGAATTTCATACTATTGACTATAGCTTGATATTATGACAAAGAAAAATGACGATTTCTCACGGTACCCGATACCTTACCTAGGAAACACTATATTCTATCTAATGCACCAATATATTCATTAAAGAGGGACAATTTCCAACTCTTTATACTATAGTGAACATAGAAAAACCTTCTCCAATTACAAATTTGTTAGTGAGTGCATTTTTGGGATCCCCAGTCTAGGAATCCTAGGAAAAATAGTCACCTGAATTAAACAAAAAACTCCTCGCAAAAATTTTTAGAGGCTCAAACAATGACATCTACAACATATCAAGTTTCTTCTAGAAAGTACCGTCCGCAAACATTTTCCGAAATTCTCGGACAAGATGCTGTAGTTACTGTTTTAAAAAATGCCTTACAATTTCAACGTGTAGCGCATGCTTATTTATTTTCAGGAATTCGCGGAACTGGGAAGACAACCCTAGCAAGAATTTTTGCTAAAGCACTGAATTGTATAGAACCAACTCCCAATAATGAACCTTGCAATCACTGTTGTGTCTGCAAAGAAATTTCTTCAGGAACCTCCCTAGATGTTATAGAAATTGATGGTGCTTCCCACAGGGGTATCGAAGATATTCGTCAGATCAACGAAACCGTCCTCTTCACACCAGCAAAATCGCAATACAAAATCTATATCATCGATGAAGTGCATATGCTGACAAAAGAGGCCTTTAATTCCCTGTTGAAGACTCTAGAAGAACCTCCTAGTCATGTAAAATTTTTCTTGGCAACTACAGAAAATTATAAAATCCCCGGAACAATTTTAAGCCGTTGTCAAAAAATGCTCTTAAAAAGAATTCCCGAGACGATGATTGTGGATAAGCTAGTATCCATATCTAAAGAGAATTCTATAGAGGCCTCTAGGGAAGCTCTTCTTCCTATTGCCAGGGCAGCTCAGGGAAGCCTCCGCGATGCAGAATCTCTTTATGATTATGTCATAGGTTTATTTCCTAAATCCTTATCTCCAGAATCTGTATCCGATGCTTTAGGTGTAGTCTCTCAAGATACTCTATGCACTTTGGCAGAATGTATTCGTACGCAGAAATATGCGGAAGCTTTACTACCAGTGACTACGGCAATAAATTCTGGAGTAGCGCCAATAACCTTCCTTCATGATCTCACTGTTTTCTATCGTGATGTACTTCTTGATAAAGATCAGGTAGGTTCCCCTCTATCAGCAACAGCAATGCACTATTCTAGCGAGTGTCTACTAGAAATCATTGACTTTCTTGGAGAGGCGGCGAAACATCTACAACAAACTATCTTCGAAAAAACATTTTTAGAGACTGTAATTATTCATCTAATTCGGATATGCCAACGTCCTTCTTTAGAAACTCTATTTTCTCAACTTAAAACATCAACTTTCGACACCCCTAGAAACATCCCCCAACAGCAAGAACCTCCTAAACCTATTATACAACCTCAAAAGCACTACGAAGAACAAAGTTTCTTATCTCCATCTTCGAAATCTCCCGTTCTCAAAGAACCTTCCTATCAAAAAGAGACTTCCCCTTCTTTAGTAGGATCAGCTACTATAGATACACTTTTACAATTTGCTGTTGTTGAGTTTTCAGGAATTTTAACTAAGGAGTAACCATGGGCAGTGGATATGCCAAAAAGAAAAAAGAAGCAAAAATCATGGAGCAGCAATTCCTGGAAATGGAAGCTTCTCTAGAACAAAAACGCTATGAAGGACAAGCAGGTAATGGACTCGTCTCGGTAGTGATCAATGGCAAATGTGATATTGTTTCTGTAAAAGTACAGCCCACATGTCTTGATCCTGAAGAACCTGAAGTTATTGAAGATCTCTTTCGTTCAGCATTTAAAGAAGCTAAAGAAGCTATGGACAAAGAAATGTCTGTAATGCGTGCAGGGATGCCTTTCTAAGCTAATAGGGCCTGAACTTCTTCACAGGTCCTTGCTCTTAATAATTTCTCCGTATGTTCTACACAATCACTCAAATTCAAAGAGGCTATTTTCTCTCGTAGTTCTACAATAGCCGGCATAGCAACAGACAATTCCTGAACTCCTAATCCCAAGAAAAATGGTGTTAAAGACAGATTTGCTGCGGCCTCTCCACAAATAGATGTATAGACATCATGCTGCTTAGCATTAGACACTACATGGCGAATCATTCGCATTACCGAAGGATGTAGCGGATTATCAAGGTAATAAGGTAAAACCCTTTCTCTATTATTTCCTAAGGTATATTGCATAAGATCGTTAGTACCTATGGAAATAAAACTGCACTCTTGAAGAATCTCATCGATCATCAATACAGCTGAGGGAATTTCTATCATACTTCCCCAGATAATGTTTTCTACATTATGATCTCTATTAAATGAACGTCGTACATTTTCTAATCGACGTTTCACTTCTATAATTTCTATGACATCGGCTGTCCCAGGAATTAGAACCTTTAAAGGACCTAATGCCGAGGCTGTTAAAATAGCACGAAGTTGATCATCGAGCATTTGAGAGTTCTTTAATAAGTAACGTATTGAACGTTCTTGGATGGGATCTTGACCAGGGCAAAGCTTATCCTCCCCAAAATCAAATAAACGCAAAACAGACACACGCTCTGGAAATAAAGCTAGAGACTTATACACCACAGCTTGTTCTTCTTCCGTAGGCAACCTATCTTCAGCAATCGCTAAGAATTCAGAACGAAATAGCCCTATAGATGTTTGAGGGAAAAATTCTGAAAGCATACGCAGTTCTTCAAGACTAGCAGCATGAGAAGACACTATGGCGTGTGGTGATGCTTGTGGATAGGATTTTACACTATAAGATGTGCTTTTTTGCTTATAACAATTCTCAAGAGTTTTTGATTTAGGATTAAAGATAATCTCGCCACGAATACCATCGATAAGCACAAGCTTACCGGAATATTCTTGAATGCGTTCCCAGTTTTCATGAGAAAAATTTGCTAAATAAGGAATATTTTTTGCTCTAGAAACGATAGCGGTATGTGACGTCGGTGCACCAACCAAGGAAACGAATCCTCGAATATAGGAGGGGTTAGCACTAGCGACTTCTGAAGGAGTAAGCTCTTGCGAAAAAACGATGATATTCTGATTTGCATCTCCTAAAGAGCTCTTATGCTGACAACATAAATGACCAATCACACGATTAGAAATATCATGAATATCTTGAACACGATCTACAGCTAAAGAAACTCCTTGTACCGCTGTTAAAGATTCTTCTATTTTCCCCATAACAGAAGAAAAGACATATTCCGCATTCTTACGATCTTTCCTGATGGTATTCACTACCTCTTCAGTCAAAATAGGGTCTTTAATTATCTCTAAATGGGCTTGTAGTATCGAGGATATCTCTTGTTGACCTTGTTTTCCTTGAACTTCTTGTTCTAAGGCAACAATATCAGATTTGGAACGATTCAATGCTTTATAGTAACGATGTATCTCATGTTCTACCTCTTCTTGAGGTAAAGTAAGTTCATGAATTTGCAAAGGAGAGGTTCCCAGGAAAAAAGCCTTCCCTATGGCCACCCCAGAAACTAAAGTCATTCCAGGAACTCGCCATTCTTCATTTTGTTCTACAGAAGGCGCGGGCGTGTTCATCTACAACTCTCCAAAACCTGAATCAAAAGCATCCTGCACTTTCTGCAATACTCGACTCGCATCTTTTCCTTTAATACGCACAAAAATCTCTCCATTTTGTGGTGCTCCCAATATGAGTATGCTCATTATACTTTTCGCATTTACTGTTTTCCCAGCATAGGTAAAGCTTGCTTCGCAATCTTCACCCTCAAACAACTTAACAATGGTACCAGCAGGACGAACGTGTATTCCAGAAGTATTTTTCACAATACATACACATGTCAGTTCATCATCATCTTGAGAATCCACAGGAACTTCCATATCCTCAACATCTAAAACACATTCTCTACATTCATCCACCATACACCTCTTCACTATGTAAGTAGTTTTCTAACCAAGAAAGGAAAGAAGGATAATGACTTGTAGTTAAATGTAAAAGCTCAATACTTTCTAAAGTTCTATGAAGTAGACTTTCCTCGCTCAACAATACATTTGGTGAAGGAAAATCCCTACGCACCTCAGGATCAAAAAGAAAACATTGGTAGGTCAAAGGTTCTTCATAACCATAGAATGGGAAAATCCCCAAAGAAGCACAATTGTCTTCCGGAGAAATCTTTTTTAAACGTAAGAACAGCTCTCGCAATTTATGTTGAACTTTGGCTAGAGAACGGTAGGAGAAAATTCCCTCATCTTCCCATTTCCCAAATCCATTATGAATCGTGAAAAACTTCTGATAATCATTATCCCCTAATCTAGGAAAGCAATGCCCCTCAGTCTCTAATAAAGGAGGCTCACCTTGAAAACCACAACGGCCGTCACTAAAAGTATAGAGCATCTTTGCATCGTAGGGTTCATTAGCAGAGCGATAAATATAAACATCCAAACTATCTAATAGAGAAAAAAAACGACAAATACCTGGAAATTGATTATCATTAATCCCCAAAACAGTAAGCCAATATTCTTGGCAAAAATCTAGCCTGTCCTGTTTTGATAATCCCATCAGCTCGTACCAGCCTCGGGGCAAGCGAGGAGCTTTCTTGGAAATCTCTTCCCAAGACATTTCTTCACGCAATTGCTCTATAGAATACACTTCGAGAGTGGGAAAAGAATGAACCGATGCTAAAACGTTTTGAAACTTTCTCATTCTCTGCCCTTATTCAAACCTTTTATTCCCTATGGATACAGCTAATTCATTCTTGTCGATACTTTCAACAACAACATCCTCTATTAATCTGCGCACTCTATTGGCTAACGGGAACTCTAGCGCGTCCCCATCCTTTATGCGGGATATTATTACTTCTAGCTCTTTCCCTTTTTATTCCCAAACAACAACGTAAACAACAACTCTTTATGGGAATTTGTTGGATTATACCCCTGATAACTCTATCAGGATCTTCTTCTATTCATAAAGGGCAATCATCGGGAAACTTTATCATTAAATCCGGAAGAGAAAATAGATATTTTGGAGAAGCTGTTCACCTACAATATCCCTGCGGGCAAAAATACCGTCATGTTCCTTGTACTATTCTTATAGATGCACATTTAGAACTAAATAAAAAATACCACATTCAAGGAACGACGTTAGATCATACATCCCAAATTGTTTTTAAGTCTAATGGTTGCTATGAAGAAATACAGCCAACAAAGATAGCATGCATTCAACATAAATTACGAGAATCATGTCATAAACGTATTTTATATCTATTTTCTTCTGGGGAACCAGGAAAATTCGCCTCTAGCCTTCTTCTTGGCACTCCCTTACCAAAACATCTAAAAGAAATTTTCAAAAATAAAGGCTTGGCTCACTTATTTGCTATTTCCGGATGGCATTTTTCCTTATTTGCCTCAGCTCTGTTTTTCATTTTTAGCGTATTCCCATCAAAAATAAAATATTTCCTTACTTTCATTGCACTTTCAGGATTAACTCTTTTGTTTCCCTGGTCTCCTTCGGTATGGAGAGCGTGGATTTCCCTAGCACTAATTTGTCTTTCTCCTTTTTCTTCAGGATATTGCTCTAGTCTGAATCGTTTAGGGCTCGGATGTATTTTGTGTTCTCTAGTATTCTCCCCGCTATCTCCAGCTTTTTCTCTAAGTTTTTTAGCTACTTTGGGTATTTTACTTTTTTTCCCTCATCTATTTCGCTTTTTCTATTCACCCTGGAAAGAAATAGTCCCAGGGTATTTACTTCCCTTTGTTCGCTATTTCTGGGGAGCTCTATCTATAGCACTAGCCTCACAGATCTTTCTCTTTTTCCCTGCTGTGAATTTCTTCGGGTATTTTCCATTAGATGGTCTCATCTACAATCTCTTTTTCCCCTTGCTTATCCTTCCGATTTTCTCTCTAATTCTTCTATCTTTGATTCTCCCCTTTATGGCTCCTGCAACAAAATTTTGCATTTCTTGGATAATCTCACACCCTCTTCTTCATAGTCATAACTTTCTGACATCCCTATCCCCCGCCCCTATATCTCAAGAAAAACTTACCCTAATTCTCATTCTTCTATTTTTTCTTGGCGTTAGCTTAGAAAAAACAAAAACAGGAGAAAATCTCTCCCTAACCAACTCTGTCTCTGAACTATAGAAAATTTTTTTTATTGTGAAACCTACGCCCTTTCCCTAAAATAGCTATAAAATATGAAAGTATAGCATTGGTTATATTCAACTTAAGGTAAGCTCGTGTCTACTTCACCCACAAATAATCAGAGCACAAATCTCACTCCAGAAACACCAACCACTTATGTGAATTTTGGAAAATTAAAGATACGCCTTACCCGTATTTTACAAACAATCACCGCACTAGGAATCGCATTGAATATTGGAGGTATTGTCTCCTTATGCTTAGGTTCTTCATTAGCCATTGCCTTACCTCTACTTGTTATCGGCATTGCCTTATTGATTCTTACCTGTTTCTTTCTAGCTTCGCGTTTAAGAAAACCTACTCTACCAACACCCGTACCTTCATCTCCTCCGATCACACCAAAACCTACAGGAGTTAAACCCGGCGGTACGCCTCCACCAACACCTCCTACCTCTCCCGTAGTAAAAACACCCCCAGCGCCTGTAGAAACTCCAGCGCCTGTGGCTACACCTCCGGTACGGCCTATTGTGAGAGTACGTGTTCCTGAAATTCAAATTCCGGGATTTTTAGACTTCACACCGCAATACATAGCTAATCTATTAGGAATGCGTTTTGGGGTTACTGAAATACATCCTGGAGGACGTATAAATAAAAATACGAAATACGTGACCGTACGTAGTAACAGACATAATCTGTTCTTATGCTTCCTAAAAGGGCATCCTCTTGAAGATCCGTTCTCAAAGAAAACAAATTCAGCGGTAGTTATCCTAACAAATTCTGAAAGAGAGAAGCATCTTTTACTAGGGAGATCGCTAGCCTTCGGTCCACATATAGAAAAAGCTTGTTGGGATGATATTACAAAACCCGATTCTACAAAATTCCCTCCAGAATCCGTTGTTGCCGGACCTTGGGTAAATAAAAACAAAGATATACCACCTGCAAGTCATCTCATCTGCGCAAATCCTCCCCTCATTACTCTTACACGTGATGTACATCGCAGAGCGATTAACTTCGACGATTTCGATTATGAAAGAGAATTCAGAGCTACTGTACGAATGTATCAAACCATATTTGCAACCTGTAAAGAAAATGGAATCACTTCGATTCAACTTGAACTTCTAGGACTAAATAATATTGGATCAGATCAAGAAGAATACGAAGCTTGGTATTCAGGATGCGCCCTGGCTTTATTAGAAGCTATCCGTATCGAAGAAGAAACCCCGGGAAGCACGCTTATACATATTACTGTAAATAGTAGAACAGAACTACCCTTGCTCTCAGCCTTACAACAAGCATATCCATCTTAATATAGTGTTCTCCAGATCTCAATAATCTGGAGAACCTTTCCATCTTCTATAAAAAATTTTTGTCGTTATCAAAAATTTTATTGTTAAGCTCCCTTGCTTATCTTACAATTTTATGACTATATCTCTGATTGTATTTATCTTAGGACGCTTTCATGCTTTTAACTCACCATCATGTGAAAAATCAAACCCTAAGCATGTCTTTAAGATTATCGGAGGCACATGTAAGCCTATGCAACTTAAAAATAAAAACATTGCATATCATACAGGCAATAGCTGCTTTAGGATTGGCATTTTTATTAGGAGGTATACTAGCGTTATCTTCAGGGCAATCTTTAGCTTTTTCCTCTCCTCTACTTATTTTAGGGGCTGTTTTCGTTATCCTTAGCTCTCTGATTTTAATAATGCTAAGAAAACGTCTTTTGTCTATTTCCACACCGACTTTCTTAGATCTTACGTTATCAGGTGTTGCAAAGCGCTTGAAAAATACTTACACCCTAGGTCTAGTGCTTCCCTATGCAAATAAAATTAATAAAAATACGGAATATGTCTTTGTAAGCAATCCAAAGACCGGTATACAGCTATCTTTTTATAAAGGACATCCTATAAATGACCCTCTATTAAAAAATAAAGATTCTGCGATTATGCTCTGTACGAACTCTGACAGAGATTCCAGTTATGTAATTAATAGAACACTAGCATTAATTGGACGTATAGAAAAGGAATGTTGGAATGATATTACACAACCTAATTCCACGAAATTCCCCCCAGGTTCTATAGCTTATGGACCTTGGATAAATAAGTCTGAGGAAATAGCGCCTGCCTCTCATTTGATCTTTATCAACCCACCTACTATCGAAGTTCTTCTCTATACTAAACAATTACAAAGAGCTATTACCTTTCAAGATTTCAACCATAAGGAAGCCTTTAAAAATCTCGTAGATGCTTATCTCAAATGCTTCCGTATTTGTAGGGAAAATAAAATTACCTCGCTGCAGCTCGAACTTCTAGGATTAAATGATATTAGCTCACATCAAGAAGAATACGAAATGTGGTATTCTCAATGTGCCTTAGCCTTACTAGAAGCTATACGTATAGAAGAAAGATGCAAAGAACGAACGGTAAAACAAATTACCGTAAACAACCAAAAAGAACTCCCTCTGTTGTCTATCTTACAAAAAGCTTACAACAATTAAAATTCTGCTAAGCTTTTTGCTGCTTGAAGAATTTTCTCTTTCTGTGGAAGAACTTCATTTTCGAGTATCTTTGAGTAGGGAACAGGAGCATGTAATCCAGCAACACGACGGATAGGTGCATCAAGATACGAATATGCCTGTTCGGCTACAGTAGCAGCAAGCTCACTACCGAATCCACAAAACTCTGAAGCCTCGTGAGCAATAAGAAGTTTCCCTGTTTTCTTCACAGATTCTAAAACGGTAGCGAAATCACAAGGAACTATGGTTCGTAAGTCGATAACCTCAACAGAAATATCTAAAGCTTCTAATTCCCTAGCAACTTCCATACTCATAACCAAGGACATTCCCCAAGAAACAATTGTTAGATCCGAACCTGGATGAGTAATCGCTGCTTTACCGAAAGGCAAAACATAATCCGAAGAAAATACTGGGCAAGCGCTAAAAATACGTCGTTGATATAACGCCTTATGCTCTAAAAAAACTACTGGATTGGGATCACGAATTGCAGCTTTTAATAAAGCCTTTGCATCCGCAGCGTTAGACGGATACGCAACTTTAATTCCCGGACAATGTGCTAAAAATGCTTCTATACTTTGAGAATGGTAAGGACCACCTTGTATATACCCTCCACAAGGAGCTCTAATAACTAAAGGGATTTCCCACTCTCCTGCAGAACGGTAGTAAATACTAGAAGCTTCGGAAAATAACTGATTAATTCCTGGCCAGATATAATCAGCAAACTGAATTTCAGCAACAGGCTTATGAATACCATCCATAGCCATACCGATAGCAGTTCCTATAATTGTAGCTTCTGCTAACGGCGTGTTAAAACAACGTTCTATACCAAATTTATCAGTAAGATTTCTTGTAACACCAAAAACTCCACCTTTATCTCCAGCAACATCTTCACCGAAAACAACTACTCCAGAATCTCTGTTCATTTCTTCAATCAGAGCTTCCGTAATTGCGTCGCGCATTACTTTCGGTTGTGTATCGCGTAAACGCTGAGCTTCTAAAGAATCTTCATAATCAATTAGAGAAATCGTATGTGGAGAAAATACGTCATGACTTGTAGAACCTTTGCTAGGGAAAGGGAGCGCTTCAGCAAGTTCGCAAGCACGAGCAATCTCAGCTTCTGCTTCAGCTTTTATTTCTAAAATCTCAGCAGATGAAATACCGCATTCCTCTATCATTTGTCGTTCTAAACGAATTAGAGGATCATTACTTATGCAATGATCTAAGTCTTCACGACTACGATATTTCTCATGGTTATCAGAGTTGCTATGCGGCTCTAAACGCATAACTTTGATAAGAATTAAAGCAGGAATAGAATCATGTCTAGCTTGATCCACAGCTTTAGAAAATACATCTACCAGACCGAAATAATCGCCACCGTCTACTTCATATACTGAAAGACCCTGATAACTTTCTCCTAAACGAGCTAAGTCTGTAGAGCATTGATCTTTAAAAGGAACAGAAATTGCCCAGGCATTATTCTGGACTACTGTAACTAAGGGTAGCTTATGTAGGGCAACGTAATTTAACATCTCATGGAACTCTCCTTGAGATGTAGCTCCGTCTCCTCCAGAGACATAGACGACTTCTTTAGATTTTGTATGTTTCGCAGCCCAAGCCCGTCCTGCAGCCTGAAGAAATTGTGTACCGACAACACTAGACTGACAACAAATACGCAATTTTTTGTGGGAATAATGGTAGGGCATCATTCTACCAGAAGAATGATTGGGAGCTAATCTTGCAAGAAAAGAAGCAAAGATCTCGGAAAAATCACATCCTAACCCTATAGGAAATCCTTGATCTCTATAATAAGGGAAAGACCAATCTTTACCTGGGATGAGACTCTTTCCTGCGACAACTCCTGCAAGTTCATGACCAGCACAAGATAACTGGAAAGTTCCTCCAGAGTCGCTTTGTCGAGAAAGAAGGAGCATTTTGTTCTCAGCAAATCTTAAACTCCAGACTAATTTCAGAACTTCCTTAATAGAAGATCCTAGTTCATGCTGTATTGCTACCATACCTGCTCCTCGGATAGACTCACGCTATCCCTTATCTATACGGCGAAGTCGGAAAAAAAACCCTTTATTTTATCCAAGAAACTACGTTTCTTAGGGAAATTCTCTGCCTTTTCCGTAGTTGCGAACTTGCGGAGTAACTCCTTTTGTTCTTCTGATAGATTTTGTGGGGTCTCTACAGAAACTCGAACAAGTAAATCTCCGCGTCCTCTACCATGAACATTCGGGAATCCCTGATTCTTAATCTTAAGAATTGTTCCACTTTGGATTCCTTCAGGAACCGTAAGGCGGCACGTGCCTTCCTTCAAGAGGGTGGGGATTTCTTTCTTCATTCCTAAAGCTGCGTCGACAAAACCAATAGGCAATTCCAAAATCAGATCATCCCCGCGTCTCTCAAAAACAGGGTGCGTTTCTACATCAATAAAAACGTAGAGATCTCCAGCAGGAGCTCCGTTTTGCCCGGCATCTCCATAACCTTCCATCTTTAAACGCATTCCAGAATCAACTCCGGCAGGAATTTGTACATGAACATTGCGTTTATCTTTAATTCTTCCTTGTCCTCGACAATTGGAACAAGGATCCGTGATCACACGCCCCTCTCCACCGCACTCAGGACATGTTGATGCCATAGAAAAAAATCCACGACTCTGAACGATCTGTCCAGAACCTTTGCATCGATCGCAGCATTTAATTCCTTGCTCACTAGCAGCACCACTACCAGAACAAGTTTCACAAGTTTTATATCCAGAGACGAGGAGCTCTTTCTCTACGCCACGAGCAGCTTCTTCAAATGTTAGGGTGATATGAACTTTCTTACTAGCTCCCTGACGGGCTCCCGCAGGATCGCCACGCATGCCAAAAGCTTCTCCAAGACCACCAAATAGACCTTCAAAAAAGCTTCCGCCGCCACCAAACTCTCCGCCGAAAGCTCCCATAAAGGTGCGCAGAGCATCTTCCATGTTGCCCATGCCGCCCGCACCACCGAAACCACCGGCTCCGGCAAAAGGTCCGTCCTTACCATAGCGATCGTAAGATTCTCGCTTTTGAGGATCACTCAAAACTTCATAAGCTTCGGAGACTTCCTTGAAACGTTTTTCAGCCTCAGCATCTCCTGGATTTTTGTCAGGGTGATACTTAACGGCTAACTTACGGTAAGATTTTTTTATTTCCTCGGGCGAGGCAGTTTTAGAAACACCTAAAACATCATAGTAATCCATAAATCAAACACCACTAGATGGGATATTTTTCTAACGACTGCGGTATTTAGCTGCGGCTTTAGATTTAGCTCGCTTCTTTACTGAAGGTTTATCATAAAACCTGTGTGCTTTAGCAGCCTTTAAGATCCCTTCTTTATCAACTTTCTTTTTCAAAATTCTCAGAGCTCGATCTACAGGCTCACCAACTCTAACTTTAACACTGGGCATGCATTACCTTATTTCGCATAATAATCACTGTTAAGCCTAAAACAATACAGCTATACGTCTCACTCTGCTATGTTAGAGGCGCCTCGATTGTAACATCAGATCTATTACCCTTCAAGAGTTAGTTGACGTGCAACGCACTGAAAAAGCAGTAGGATTGATTTTAATCCAGCGTGCCTACTGATTGGAATATTGTTAAATTAAAAAAAACAAGAACAACTGCGGTAGTCTGGGATCAGTTGCTGACTACACTCCAAAAGCATAAGTTGAGAAACTACATTTCTCCTGATATGGTCAATTGAAGGTGCTACTTCTTCTATACGAATGCTATTTGAAAAACTATCAATGAAAAGTTGTGGATTGGGAGAGATGACGTGGTAGCAATTATTTGCTAAACAATACTCGGAAGCTTCTCCATAGGGTAATAAAATTCCGGGACCAACCCCGTTCTTTTCATAGATAAACCCATCTTCCGAGAGATCTGAGCTAAGAGTTAATACTCCGCCCTTCTTTCCTAAGGGAAGCATCAAAGCCTTTCCCTTGTCCTTCGGAGTCAAATATCCCTCCAAGGAACTATAACCTATCATAGGCACCTTTCGAGATAAGGCCAACCCCTGGGCAAAAGACAACCCAACACGCGTTGCAGAAAAATTCCCTGGACCAGCCGCAACTCCAATCCCCTGGAAACATAAAGAACTATTTTTAAAAATAAATTCTAGGACCAATCCTTGATCTGGACCAACGGGTAGATGCCAGTGTTTCAATACCTTCTGGTGGTCTACGTAGGCTAAAAATGGTTGATACCCAGAAGTATCAATAATAACATATCTATGAAAATGCATAATTCAAATTAGAATCGAACAGGTAAACTATAGCAACTAAAAAACTTTTAATCAAAAAAAATAACAAAACTAAATAATAAATAAGCATCTCTAAAGATTTAGAAATATTTAAACTCAGCATACAAACACAATAAATCTAAAATAGATTTATTACGTTCTAAAAAGCTTGAAAACTTTTCTTTAATCTAAAAATGTTGTTATTTTGATTGAACGACCGTTCATTCTCTTATTGCAAAGAGAATTCGGACAATCTCTTGTAAACTAGAAAATTGATAACAATTTTCTTGATTATCAGAAAATCTTTTACAGATCTTAGACAATTCAAATAGCTAGCAACAAGAGTGATACCGATGATCTGAAAATTATTCTAAATCAAGATCTGATAAAAAAACATGAGAAATTATTTAATCTGAAACATATAGGCAAAAATATTCGAGAATTGTTTTTTTTAAAAATCAAGAAAAACGATTTGCGTAAAACCCTCATCTTTTTTAATTCTTATTCCTTGGCTCTGCTATTTCTCTAGTAGTTGTGTAGGTGCACTAATTTCGATTATTTTGTAATATATCGAAAAGAGGATCTTTATTGTTGAAAGTGCTGCTATCAATAAGTTATCAGAGCAACTTAGATAAATGTATCCGATGATTTTAGTATAAGGACAATTGTGGACTCTACAATAAATAACGACTCTCAGATCTTGGATCCCAATCCTGAAGAAGTAGAAAAACTTTTAGATGAATCTGAGGAAGTCGAAGAAAAATCAGATGATCGTTCCTTACCTTCCGAATTATTTATCCTCCCACTAAATAAACGTCCTTTTTTCCCGGGTATGGCGGCTCCAATTCTTATAGAATCAGGACCCTATTACGAGGTATTAAAGCTTCTAGCAAAGTCTTCGCAAAAATACATAGGTTTAGTTCTTACCAAAAAGGAAGATGCGGACATTTTAAAAGTTGGTTTCAACCAGCTTTATCGTGTAGGTGTGGCAGCGCGCATCTTGCGTATTATGCCTATAGAAGGAGGCAGCGCGCAAATATTACTTAGCATAGAAGAACGCATCCGCATTGTAGAGCCTCTCAAAGATAAATATCTTAAAGCACGCGTCTCCTATCATAAAGACAATAAAGAACTAACAGAAGAGCTAAAAGCATATTCTATTAGTATTGTTTCTGTAATTAAAGACCTCTTAAAACTTAATCCCCTATTTAAGGAAGAGCTCCAAATCTTTCTTGGACATTCAGATTTTACTGAACCGGGAAAGCTCGCTGATTTTTCTGTAGCGCTAACAACAGCTACTAGGGAAGAACTTCAAGAAGTGCTTGAAACAACAAATATGCACGATCGTATTGATAAAGCTTTGATCCTCCTTAAAAAAGAGCTGGATCTTAGCCGTCTACAAAGTAGTATCAATCAAAAGATCGAAGCAACGATCACCAAAAGTCAGAAAGAATTCTTCTTAAAAGAACAGCTGAAAACGATCAAAAAGGAGCTGGGGCTAGAAAAAGAAGATCGCGCTATTGATTTAGAAAAATTCATGGACCGGTTAAAAAAACGCCAGGTCCCTGATTATGCCATGGAAGTTATTCAAGATGAGATGGAAAAACTCCAAACCTTGGAAACATCCTCAGCAGAATATACCGTATGCCGTAACTACTTAGATTGGTTAACTATCATTCCTTGGGGAATTCAGAGCAAAGAATACCACGATCTCAAGAAAGCTGAAGTAATTCTTAATAAAGACCACTACGGCCTGGAAGACATCAAACAACGTATTCTAGAACTGATTAGTGTGGGAAAATTATCGAAGGGTCTTAAAGGAAGTATTATTTGTCTAGTAGGGCCTCCAGGAGTAGGTAAAACAAGTATCGGTCGTAGTATAGCCAAAGTTTTACACCGTAAATTTTTCCGTTTTTCAGTAGGCGGAATGCGTGATGAAGCTGAAATCAAGGGACACCGACGCACCTACATCGGTGCTATGCCTGGAAAAATGGTCCAAGCATTAAAACAAAGTCAAGCTATGAATCCCGTCATCATGATTGACGAGGTTGATAAAATCGGTGCGAGCTACCACGGCGATCCTGCATCGGCCTTATTAGAAGTTTTAGATCCGGAACAGAATAAAGACTTCCTAGATCATTACCTTGACGTACGAGTAGATCTATCTAACGTTCTATTTATTCTAACGGCAAACGTATTGGATACTATTCCTGATCCTCTTTTAGATCGTATGGAAATTCTCCGTCTTTCAGGTTATATTCTTGAAGAAAAGCTCCAGATCGCAACGAAATATCTTGTTCCTCGAGCACGAAAGGAAATGGGGCTAACAGCTCGTGAGATTGTATTCCAACCCGAAGCTTTAAAGCATATGATTAATAACTATGCTAGGGAAGCTGGTGTGCGTACATTAAATGGAAACATTAAAAAAGTCCTAAGAAAAGTCGCACTTAAAATAGTTAAAAATCAGGAAAAGACGCATCCAAAACATACACAATATAAAATTAATGTAAGTAACCTTCAGGATTATTTAGGCAAGCCTATCTTCTCCAGCGATCGTTTTTATGACAACACACCTATCGGTGTCGCTACCGGATTAGCTTGGACATCTTTAGGAGGAGCTACTTTATATATTGAAAGTGTTCAAGTTCCTTCAATGAAAACTGATATGCATCTTACAGGACAAGCTGGAGATGTTATGAAAGAATCCTCTCAGATTGCTTGGACATATCTGCATAGCGCATTGGAACGTTATGCTCCTGGTTATAGCTTTTTCTCTAAATCTCAGGTGCACATTCATATTCCTGAAGGGGCAACACCTAAAGATGGTCCTTCAGCAGGTGTAACGATGGTGACTTCCTTATTGTCTTTACTTTTGGACACACCTATTTTAGAGAACTTAGGTATGACGGGTGAAATCACACTAACAGGACGTGTATTAGGAGTGGGAGGAATTCGCGAGAAACTCATAGCTGCACGTCGATCACGATTAAACGTCTTAATCTTTCCAGAGGATAACCGTCGTGATTATGAAGAACTGCCCGCCTATCTAAAAAAAGGTCTGAAGATTCATTTTGTTGCACATTATGACGATGTTTTCAAAGTTGCGTTTCCAGGCATTAATTAACTCTCATGAGATAATTTAGAGCCGTTTTCTTTATAAATTAACGGCTCTAAACTCCAACTAGAAAAAAAACTGTATATTTACAAACGTTCTCAAAATTTCTAAACTGCACATTCTTAAAATAAACCCATGCAGTAGACTTTCATGACCGTCCCTGGATTAACTCCCGATGTTGCTGTCCAAAAAAATCATACCAACCATACTATAACAACAGATCCGACAAAGAAAGTAGAAGGCAAGAAAGGCAGTAACCTTATTGCTCTAATTTGCATGCTTGTCTTAGCTTTGCTAACAGCAGTTATGATGGGAGGTTTTCTAGTTACACCATTTCTCCCTGAAGGGATTTACATTGGTATCACTGCCTTAGCCTCACTTCTTGTAGGCATGGTTCTATTTCCCATAATCATGAGCTGTTTATCAAAACCTCTCGTTGCTGTACGCCCTAGGGATTTAGATCTGTCCAAACTAGATACACGACACAACCGTCTACTTCATGAAATCATCAAAGATGATGAGAAAAAATATGCTCAAGAACAGGAAGGGAAAATCCGTAGAAGACAACGAAGAACTCTAAAAGCTCGTCCTCAGACACAAGCTCAAAGTACATCTTCTGATGAAACACCAAAACAACGAAGAAAAACTTCAACAGTTCTAAGTCTAATTCGGCCCAAAGGTTCCTCTACTAGCGCATCTTCTAATCTGTCCTCTTCTGATTCTGACTCAGATTCTGATTCCTCCAGCCCTAGAACACAACTTAACCCTGTAACCAAACCTTCTTTACCCTCGAAGTATCGCGATTACTTCAACTGCGTGGATTAAAAATAAAATTCATAATATCTAGAGATAAGTTCTAGTAGAGTATTTTTACTAGATTAGTTTATTCTATTTTTTTCCTCGGAAACTTTCCCCTAAATTTATGAGCTGTAGAGAATTAATCATTTTAGGTTGCTCTAGTCAACAACCTACGCGAACGCGTAATCAAGGAGCCTATCTATTTCGTTGGAATAACGAAGGCTTGCTTTTTGATCCAGGCGAGGGAACACAAAGACAATTCATTTTTGCTAATATTGCTCCCACCGTAGTCTCCAGAATTTTTATCAGCCATTTTCATGGGGATCACTGTTTAGGTTTGGGCTCCATGCTTATGAGGCTGAACTTAGATAAAGTTACCCATCCCATACACTGCTATTACCCAGCTTCAGGGAAAAAGTACTTCGATCGCCTACGTTATGGCACTATCTATCACGAAACCATAAATGTTGTAGAACACCCTATAGATAAAGAAGGAATTGTTGAAGATTTCGGCAATTTTCGTATTGAAGCGCGTAAACTCGATCACCTTGTAGATACTTTGGGGTGGAGAATCACCGAACCCGACACGATAAAATTCATTCCAGAAAAAATTAAAGCTTCAGGATTGCGTGGACCTATTATGCAAGATCTCATTCGCGATGATCAGGTAACAGTAAATGGAAATACTATATATCTTAAAGATGTAAGCTATGTAAGAAAAGGGGATAGCGTGGCTGTTATTGCCGATACTCTCCCTTGCCAATCTGTTATAGATTTAGCCAAAGATGCAAGGATCATGTTATGTGAAAGCACATATCTTGAAGAGCATCGTCATTTAGCAGAGAGTCATTACCATATGACAGCAAAACAAGCGGCTACGCAAGCTTTAGCTGCAGGAGCACAACAGCTTGTACTCACGCACTTTTCTGCGCGGTATTTAAATTCTAAAGAATTTGAATTAGAAGCTGGGAAAATTTTCCCTAATGTTGCTGCCGCTGAAGAATTCCGCAGTTATCCCTTTCCTAAAAACCCCTCTTCTAAATAAATCTCAGTAAGGAGATACTTTAGAAAAATATTTAGGGAAACTATGGTCTCTGCTTTTTATGCTTTTCTTGATTACCTAAAAAACATAAAAACAGCATCTCCTCATACTTTAAGAAACTATTGTATAGATCTAAACAGTTTTAAAAGTTTCTTAGAAAAACAGAATAAACTCTCTCCATCTGCACCTATTTGCTTACTTGCACAAGAAAGAAAAGAAGCCGAGCTCTCTTTCTCTTTATTTACGAAAGATCTAGTGCGTCTCTATATTTTAGAATTGATGCAAGAAAATAAAGCAAAACGCACGATAAAACGTCGCCTCTCAGCAATTAAAAGTTTCTCACAATATTGTATAAGACATCGGATTATCCTTGAGGATCCTACAGAAACAATTCACGGACCTAGGCTCCCTAAAGAATTACCCTCACCTATTACTTATGAACAAGTAGAAATCCTGATGGCGACCCCTGATCTATCGAAATATACAGGGTTTCGTGATCGCTGCTTACTAGAACTATTTTATAGCTCAGGATTACGTATTAGCGAAATCGTAGCTATCAATCATTGGGATATCGATTTTAATTCTAATCTTATCCGTATCCAAGGAAAAGGGAAAAAAGAACGTCTTGTCCCTATTACCCCTCATGCAGCCCAATGGTTACAACAATACCTAAATCATCCAGAAAGAACGACTATAGAACAAGACGCTCAAGCAATTTTTTTAAATCGTTTTGGAAAAAGATTAACCACGCGTTCTATTGATAGAAAATTTCAAAAATATCTTCGTCAATCAGGCTTGTCAGCGAATATCACGCCTCATACAATCCGTCATACGATCGCCACACATTGGCTAGAGAACGGTATGGACTTAAAAACGATTCAAGCACTTCTTGGACACAGTTCTTTAGAAACTACAACTATCTATACTCATGTATCTATGAAGCTTAAAAAGCAAACTCATGATGAGTCTCATCCCCATAGTTAAACCTTAGGCAAACCTCTTGTGCTCTAAGAGCCTCTTTGTTATGCTAGACGCTATGAGCATCGTACTTGACAAAATCGGCAAAACTTTAGGCACACGCGTACTGTTCGACGACGTTTCTGTCGTCTTCAATCCTGGAAATCGCTATGGATTAACAGGACCTAACGGCGCGGGGAAATCTACATTATTAAAAATAATCACAGGTTTCGTAGAGCCTACTCGCGGGTCAATTTCTTTACCTAAAAAAGTTGGAATCTTACGTCAAAATATTGATAGTTTTGGAGACATTTCTGTCATAGATTGCGTGATTATGGGTAATGCCCGTTTGTGGGATGCTCTGCAAAAAAGAGATGCTTTATACCTAGAAGAGTTCACCGATGCCATTGGTATCAAACTCGGCGAGATGGAAGAAATCATCGGCGAAGAAAATGGTTACCGAGCAGAATCTGAAGCTGAAGAGCTTCTCACAGGCATTGGTATTCCTGAAGAATTATTCAATAATAAAATGTCCACGATTCCTATAGATTTGCAGTTTCGTGTGCTTTTATGTCAGTCTTTGTTTGGTCATCCAGAAGCCCTACTTCTTGATGAGCCTACAAACCATTTAGACATTTATTCGATCAACTGGTTAGGAAATTTTTTAAAAGATTACGACGGCACTGTAATTGTTGTTAGCCACGACAGGCATTTCCTAAATACCATTACCACTCACATTGCTGATATTGATTATGACACCGTCATCATCTATCCAGGTAATTACGATGCGATGGTAGAAATGAAAACAGCTTCTAGAGATCAAGAGAAAGCTGACATTAAATCTAAAGAGAAAAAAATTGCTCAGCTTAAAGAGTTTGTTGCCAAATTTGGAGCAGGTTCTCGAGCAAGTCAGGTGCAATCTCGCTTAAGAGAAATTAAAAAGCTTCAACCTCAAGAATTAAAAAAATCCAATATTCAGCGTCCTTATATACGCTTCCCCTTGTCAGAAAAAGCTTCTGGGAAGGTGGTCTTTTCCATAGAGGGTATCACTAAAAGTTATAATAATGAAGATCCTGTATTTCAGCCTTTCTCTTTAGAGATCTATCAAGGAGATAAGTTAGGGATTATTGGAAACAATGGTCTTGGCAAAACTACATTAATGAAGCTTTTAGCCGGTGTAGAGTCCCCTAATCAAGGATCCATTAAAATTGGTCATCAGGTTGCTTATTCCTATTTTCCTCAGAATCATTCTGATGTCTTAAAGGATTGCGGAGACGAGACACTATTTGAATGGTTGCGCAACCGCAAAACAGGTATCAATGATCAAGAAATCCGTAGTGTTTTAGGAAAGATGTTGTTTGGCGGTGATGATGCCTTTAAACAAATTAAAGCATTGTCTGGAGGAGAAACCGCACGTTTGCTTATGGCAGGGATGATGTTGGAAAATCACAACGTACTTATTCTTGATGAAGCAAATAATCACTTAGACTTAGAATCTGTTTCTGCATTAGCCTGGGCCATTAATGATTATAAAGGGACATCCATATTTGTTTCTCATGATAGAACTTTAATCGACGAGTGCGCAACAAAACTTCTTATCTTCGATAAAGGTAAGATCACTTTCTTTGATGGAACCATGGCAGACTACACAAGCAGCAGCAAGCTAGCCTAAGCTGTGTAATAGTCTAGAATATATTTTATTGAGGGCATATGGAACCACAATTGATCTTAGGCTCTTCTTCTCCACGAAGAAAATCAATTCTACAATATTTTCGTATTCCCTTTACTTGCATCTCATCAAAATTCGAAGAACATGCTGTTCCCTATCAAGGTGATCCTATTGCATATTCACGAGAATTAGCTGTAGGGAAAGCCGAATCTATAGTCAAAGACCATAATCCTGAAGGTTTGATCCTTACTGCCGATACTGTTGTCGTCTATAAAGGAAAAATTTTCAATAAGCCAAACTCTTATGATGAAGCTATTGAAATGTTGAAAACATTAAGCGGTCAAACACATTTCGTAATCACCAGTATTGCTCTTTTCAAGGATCAGAAACTAGTAACTGGAGAAGAGACAACACAAGTGACATTTACTAAACTCCCAGAAGAATACTTAGGAAGGTATGTCCAGGCATTTTCTACTTTGGATAAATGTGGAGGCTATAGCATTCAAGAAGGCGGGGGATTAATTATTCATAATATCCAGGGCTGCTCATATAACGTCCAGGGTCTTCCTATTAAAACATTGCAACATCTCTTGTTGGAGTTCGACGTTAATTTATGGGATTATCTCGTTTAATCGCACCCCTAGGACTACTATTTAGTTTACCTTGTTTAGTTTTTGGCAACTTTCCTGATCCTTTAAGCCATAAGATCCTTTACACTAGCCAAAAATCTGTAGAACAAGCTCTTGTTGCCTATTTAGAAGCTTTAGATACTTATGGGGGACACGATTTTTCTTTATTAAGAAAAATCTCTGAGAATTGCTTGAGACAAGGATTACGCTCAGAAGATCCCTACAGAAGAAAAAGTACAATTATAGGTGCAGGTATTGTAGGTTCTTCAGAAGCATTAGAGATCCTCTCACAAGCTATGGAAACAGAAGATCCCCTGCAGCAACTATTAGTATTATCTGCTCTATCTTCGCACCTAGGGAAAACATCCGATGAGCTGTTATTCAAGGCTCTAGCCTCTGCCTATCCTGTGATTCGTTTAGAAGCAGCCTATCGCTTAGCGGGATCAAAAAATATTAAAGTTATCGATTACCTCCATTCTTTCATTTATAAGCTCCCTGAAGAAATCCAATGTCTTTCTGCTGCTATCTTCCTAAGATTAGAAACTGAAGAATCAGACACTTATGTACGCCAGCTGCTTTCATCAACAAAAACCACAACAAGAAATTACGCAGCCCTACTTATTGGAGAGTATCAACAAAAACGATTTCTACCTACATTACGGCATTTATTAACAAGCGCTTCTCCTTTAGATCGTGAAGCTGCTGTTTATGCTTTAGGTATGCTAAAAGATGGCCAAAGCTACAATGCTATAAAAAAACTCTCAGAAAGAAATGATCCTGATTTATCCTTGGCTGCTGCTCAAGCATTAATTGCTATTGGCAAAGAAGAAGAGGCTCTTCCTATTTTTGAAAAACAGATACAAGAAGAACGCTCGAATGCTCTCTACACAGGACGATTATTATCAAAAGAAGTGGGAGTTCCTCTACTTCTTCCTGTATTTTTAAATACCAAAAACAGCGAAGCAAAGTTAAATGCTGGCTTAGCATTAATACATTTAGGATGCACTCATCCTCACCTTCTTGACTACATTACAGAATGGTTAATACAACCACACTATAGCCAAGCACTTATTCCAGCATTTTCTAGAGGGCGCGCTACACAAGCATGGAAATGTCGAGGAATTATCCTTCCTCAAAATCCTACAGAACGTGCTAAGGCTTTATCAGCAATTCAGAGTTCTGAAGAACAAATTCTTATGTCCCTATTACAACTGCCCAAAGAAGCGTATCTTCCTTATATAGAAAAGATCCTATTAAGCCAAAAAACATCCCTAGCTTCTAAGGCAATAACTTTTTTAGCACATTCTTCACATCAACAAGCTTTAGAAATTCTTTCACGGGCTTCCCAGCTCCCTGGAGAACCTGTAATTCGTGCTTATGCTGATTTAGCTTTGTATAATCTTACTAAAGATCCTGAGAAAAAATTATCTCTACATCGTTATGCTCAGGATCTCATTCAAGAAACTTTATTGTTTATTGATACTGAAGATAAACAGCCCCATCCTGATTCTCCCTATCTTCGCTATCAGATCACTCCAGAAACACGAGCTAAGCTTATGTTAGATATCCTTGAAACTTTAGTAGCCTCGAAAACTCATGAAGATATCCGCTTACTCATCCAGCTTATGACACAAACGAAGGCAAAAAATAGTCATATTCTAGCTGGTCTGTTGATGAAAATCGTAGAATAATGGGAGATCTATGAAGCGTTGTTTCCCCTATCTCCTCGTATCCTCCCTCCTGGCATTTTCATTTTCAGCTGACGCATTAACGCATAAAGAAGCCGCAAAGAAAAAAGTCTCTTATCTTAGTCATTTTAAGGGGTTATCAGGAACTTTAGATATCGAAGATGGTGTGCTTAATATTCATAATAATCTTCGCATACAGGCAAATCGTGCCTATGTAGATAACGTTCCTGATCGTGGGATGAAGTTAATTGCCCACGGCAATGTGATGGTTAATTATCGAGGGAAGACATTAGTTTGTGATTACCTAGAGTATTACGAAGATACCGATTCGTGTCTTTTGACAAACGGTAGATTTGCTATGTATCCATGGTTTTTAGGTGGGTCAATGATGACATTGACTCCAGAAACTCTGATTATCCATAAGGGATATATATCCACATCCGAGGGGCCTAGAAAACATCTTTGCCTTTCTGGAGATTATTTAGAATACTCTTCTGACAATGTGCTCTCCATAGGGAAAACGACATTTAGCATTTGTAATATTCCTATACTCTTTCTTCCGCAATTTTCCATTATGCCTATGGAAATCCCTAAACCTCCAATTAATTTCCGTGGAGGTACGGGAGGTTTCTTGGGGTCGTATTTAGGAGTTAGCTATTCACCGATTTCTAAAAAGCATTTCCAATCTACATTTTTCTTAGATAGCTTTTTCAAGCACGGCATTGGTGTCGGTTATAACATGCATTTTTGCCAAAAAGACAATCCTGAAAATGTCTTTAATATGAAAAGTTACTATGCCCATCGTCTAGCGATTGATATGGCAGAACCTCGAGATCGCTATCGCTTTCATGGGAACTTTTCTCTATCAAGAAAACAAGCAAAATTATCAGGAGAATATCATGTTAGTGATAGTTGGGAAACCGTCGCAGATATTTTCCCCAATAATTTCTCGTTAAAAAATACAGGTCCTACGCAAGTTAGTCTAACATGGCGAGATACATTATTTGATGGCAGCTTATCTTCTTCGGTGAAGGTCAATCCTTTCCAGAATGTAAATCAGGAGCTTCCCTATTTATCTTTGAAGCAGCACCCTGTGAATATCAAAAATACGGGAATCTTTATTGAGAACCTGTTTGAGTGTGGGTACTTAAACTTTGCCTTTAGCAATAATATTCCAGGATCGAATTTTTCTTCATTACGAGCTTCAGCATCTCCTAAGATCTACCGTACAATTCCTTTGCTGATAGGAACGCTAACACCGACAGTATCTGCATCGGCGATTTACTACAGTAATGTTCCAAAGACTTCCTTAAGGCATACTCAAGCCTCGGCACAGGTAAATTTAGACTATCGTTTCTCAGCATATAAAAATTACCTCCATACAAAACATATCGTAGAACCTTTTATTTCTTTTACTTCGGCGACGCATCCTTTAGCAAAAAATCATGAACACTACATCTTTTCTATAAACGATGCCTTCTCCTCTCTACATTTATGTAAAGTTGGTATAGAGTCTTTCATATTAAATAGGGTTTCCCCTAGTGCTCCGCGAGCATCGGCAAAACTCTGGACAACGCAAATTTTTAAAAATACATTTGCTAGATCAACATTTCCAAAAACAGCATGTACGATTTCTCTACCTTTGGATCGTAAAAACACTTTATCTTTGGATGCTGAATGGATATGGAAAAAACATTGCTGGGATCACATGAATCTTCTTTGGCAATGGGTAGGAAGTGATAACGTAGGCTTAACGTTAGAGTTCCTTCATAGAAGTAAATATAGTCTTCTTAAATGTGATAAGGAAAACTATATCTTAGATGTTAGCCGCTCTCCTGAAGAGCTTTTTAATTCTCCTCTATCTGATCGTCGGAATCTCATTTTGGGGAAGGTTTTTATTCGTCCTCATCCCTGTTGGAATTACCATTTAACACTAAGATATGGCTGGCATAGGACAAATACACCAAGTTATCTTGAATACCAGATGATTTTAGGAACAAAAGTCTTTGAACATTGGCAGCTATATTCTGTGTATGAGAAACGAGAAGCAGATAACCGCTTCTTCTTCTATCTAAAATTAGATAAACCTAAACGCCTATTTAATAAATAATCTTTGGATAAGAAAGATAAGGATTTCTAAAAGACTTAGAGAAATCCTTGAAATAAAGAACTAAGAGGCGCGATCCTCTTCCTTTAAATGAGCATTATAACGACGTCGTATCTTTTCTAATGCTGCTTTAAATTTCTTAGGATCTTTAGGCTCTTCCATCTTATCAATGTATAAAACACCAAGAAGATGATCGTTTTCATGCATGATAATACGTGCTGGGAATCCCTCTAACTTTTCTGTGAATTCCTGACCATCAAGATTAAGAGCGGTTACGGTAATACTTTGAGGACGATAAACATCTGCGCGCAATCCAGGGATAGATAAACACCCTTCCCTACCAATTACAAGATCTTCAGAAGGATTGGAAAGAACAGGATTGATGTATACCTTAGGAAAGTCACAAAAGATCAAATCTCCATCCTCTGTTTCTCCCTCAACACACATAACAAAAAGACTTACACTTTCTCCCACTTGAGGAGCAGCTAAACCTACACCTTTATGAGCTACCATAGTCTCATACATATCCTGAACTAACTGACGAATCTCAGCAGTAATTTCAGGAATTATATCAGCCTTTCTACGTAATGTATGGCTGCCGTAGTATTCTAATTCTCTAATCATTATTTATCACCCGCAGATTAAGCTACTAATTAGCTTCTTCTATTAAATAGAAGGGACAGACCGTAGGTAATAATGAAGGATGCTCTATCTCTTCCTGAACTTCTTCTACAGAAAACGTTGTAGCGACAGGTAGTAGACCACAGAAACAGAATATATAGAAGATTTTTTTCATAAGATCATGACTGTTTAAAATTTATTTCCTAAGAATAAATATCTCACCTTACATAAAGATTCGTCATCTTTAATAGAGATGTTATTCATTAGGGACTTCCTCTCCATCCGGAGAAACTTGTTCTAGAGCGTTGACAGGGAGCTCTTGAGAATTTTTTCCTAAGTGTGTTGTGGCGAAAGATAAAAGCAGGCAGCTAAAACAAAAAGCTACGGCAAGCCAAGCTGTTACTTTCTTTAAGATATCTGGGGTAGATACACCAAAAACAGAATCTCCTGAATCTACACCAAAAGAAGAACCTAGTCCCATGCTCTTGCTTTCTTGAATCAAAATCAATCCACAAAGAATTACGCACAACAGAAGAAAAATAAATAAAAATGAATAAAACAAGCCAGTCACGACGCTTCTCCTAAATCAACAAACCTACTTGGGGTGAATTTCTAGCCCTTTAATTTATTATCTTCTCATCTACAGTCTCAAAAAAACAAAGCACTGCTTAGCATGTAAAAGATCTTTTTCTATGCAGGCTTCTCAATAGTCTGTAAAAATCCCTAAAAAGGCTCAGATAACATTCTCTTATAAAACTAAATTAATCACCATATTGAAAAACATTTTATTGCTTTGAAACACTATTCTCAGACTGAACTCTAGCATAATTTATGAAAATTTTTCATAAACCATCGATTCAAAAATCAATAAAATTTTTCATATCACAAAATCTAGAGGTTAAAGTTCTCTATAACGCTGGCAAAAACTTTAGGATCTAGGGAAGCTCCCCCAACTAACAAACCATCTACGTCTGGACAATGAGCAAAGCCCTCAGCGTTATCGGCCTTTACAGAACCTCCATAAAGAATAGAAATTGTATCGGCTTTTTCTTTTGAGAATATCCGAGCAAGAACCTCGCGACAAAACGCATGGACTTCTTGTACGTCTGCAGTTGAGGCAACTTTACCGGTACCTATTGCCCAAACAGGCTCATAAGCAATGATTACAGAAGCAGTTTCAGGAAGCTGAGCCAGACCCAACATTAACTGATTAGATAAAATATCTTTTGTCGTGCCCTTCTCTCTGGCTTCTAAAGTTTCTCCGATGCATAACACTGGGACAACTCCCTCACGAGATGTAGCTGCAACTTTAAGAGCGATTGTAGCATCTTCTTCATGAAAGATATGACGACGTTCTGAATGTCCTAAAAGCACATAATCTACATCAAATTCTTTGAGCATAGGCAGGGACACTTCTCCCGTAAAAGCTCCAGAACTATCCTGGTGGATATTTTGCGCACCCAACCAAATAGGATAGTTAGAATTTTTTATCACCTCACCACAAGCACTTAATGCCGTGAATGCGGGAGTAATACCGACTACAGACGCAGGTAATGTCTCTTTAAGCAGTGGACCTAAAACAGCTATGTATTCCTTAGCTTCTTTAACTGTCTTATACATTTTCCAATTACCAAAAACATAACTCTTACGTTCCATCTATGTCCTCAATTTGTTATTTAACACCCATATCTCACTATAGACACGGATTCACCGTTCTTGCTAGTTTTCTACTAAGAAGGTAATTTATTTTAAAAATAAATAGAACTTGAAACCTCTCGGTATTCCAGAGCATGACAACTTCATCTTCTCCTCAAGCAGTAACGACTCTTACAGAATCTATAAAGAATCTCCTTGAGTCCAATTTTTGCCACATTGTGGTCAAAGGAGAGTTAAGTAATGTTTCATTACAACCTAGTGGGCATTTATATTTCGGTATTAAAGATAATAAATCTTTTTTAAATGGGGCTTTTTTCCATTTTAAAAGTAAATATTTCGATCGTCGTCCTAAAGATGGTGATTCTGTAATCATTCATGGGAAACTCACGGTATATGCTCCACGAGGTCAATACCAAATTGTAGCCCACGCCTTAGTTTATGCTGGAGAGGGAGATCTCTTACAAAAATTTGAAGAGACTAAGAAGCGTCTCGCTGCTGAAGGTTATTTTGCTATAGAGAAAAAACAAACCCTTCCTGCCATCCCTAAATGTATCGGAGTGATTACCAGCCCTACAGGTGCAGTAATTCAAGATATTTTACGTATTCTTTCTCGTCGTTGTTATCAATACAAACTTCTTATTTATCCTGTAACAGTCCAAGGAACAACGGCAGCGAAAGAGATTTCTCAAGCTATTGAAGTAATGAATCAAGAACAACTAGCGGATGTTCTTATTTTAGCACGCGGTGGCGGTAGCATTGAAGACCTCTGGGCTTTCAATGAAGAAATCATTATCAAAGCGATAGACGCTAGTTCGATTCCCATCATTTCTGCTGTAGGTCATGAAACTGACTATACACTATGCGATTTTGCTGCGGATGTTCGAGCTCCCACACCTTCTGCTGCTGCAGAAATTGTTTGTCAAAGTAGTCAACAGCAAATCCAGGTATTTAAAAGTTATTTACACTACCTAAATGCGCATTCACAACAACTTCTTTCAGGGAAAACAAAACAAATTCAGCAATGGAAGCGTTATTTAGATCACGTAGATTTTTTCCGTTCAGCGCAGCAGTCTTTAGACTACCTTTGCTTATCCGTACAACGGTCTATACAAACAAAGCTTTCACAATGCAAACAGCGTTATACACAATATACGCGGTGGCTGCAAAGTGACGTGTTACAACGTATGAAGTACCGTCTTCAGGATCTTTGGAAAATGATCGTTCAGGCCTTCCACAATCGCCTACGCGCTTTAAAACACCTCTGTGTACATATGAAAAAAAATCTTGTTTTTCATAATACACAGCTGTTTTCTCAAAGACTAGATCCTTGGAAACAACAAATTCATAGAGCTTTATCTCAACGCTTAAGATATTTTCATCAATCCTTAGAACACAAGCAAACACTATTAAAACATTTTAAAATTAAATTAAATCAGCAATTTATTAAGGAAAAACATGCTCTTAATCTTTTAAAGAAACGTTTAATTAGTATTTTTATCAATACTGTATACGAGCATCGAGAGCACTATTTTCGCACTCGCGAAAATCTTATACTTTCCCTACACCATCTTGTAGAAAGAAATCGGGAAAAATATCACACAGCCTCTAAACAACTGAGTTCATTAAATCCTAAAAATGTTTTAAAACGTGGGTATGCTATGCTCTTTGACTTTAATGAAAATTTCGCTATTATCTCCGCAAAAAGCTTACATAAACATAGTTGTGTAAGATTACGTCTGCAGGATGGGGAAGCCACTCTTACTGTAACGGATATTCAGAATTTTGAAACTCAAGAGTCTTAAACCATGGAAGAAATTCCCTTTGAAAAGGCTATGGAAAGGTTAGAAGAGATCGTAGATCTCATGAATCAACCTTCGACATCTTTAGATTCTTCTTTAAAGCTTTATGAAGAAGCAGATGCGCTAATGCGTATTTGCGAGTCACGTATTCATAAAGCAGAAGAACGTGTACGTGAGTTATCAGAAAAGCGAAATGAAGATCTTCTTTCTGAAGAAGAATCTTTCGCGCACTAATTGTAGAGTGAGCGATGTTACCTAAGGATTTAGATTCCATAATTCAAGAACTTCGTTCCCTACAAAATTACTTAGATTCTCTTGATTCTTTGGATGATATTTTAGTTACTTATGAAAAAATGTTTTCTTTAATACACCAGGGTTTAGATCAGATCTTAGTCAAAGATCAACAATGTTATATTCTTTCCGTACAGCCTAATGGCACGATTCTAAAAGATACGTTAGACCAGCCTGTTTTACAAACATTTGCTATGACCACAAAGCCATGACTTCTCAATTTTTCTCTATTTTAAGTCAGATATCCTCTCCTGCAGATCTAAAAAAGCTTTCTTTTGCTGAGCTTGCTCTTCTTGCTGAGCAAATGCGTCATAAAATTATTTCTGTTCTCACCAAAACTGGAGGGCATCTAGCTTCTAATTTAGGTATCATTGAATTAACGATAGCTTTGCATTATGTGTTCTCCTCTCCTGAGGATAAATTTATCTTTGATGTCGGTCATCAAGCCTATCCTCATAAATTACTTACTGGAAGGAATACTGCGGAATTTAATCGGATTCGTCATGATCATGGTTTGAGTGGATTTACCTCGCCTTTTGAAAGTGTCCATGACCTTTTCTTCTCAGGTCATGCAGGCAACGCACTTTCGTTAGCTTTAGGCATGGCAAAGGCTACAGAAAATTCTAGAACTCACGTTCTTCCTATTCTTGGTGACGCAGCTTTTTCCTGCGGATTAACTCTAGAAGCATTGAATAACATAAATCCCGATCTATCTAAATTCATTGTCATTTTAAATGACAACAACATGTCCATTTCTCAAAACGTGGGTGTCATGTCTAAGAGTTTATCTCGATGGATACACCATCCCAAATTCAGTTTACTTTCTAGAAAGTTAGAAAAATGGCTAATGAAGATCCCCCGTTACGGCAATAGTATAGCTAAACGCTCGCATAAAGTATCTACCTGCTTAAAATCTTTCTTCTGTCCCATTCCTATTTTTGAGCAGTTTAACTTAGCCTATATGGGACCTGTAGACGGTCACAACATAAAAAAGTTAGTATCTCTATTTCAAACTGTACGTGATTTACCTTTCCCTATTCTTATTCATGTCTGTACAAAAAAGGGTAAAGGGCTAGAAATCGCCCAAGAAAATCCCTCCAAATACCATGGAGTGAAGGCAAATTTTAATGCTGCTGCAGAAGATAAGCTACTTCCCACGGTTAAGCCACAGCTTACCTATCCCGACATCTTTGGAAAAACACTCTGCTCTCTTGGAGAAAGCTCTCCGAATTTACATGTTATTACTCCAGCGATGTCTTTGGGATCACGATTAGAAGCTTTTAAAGAGAAATTCCCAGAACGTTTTGTAGATGTGGGCATTGCTGAAGGCCATGCCGTAACGTTTTCAGCGGGCATTGCCAAAGCCAATGCTCCTGTTATTTGTTCTATTTATTCTACATTCTTACATCGCGCTATGGATAATCTATTCCATGACGTATGTTTGCAAAGTCTACCGGTAATCTTTGCTATAGATCGTGCAGGCTTAGCTTATGGTGATGGCTGCAGCCATCACGGCATTTACGATTTGGGTTTCCTTCGTGCTATGCCCAATATGATTATCTGCCAGCCAAGAAGCGCAATAGTTTTCCAACAACTTCTTCAATCTTCACTTCAATGGACACGTCCTTCTGCAATTCGCTATCCTAATATCGCAGCACTTCAAGGTGATCCTATAGCTACAGATATCCATATGCATCGTGATCCAGGATTAGGAGAAATTCTCAGTCAGGGAGAGGATGTATTGATCGTAGGTCTTGGGCACATGTGTAGCGCTGCCCTATCGATAAAATTGCAACTACTTGCTCACGGAATTTCCGCAACTGTTGTTGATCCTATATTCATCAAACCTTTTGATAATAATCTCTTTAGCATCCTATTGATGCACCATTCTAAAGTCATCATTATAGAAGAGCACTCTATCCGCGGAGGTTTAGCCTCGGAATTTAATGATTTCCTAGCTACCTACAGCTTTAAAGTTGATGTCTTACACTTTGGCATCCCCGATGCGATCTTTTCTCATGGGGATAAGGATAGTTTATTAAAAAGGGTGGGATTAGATACTGATAGCATGGTTAAACGTATTCTTACACACTTTAACTTCCGCACAAAAAAATCGCCGTCTAACAAACTGAGTATTGTTTAAATATGATTTGCTTGGGAATTATGAAATTCTCTAAATAGCCTCTCTACCAGTTAACCTATTACGGAAGCTACAAATGTAGTCGTTCCACAGCAACGGCTAAAAGGTGATAAATATAACGTAGGAAGACATTGATCCGCTTGCAACATGATTGGGGATAAAATCGGAAGGCAGGGAATGTAACTACGCGTACGCACTTTGGAATAGTATAACCAAGTCTCCATGAGAGATTCCTAGAGTATTTATTGAAATGTTTATTAGAAACAAAATCCTAGGGATTAAACCCCTATTCTTCTGTAATCTTGACGAAAGATAATATCATATTGTGCTTTCTATTTCTTTCTTTTTCGTTAAAAAAAACGTCTTTATAAAATAAAAAAATCACTAATAAAAAAATGAAATTAAAATTTTATATATTTAATTTATATTTTAAATATATAAAGTAAAAACCTTCTTTAAGAAGGTCTCTAGGGCCTCTTAAGAATGCGAAGATAGAAGATGAAAAAGTTTTATATAATCATCGAGAGAAAGTGTTTCTGGACGAGTTTTTTCAGAAAGTTTTAATTGATTTAGAGCTTCAAAAACTTGTTCTTTAGGATAAAGATCTTTAAGAGAATTAGCCAGGAGCTTTCTTCTCTGTCCAAAAGCTGCCCGAGTTAAAGAAAAAAATTGCGCATGAAGAGGGGCCTCTAAAGGAAAGGTTTCTTTCACTGTCATATGGACAACCGCTGAGGATACCTGAGGTTTGGGTAAAAAACAGCCTGGGCTGACTTTAAAAGCATAGCGCACGTCAGCGAAAAACTGCAAAAAGATAGTCAATGATCCGTATTCTTTCCCTCCCGGCTGAGCGGTAATACGACGAGCAACTTCATCTTGCATCATCACCGTGACCGTTTTCCATTGGTTAGGAATTTCTAAGAACAACTTTGTTAACAGAGGTGTTGTGATATGATAAGGAAGGTTCGCAACCACCCTTCCTTTCCCCCGATAACCTTTGGTTTGCAGTTGCGCTAGAGGATATTTACAAGCGTCTGTAATTTCTAAATCTATAGGAAGTTGCTTTAATGTTTCCTCAAACATGGAATCTTTTTCTAAAGCAATAACGCGGGCTCCCTGATCAACGAGTACTTCGGTAAGAGCTCCGAATCCTGGTCCTATTTCTAGAACCCAATCTCCCGCTTCCACACAAGAAACAGAAAGAATTTTTCTTAGAATATTCCCATCTATTAAAAAGTTCTGCGATAGGCCTTTTTTAGGACGCCCATGAACCTGGGCTAAAAACTTAGTAAGTTGTTCAGGAGAACTACGTGACAAGCGATCTCCTAAAGCAATGAAAATAGCGGTGGAGCTTCTTCAGAAAGCAATTTAGCAATCATAGAAGAGTCAAAGCCATAACGAGCACGTAATTTCATTTTATACTGACTCTCTATTGTTTCACCATAATTCATAAATAACGTTTGCTTAATCTGCGTCTCCATTTCTTCTAAAGACTGCATGGCCATTGCAGATTTATCAAGAAGCACATAAAGCTTGTATCCAGATTTATGTGCTTTAGGCTGACTACAAATAGCTATAGGATAGTCCACACTAGATAATTCCGTTTTATGAGCATCGGATAGTTCCTTATCATTACGCAAAAACTCTTCGGAACAGACAAACTGTCCTCCTTGAGAAAGAGCCAGAGCAGATAAACGCTCTTTATTCCAACTTTGTGTTTCATTTAGCCGTGCGCATATCTTATCAGCAATCTGACTCGATAATGATTCTGTAGCTGCTTTAATTGTGACTACACGGTATTTCCATACTGTGGTCTTTGCTGCTTCCTGAGCTAATTGATTGTAATGCTCGCGAATTTTTCCTGGAGTAACTTTTAACATGACTTTAGAGCGTACCATCATGCCCATCACTCTCTGAGCAATCAATGTACGATTTACTACATTGAATATATCCTCAGGAGTCATATCGAAATGTACGTAAAAGTAAGACAAATCTCTACCGAACATCGCTTCAATTTCTTGATTCACTGTAGTAGGATCCACATAAATTTTTTTAGCTTTAGCATCAGCCACCATCAAAAACTCATCAATTACGGACTCTAAGACTACCGGCCACATTGCCGTGTAATATTGTGAACGTGCAGGATAAGAATCTATGAGCTGAGGATAAGAAGAAGCAAAAAGAAGATTTAATTTTTGGATAACATCTAAAGTGGTGACGACATTCTCTTCATCAATTTTAAATAGCACACGATCATGAATAGCAATTCCTGCAGGATCTTCAGGAACTTTCTCTGTAAGATTTTGATACTCGCGTTGCGTAGGAAGAGGACCTTCATGTCCTAATAAAAATCCCGGCGAACAAACCAAACCCACCAAAGAGAAAACGCTTAGTGTTTTGTTCTTCATGATTTGCTACTCCCTAATGGTTGACGTGTCTAGGGATTAACTATAAGAAATTAACCAAATTTTGACCACTTCGAGAAAAATCTTCATACGAAATACATGAAATACAAAGAGTTATTTTGAATTTAGGTAAGCGCGAAACTCTTCAATATTAGAAAATTTCCTTCCCATTCCTGATTCTAAAAGACAAATGACCGTGGATGTTTGTCCTTCCTTAGGGATGAGACAGTGTTCATATTCAGGAAGAATTTCTTCTAGAGATTCGCGATCTTTTGCACTCATCCAAACAACAGAAACCTGAGGAAGGAACAATCCTGAAAAGCAAGATAAAACAGCTTCACGATCGTGATCGTTAGCTAGAGAAATAAGAATTTTTTGATGGCTACGTGAAAAATATGCCTGCGCTGCCAATAAATTTCCCAAAGAAGAAAACTTATGCGTGTGCCATCGAGCTTGGGCAATTTGTAAGATATCTTCAGCATAGGTAAGGTAATGCTTCTTTTCTGTAAGCATATGTAGCTTTATCAATGCTTGGCAAACAAGAGCATTTCCGGATATTGTCTCTCCATCGGAGAGATTCTCTTGTTTTAAAAGTAGGGCGGCGTCTCTCCCGTCTGTAGTATAAAATCCCCCACTTTCCGAACGGAAAGATAGAATTACCTCTTTCATAAGATCTTCAGCTAGCAGTAACCATCGTGCGCCGCAGCCTGTCTCATAAAGGGCGAGGGCTCCTAAAATCACCCCTGCGTAATCTTCTAAACCTCCGGAATATTTAGCATCACCGTCGCGCCATCTACGCATTAAGGTAGAATGCTTACATAAATTCTTACAGATAAACTCCCCACATTTCTTCGCTATATCTATATAGGAAGAATCTCCTAGGATTCTCCCTGCATAGGCCAAGGTATAGAGCATCCAGCCATTTTGAAATGTTAAGGATTGATCATCTTTAAAAGGGTGAGCTTTAGTATCTCTATGGAGACGTAATTTTTCTTTTAGCCTATCGATAACTTCATGAAATTCTTCAACGCTACAGCCGTACTTATCTGCAATTTCTTCAATATCGATATGAGAAGGGATGTGTAAGATATTTCTCCCATTACAAAAGCCTTCTCGAGAAATCCCATAATATTCACAAAATAGCTCAGCGTTTTCTCCAAGCACATTGCGAATTTCCTCTCCTGACCAGGTAGCATACTTCCCTTCAGACACTCCCCAATGTTCTCCATGTTCTGAGGTATAAAAAGCTCCCACTTCAGGGTTATAAAGTTCGGAAAGGATATAGCGTAGGGTTTGCTTAGCAATTGAGAGATATTCGGGTTTTTTAAGACATATGCCCGCATCAAGATAATCAAGTACTAAGAAGGCATTATCAATAAGACGTTTTTCAAAACAGGGAATCAACCACTTATCGTCTATAGTATAGCAATAAAATCCCCCGCCTAAATGATCGAAAACTCCTCCTTTAGCCATCATATCCAAAGAACGATCTACGAAGAATAAACTTCTGTTATCCTGATATTCCACGCCATAGCGCAGGAAAAACTGGCTCAATAGTCCAGGTGGGGTTTTTGGAAATGCCTTCACTCCTCCATAATGAGGATCAACATCCTTGTATAGAGCCTCTACTGTCTTACGTAAAGTCCCCTCTTCTAGCATTTCTTTTCTTGAACATCTTTCTATAAATGAAGCGATTTCAAGGATTTTGTGTGCCTGATGAACAAGAATCTCGCGTTCTTCGGGATCCTGCCACATCAAATTAAGCTTCTCTATCGTTTGAGAAAACGAAGGCACTCCTAATTTTACCTCAGCCCCTAGGTAATTCGCTGAGAAAAATGGCAATAAATCGGGAGTTAAAAACACATTCAGAGGCCAAGAAGAAGAATTCTGATGTTCTTCAGAAATAGAAAGCATTTGCGCAAGATCAAAATAGAGATGCGCCACATGAGGAAGCTCCTCTTTATCTACTTTGATATTAATAAAATGCTCATTTAGCATTGCAGCAACTTCAGGATTTTCAAAGCTCTCCTGAAGCATCACCTGACACCATCGCGAGTGCGCACAACCAATGGAAAGGAAAATCGGCTTATCTTGTGCTATAGCGAGATCAAAAGCCTCGCTACCCCATGGATACCAATTCACCGGCGTATGAGCATAAAGAAGCAAATACGGAGATTTTTCACTGATAAGTCTGTTCGTATATAGCGGCTGCGACATAATAAAATAAAAAACCAAAAATCTATAATTCATTTTAAATCAAAAAATGTACTTTTAATATGGTTTTTATATGTTTAATTTTATTAACTCGCTTATCTAGAAACTTATAATTCTAATTAATTTTATTTTATACTCACCGTATAAACAAAAGAGATTCCCATCTCTTTTATTTTCAATAAACTGCCTTGAGAATCTGTTCTAAGATATAGAAATAGAAAAACGTAAAAGGGGAGCTGTGGGATCTTGTTTTTAGTACTTTAGGAGGTGTAGAGAAAATTATGGTTGAGCTTGATTTCCTAGTGAGGAATGCCTACACTAGTGTTCACGGAAGAGTGGCAGAGTGGTCGAATGCATCTGATTCGAAATCAGAAGTTCTCTTACAGGAACCGGGGGTTCGAATCCCTTCTCTTCCGTTTTCTATTTTTTAAATGATTAAAAATTAAGGAAAAGTCTCTAGACTTTGTGTCTTAGAAGGCTTCTCCTTAATTTCTTAAGACTTTATCCTTGGCCCTCAGGACCAATCACATAGGTAAGCAAAGATTGAAAATACTTATCGGAAAGTTGGTTGTTTAGCTGTAGCCATTGTAAATTCGCAATATCTGATTTATATCCTTTTATACGTTTTACAGCTGGGCTATAGTGCATACCTATGAAATAGACATTAGCTTGTTTACAAGCCGCTTCTGCAGAGATTAGGTTATCTTTATTTGCATCTAAATAGATCACCTGTTGCGGTAGTCTCTCTAAAGTTGCAAATAGAGTAGAAAGAACCTCTTCCATGGTAATTCTGTTAATAAGACCTCCTGTAAAGAGTACCTGATCTTCTATAAACATGGTGTGTTGAGGTCTTCCGAATGTTTTTAGATGTTGTATCCATCCGTCACTACGAGAAGGTAAGCATGATGAAAATCCTAAACCTAAAGAAACCGCAGAACGGAGAAAATGGCTTGCCATGGGTATCGGCAATTGGGAAACTCCCATTACCCAAGCTTCGGATAGTGATAAGGCAGCTATAACCTTAGGAACTTCAGGATGAATAAGCTCGTAGTCTGTAGCGAAAAACACAGCAATTTTTTCACCAAAAGCTTTTTCAATAGGATCAAGATCTGATTCTTCTTTTTTCAAATTTTCCAAACGTTCTCGAAACCACGCCGTTGTTCCTAACATTTGTTTAGGAAATATAATGGTTTCATCTAATGCTAGTAAAACTAATGAACCTTTTTTTGCGTATTTATTGATAGCCTGTACATCAGAAACTTTGATAATACTTGCGTCTAAGGAAAATACAGAAAAGAAAAACGTAATAAAAAATACTACCTTCATAGTAACGCTCTCAAAGAAAAAAATCGTCTCATTGTACGGAGCATCCCTTTAGGAGGAAATATTTTTTTATATAAAGTTATCTGTTGAACTTTTTTCTATGTGAAAAGAAATTAAAAAGGGCCCCAAGCATCCTCTCAGGGGGAAAGAGAGGATACTAAAGGCTTGTTTCAAGTAAATGATGTTAACTCTTTTGATTAAGGGAATCTAGAGATAATTGTGCGATAGAATCAGATATAACTGTCAATGCCTGTTCTTCTTGAATCTCTACAGCTGCCGAATACGGATATACATAGGAAAATAGAGTTTCCGCAGCAGGATAATATACTATACCAAAAAATGTGATCCCAAAATCTATACATTCTCTACCTAAGGATTTGATCTCTTCAGGATTATCACTCAAAAATACAATATTTTTTGGTATTTTATTTTCATAAATAAACAATTGCTTCATAGCTTCCGAAAGCTCTGAAGCTCCACAAAATAAAATTCCCTCTTGCACTAACGCAGAATCACTACACTTTGTTCCTGTCCCTAAGAAAAAATCCTCTGTAGGGAATGCTCGAGAATGTATTTCTAGACCACAGTCTTTAAGATTTTTTAAGGTTGAAGAAACTCCTTCAATTCCTAATAAAGAAATCCCTAATACAGAACATTGACATTCTGAAAGTATACGGGAAAACTGATCAATAACATTAGCTTCTAAACATTCTTTGCTTGTTAGTGTATCTATAATAATCTGCTCTTCATTGACTCGCTTTTTTGCTTGAAAAAAATCTCCATAACGTTTGGATAGCTTAGTCAACCTATTTTGATACCAACCTGGGGAACCTATATACTTATGTTGAATCACGCTATCTACATTAATACAAAATAACGTTTCCTCACTGCTTTTTTCTAAATGTGCAAAAATATCGCCAAAAGAATACGCCATTGTCATTGGCAAGGGCTTTTTCTTTGCAGCTTCAGCTGTAGTCAACATGCCTAAGGTAATAACTGTAACCACAGCACACTTAGGAAGATATTTCAGCAATCTCATTACGATTTACCGCATCCTGGTTATAATAAGGGGAAAAGTCATAGGAATTTTTTGAAATAAAATCAACTAAAAAATTTTTATCTAAAGAAAAACTTCTCCTATTCACAACGTATTCTCAACCATTTTTTCTTTTGTTTTCAAAATACAAATTCCAAAAAAAATCCCAGTCTTGTCTCTCCCAGCCTCAACCAAAGTATAAAGTATTTTTTTGAAAAATATAGATTTTAAAAAAATTATTTGATAATACTGCTTCCCACTTAAAGTGCTTAGGGTCAGAAACAAGAGCTTTTTAGGAATAGGAAATTCTTATGAGCTCTTCCCCATGAGCACTTAAAAAACAGAAAGGTTCGTTTTTAGTTGTGAATTCACAAGACAGATTGCGGCTGTTTTTCCTTGTGTATTTAGAAAGCACCTAGCTATGCACAAAAAATACATCACGGATGCACAGCTTTGAACAACTTTTAAAAGAGGTAATAATATGTGCTTTCCTGGTTTCCCCAATATTCCTGGTTTTTCATTCAGTTTTCAGAGAACAACTGAAAATGAAACTGATGAAAATCAACCCGGTACGAGTAATCAATCCGTGCCGTTAGTTACACAACAACCAACTTCCACACAATCAAAAAGCAAAACAAAAACAGAATTAAAAATTTCTTTCGGAGGCGGTGCTAATGAAGACAATGAAGAGGGCGGAGTCGAGGGTACTGCCGCACAAATTCAAACAATAGTAGAAACGACACAAAATATTATTCTTAACCCTCAAGTACAAAAAGGCTGTATGGTCTGTTATGATCACTGCAGCGGTCCATGCATGAATCGTTGTGGATGGTTTGGAAGTTGGTTTTGTGCCTGCTTTAAAGCATGCTGTATTTTAGAAACACCTATGGATACCAATATTCCCGATATTATGAGAGACATGGATAAGCGATATGGTCCCTTAAGCTTAGCTATGGCTGTACAACATTTAGGTTGGGACGTTCCTGATATGGTGAAACACTCGCGTGATCTATCTACAGAAGAGGAAAAAAAATTAGAAGATGAATGTAAAAAAGCTAAAAAACAACTTACAGGAAGTTTTAATCAACTTTCTCAACAATGCTTCTATGATAAATCTGTAGATATTCTCGATGATGAAAACCTAGAACACGTTTTACCTACTTTACTTAAAATTATGGGAGATCAAGCTTGGAAAGATCCTAAACATAAACCTAATCCTCCAAAATGCTGGGTTTTAGAACCTGCAGCAAAAACTGGTCCAACATCACCCACTTCGGTTCCACTCCAGTTAGATTTGCATAGACCTTCATTATTCCCTCAACCAGAAGAAAATGAAAACTATGATCGAGCCACGGCTACAAAATATGATAAGAAAAAAATGACAAAATGCCTCGCGAATCTTGATGTATTATCCCTTGAAACTGGAGCTGTGGGAAAACTAGGAGCAAAGGAAGCTCATCTAGTTATTACAATATTTGAACTCTTTCTCTGTTTAGTTGCTGGTGAACATTCCCCTCTAGTACTCAGTGGTGGCTGTGTCTGCTACGATATAAACAAATTTATCAAACTCTTGATGTTAATTTTGCTTTGCTGCGGTTATGTCCCTGTGGATAAAGATGGGGATACGGTCGTAAAACATGATGATGATACTGATCCATTTGTAAAAATATATAAACGATCTCTATGTAGTTATACCCAAAAACAAAAGGCAACTGCACCTGCAACAACCGAAACGCCACTTGGAGCTGTTGGTGGCGCTATAACACATCAACCAATAACTTTCCCTCTAGGAACATCGGGAAGTTCTCATGTTTCTGTAAGAACAATTGTGTCCACGACTTCAACAACGAGTACAGATGGATCTAGCCGATCACAGAGAAGAATACTTCAACGTCAACATAGCATACATAACCCTGTTGATGATTATCAACCCCGGGATGATGATGATTGGCTAAAGAACATGATCGATGGTAATGATGATGACGATGATGATGATACCGATATTTTCCAACAGAGAATGCTCATCGGCAGCTCTAATGGTCTAAAGGATATATTTGCTGCCATGCAAATATTTAATAAAAGGATATAAATCATCTTCGTCAAACTTGTTTAAGTGGTTTCTTGAAATAAGAGATCACTTAAATTCAAAAAAAATTTATAGACTTAAAATAATTTCTTGAATAATATATGCCCGCCTAAATGCTTGTTAGCACAGAAAATGAGGATAATCCACGCTTTGGTTTCTTAAAAATTTTCTTCAAACTTAGCAATGTATACTCCCCAATTTCATAAGGGTGAATAACTCTTATGAACCCTCTTAAAAACAACTTTAAAAGTGCATAAAGCCATTTAGCATGGGATTAAGAATCATCGATAGTATGAGGATTCTTAGTAAAAAACATTGTTATTTATGGAGTAAATTATGTGCTGCCCTGGGATTAACATGAGCTGCCGCTCAAATCAAGATGCCTACACAGAAGAAACAGTTTCTTTAAATGGAATTACAAAACAACCTGGATCCACTTCAGAATTTAATTTGAAAGTGGGTGATCCATCATTATTAGATACGATTCGAGCTGCTGGAGATCTTGTTTCAGATGCTTTAAATTCTGCGAGAGTTCAACGTACAAGCCAGTTTTGTCAAGATTCTTGCCGACCCTGGTGTGCCGATAATTGTTGGAGTCCTTTCCTTTGCTTTTTTGACTGCCTTTGCACTTGTATGATCACCCCTGATGATCAAGTAGGATCCGAAGAGAAATACGACGATCTATCCGGATTCATACAAAATCAAAGAGATGAATTTGGCCCTATTTGTGTTGGTGTCGCAATGAAAAATGGGCCCTGGGATATCTCTAAACTGTTAGCAGAAGGTCTTACTTTATCTGCAGAACAGAAATATCAATTCTCTGAGAAATGTCGAGAAGCAAAAGATCAGTTAGGAAGATGCTTAAAAGGTGGGTCCCAGCAAGAACTCTTTAAAGTAGCGAATAGTGCTCATCAACTCCCTTCAAAAGGATCTACAGAAGTAGAAAATGTGAAAAAGTCTTTAGAAGAATCTATTGATGGTGCGTCTATTCCTTCTATTCCTACATGTTTGATTCTTTATCCTTCTGAAGCTAATGAAGGAGCTTCTAATGACCAAAGATCAGGCTATAATCTCAATATCCAAAGATTACAGCATCAGCTTAGCCAATTAGAAGTCTTGGATTTAAATTCTCAAGATATTGGTTTCTTAGGGTTTCAATCTCGAGCAGTTGTGAATGTTTTACAACTCACTTTGAATAAATATGTAGATGAAGCGAGAAATACCTTTGATTCCCCAGGATTTGGCTTAAACATTGAAGAATCAAAATACCGTACTTTACTTCTTCTTTCTTTACTATCTTTAGGATTTGTTCCTTTAGGTGCCGAGCAAGAACAGCCTATATGCTTAGAGCAATTACAAAATACAAGTAAGGAACTACGCACAAAAGATAAAAGTGCTCCTAAATCTCCCAGACTCGATACACGCTCCTTAGGAACCGAAGTACGAGTCAATGCTGGAGCAAATCTTCCTCTACCTAAATATGGACAGAGAGTGATTCTTAACGGACGTTTACCTATAAGCACAGTAAGTAGTGCTGGAGCATCGTGCGTCGATGGAGTAACACCAGGAGCCAAAAATGGTGCTGAGCTTTGGGATCCTACAAATCCTAAATCTCAAGAAGCTCTTTTGAAAACAGCTAAAAGCATCACTGCTATGACTTCAAGTCTATTTTTAAGATAATCATCAACACACGATTTAGAGGCGGCTTCCTCCGCCTCTTCGATCCAACAAGCCCTTCAACTTATACAGATATCTAACAATCTTGACTACGTGAAAATCTAGGAATTTTCACACAACTCTGATCCTTGTATCTATCTTTACAACCCTATTGCTCATCTCACAGATTTTCAATGCCTTATCGAAAAAACTCCTGGCTAAAAAAAATCACATTTTGAGATTATGTTGTATTTTTTTAATCACAAAATACAGGCCATGAACATCTTATGCCCTGTCTTTTACTATAATTTCGGAGAAGAGCTATGTGCTGTCCCATTGGCTGTGGTTGTAAATTTACTGTACAAGAAGGTAATGGTCATAACCAGCAAGAAAACCAACCGTTACAGAATCCTATAACTACACAGCCTGGGGGAAAAATATCTTTAGAGATGAAGCTCGGTGATGGGAATGATATACTAGACAAAATAAAATGCGCAGGAAAAATAGTATCTACGGTATTAAATGCTCCTAGTACACAACGTGGGGCTGGATATTGTAGAGAACATTGTGGGCCCTGGTGTGATAGTCACTGCCCGAATTGGCTATCACATTGTTTCCAATGTTTATGCACTTGTATTATAAATCCCAGTGATTCTCAAAGAACAAATCAAGATCTTTCACAATTCCTATCAGATATGAAAGAAAAGCATGGCTCCATTGTCTTAGGGATGGGGATGCAGCATGGTGGAACAGATTTCCCCTCTCTTATATCTGAAGGAAAAACTTTAAGTCAGAATCAAAAAGACAATTTCGATAAACAATGTTCAGAGATAAAAGCTAGTTTAAAAAAGCTCTTAATGGGTGGTCTTCAAAAAGAGTTATTTGAAACAGCTAATGATCCTAAAAAACTCCCAAAAATAAATGACAATGATACTCTCATGACAAAACGAGGTTATGGTGATGTCGAAAGTGGAATATATCATAGACCTCCGTCTGTTTGGATTATCTATGATAATGACGAAGGTTCTAAAGATGATTCTGCAGGAGCTGTTGGGGGTTCAAAGATTCACTATACTAAGCAGTTAGACTGGACAAAACTTCGTCACCAATTAAATCATCTTAGCGTTATACAATTAGATAATAATGACAACTTTCCTTTAGGAGGGAAAGAAGGGAAAAAAGCTATAGAGGTATTAAAAAATACCTTATATTGGCTAACTCAAGGAGCATCATGCTTTGAAGAAGGGGGGGGCTATGGTCTTACAATTACCTCTGATAAATTATTAAAATTGATTCTTCTTTCTCTTCTATCATTAGGTTATGCTCCTACAGATAAAGACGGAGGAGCTCCCACAACTACACTTCCTAATTTAACAACACTTTCACAGTTCTTACGAGAACGAAGAAATCATAATACCCACATATTTGGACCAGGAGATCCTGACAATCCAAATGATGATTCCGAAGTTGATGGTCAACATCAATCAAGTAGCACTTCATCCTCGTCAAGTACAGGAAATAATCAAGGTCCTGAGGATGAGGATTGGTTCTCCAACAAGCATCAAGACGACCTACTCAAGCTTTCTGGAGGAGTAAATAGCTTAGCCGGAATCCTTGGATAAGGAGTTCAAGACAGATTAAAATAGATAAATAAAATAGGCAAAGCTTTGCCTATTTTATATTTTACAATAAGATTTCTCATTATTCTAGAAAATAGATAGTAGGGATCCTAACCACCAAATTACAATACCGCTTGTTACGATAAGTCCTGCCCACCAAAGATTTGACCAACTACGAATAGCTTTTTCTGGAGAGTTTCTTCCCCCCATAGATTCTAAATCTAAAAGCATTTCCATATTATGTTCTGAAAACTCTTTAAAGATTTTCATAACATAAGGATGGTCTTGAAGAATACGCTCGCTATCTAATCCTAAATAGGCTGCGTATTTCTTTATAAATCCTTGAGCATAAATTGGAGAAATGAGCTTGCCTAAATAGCCATTTTCTATAGCTTCTAAGCATGAATAACGTATAGATGTTGCTGCTTCCACATCTTTTAAGGATAAGGATTGTTCTTCACGTTTCGTGCGAAATATCTCTCCTAAATGTAAAAGCTCTTTATGAATTTGTTCCGCCATAGAGATTCCTTTGCAGGCACCTTAAATAAAAACCTCTAAATATTTTTAGAGGTTTCCTAATTCTCATTTATAGAAAATGAGAAACTCTCCCCTGTTTTAAGATCCTGCCCACTTGCAGGAATATACAGGATTAACGTTTAATTTGTACTCCGAAATCCGCATATACACTATATATCCTTGTGCTATGTATAGCATAACGATAAATATGCCTAGTAAAACATAAGGATAGGAATTTCTATCCTTGGTACGCCAAGATAATTTGACGCTTTCTTTTTATGTCCACACCGTTTGTTACCCAACTATCTCCTTCTTTACACGGCTTACTCAAAGATCGTCTTGAGGAAAAAGGTTTTACTTTAACACAACCTCAATATACGATTTTTCAAGCACGTTCTCCATCAGTAAGCTGCACTCTTTATACTTCAGGGAAACTTGTTGTACAAGGAAAGGGATCTCAAGAATTTATCGAGTTTTTCCTAGAACCTGAAATCCTATTGACATTTACCCATAACCGTATAGAAGAAGATCTCCGTCCTCGCCTAGGTGTAGATGAATCAGGAAAAGGAGATTTTTTCGGTCCTTTATGTATTGCAGGAGTTTATGCTCATGATGAAGATACTCTAAAGAATCTCTATAAGACAAAAATTCAAGATTCAAAACTGCTCAATGATACACAAATTGTATCATTAGCAAAAACTATTCGTGCGTGCTGTAGCTATGATGTCATGATTCTTTACCCTGAAAAATATAATCAGCTCTATGGGAAGTTTCATAATCTCAACATCCTTTTAGCTTGGGCACATGCTACAGTTATTGATAATCTAGCTCCACACCCCTCGGGCGAAGTATTTGCTATTTCTGATCAATTTGCCTCTTCAGAAAGCGTTTTACTCAATGCTTTGAAAAAGAAAAATACCGATATCTCGGTAATTCAGAAAGTGCGCGCAGAACAAGATATCATTGTCGCTGCTGCATCTATACTCGCTCGAGAAGCTTTTGTCACTACAATGACAAAGTTAGAACAACGCTTTTCTATTAAGCTTCCGAAAGGCGCCTCAGCACATGTAAAGACTGCTGGAAAATCTATCCTCAAAACACATGGGAAAGATGTTTTATCTCTTGTTTGCAAGACACATTTTAAAACGTTTGATGAAATTTGTGACTCTACAACCTCTTAAAAACATAGTGTGGAAAGAACGGCGATTGCTATTGAAATAAAAAATACGCTCATCATTAACTCCTGTGAAAATAAGTAGTAATCTATCCTATGAAAGTATAGTCTAACTTTTATTAAGATAGATCAAAATAGCTAAGACTCATTTCCAAAAACCGGGATAGCATCTCTTCCTCTTCACAAGATATTCTGAGAGATATTTCCTGCAGGAGCTGTAAATAGAGATATGTTGAAGTTGTTATTTCATGTGATGACTCTTGCTGGTCATCTACTCTCCACACCCATCTACATTGTTCATGATGCCTGCGGCATTGATAAAGAAGCTCGTGATGCCTGTCCCAGGCCACGTCCTTTTTCTCTACAAACGCAATACCTACAAGTAGAAAGTGCTGACTTTAAAAAACTCCCCAATCAATCTCTTGGCTATCGCCAATTTGATGCAACTTTCCTTTGTACTCTTCCCCTAACTCCACAATCGGGAATACTATTTTCTACAGGTTATGTAGGGGCAAATATTCTTTGGGATAATACTCAACCCGTACCTGGGGATCCAAATTCTCTAGGATACTATACTTTCCAAGACAAGTCATATTATAGCTATATTTTGCTATCTGCAGGTGCCTACACACTATCCTTAAGAAATTGGCAATGGTCTGTGGTTCTTTCTAGCCTTATCGATCCAGAAAATATGGAAGCAGGCTATGGGCTATATCAAGCAGTACTTTCTGGAAAATATCAAGCTACGCAACAGCTTTCTGTGATTTTTGGTGTAATCAATGAAACAGGCTTGCACCAAGAGAAGGCCTGGCCTTTACTAGGTGCCACCTACAAACCTAATGATAAACTCACGATCAACTGCATCTATCCGGTGAACTTCTCCATAGAATATAACTGCACCTCTGTTTGTGATTTTGGAGCCGCCTACCGTCTAACGCGGTTACGAAAGAAACTTCATTCCAATGATCTTGCCTCTTCGGAAGGTATTTTTGAATATCAAGGCCGTGAAATCGAAGGTAATGTAAGACTCTGCCCTTGGCCAGGAAGCTTTATTAAGCTCTTTTATGGATGGTCTATCGGCAGTGACATTTCTCTAGCAGATAGTCACAATAACAACGTGACAAACCATCCTTTTAAATCCTCTGCCTTCTTTGGTGGATCTGCTGTACTTTCTTTCTAAATAAGAATAAAAAAAATCTTATGTAGATACGTTGAATAATTTAGTTTTAATTAGAATTTCGGTTGTACTAAATTTTACAACTATCTAAACTTTTTGCATTCTAATGTATAAGTTCATTTTTAGGTTAAAATGAATTGTCGTGAAGTTTGTAAAAAAAGCTCACAAATTTATTTCGATTGCACATTTCCTGAGAGGGTCCTTGCACGTCGCTGTCAAAATAAAGCACAGCAATATCCGAAAACGGCAATGGCTATTGAGGTAGTGGTATCTGTTATCCTTGGGACAATCAAAATTATTACCTTCCCTTTAGCCACATTCTCGGCCTTAGGATTGATTCCTTTTACCTGCGCATTAAAAGCAATTTCCACAAGAAGTTGCGAACATGCTCTTCCTTATCTGGCAGCATGGTTCATCAGTCTTTTGGTCTCTGCTCTTATTATTGGCGCTATTTTTGGCTTAGTTATGGTCGCTCCCGAGGTCGTCTTCTTTATGATCGGTATTTGCGGAGCTGTAGGCGCCAGCGCTACGCTTTTAAATATCCATAGGGAATTATTTGCTTTAAGATCTTTACAAACTGAAGAGATTAAAAAATCCTCAACTTCAGAAGAAACCTCATCTTCTTCCTCATCATTATCTCTGGACCTCTCTCATCCTAGCCGGAAAGGTTCTTCCGAATTTGCGAACCACAACGTGGAAACTACTTTAGAAAACGAAAATTCTTAATTTTTTATTACTTCCATCCTCACTCTTTCTTGGAAAATCGTTACCTAATGTTTCAATAAACACTAGGGTCTTTACCAAAAATTAACATAGTTAAAAAACAAAACTATCACAACTAAACAGCAATAACTTTTATAATATAACCAAGTAGTTATGAAATAACGATTTTAAAATAGTTATTTTCATATCTAAAACAATATAAAAAAGCAGAGCTACGTGCATGAGTAATCCCATAGATCCTTTAGGGCAATCACACCGACCTGTTCCTAAAAGTCAGGTACCCGCACCACATACGGGCATTGGAAGTCGTATTCGTGCTTCTTCCACAGGATTTTTCGGAAGACTTCTCTCCCTCCCCGATCGCAATCCCAAGATGCGTTATGTTTTCGATATTGGGATTATCGCGATTGCTGTTATTTCCATCATTGGTATTCTTGTTGCCTCTCAGGGGCAAGGATTACTGCTTTTCGGATTAATCCCTGGGCTTATCTTTGGTGCCTTAGGAGTGACTATGCTCATTTCTGATGTTGCCAACACACCAAGATCTCAAAAAATCGCCGATACCATTACCGCTGTTCTTTTACCGTTCATTCTTTTGGGAATAGCTTCAGCGTTAATCGCTTCAGCATACTTTACAGCTGGAGGAAGTACTCTTATTCTTGCTAATCCGCAATTCCTCATGGGCTTCATGACTATAGGATTAGCTTTAGTTTCATTGAGCAAGGTCACATTCCAACATTTTAAAACCGAAGCTTTGATAAAAGCTCAGCAAAAGGTTATTGAAGTTTCCGAGCAATCAATAACTCCGACTACGCCTTCCGAAAAAGATGTGAAGCGTGTTTCTCAAGAGAGAAGAAGAGATCATGCTGCAGATGCTAGACGTGAGTGCGAAGATCAAGAAACACGCACGCATACGCGTCATCGACATATCTCTAGAAGCTCTCAGGGAGTGCTGCAACATAGATCGAGAAACCAAATAGAAATTGAACAAGCTGATTCCGATTATCTATCTCCAGGCGATGAATTTTCTCCTCAAGCAGAAGATGACTTTTCTTTTTTACATGATGCCTATAACCCATTCTCATCCGTATATCAGCCTCCTCAATCTCTAGAAGATTCCTCCTCTGCCATACAAAATGTTCCTTTAGGTCTGCCTGTCTCTAGTGACACTACTACAACAGGCCCTGTCACCTCAACACCTAGGAGAGTATCTCGCATAGGAGCTGCAGGATCATCGCGATCTAGAAATAGAAATGAAGATGAAGAAAGACAAGAAAGAGATCAAAGTCAAGGTGATGATGAATCTTCAGATCTAGAGAATTCCGATTCACAACAACGTAAACAAAGTAGAAGAAAGAAAAGGAAGAAAAGCTAGGTTTTTTTAAGACTTTTTTTCTAACTAAGGATAAAAATAAAAGGGCTCTCTTGATGTTTTTCAACCTCAAAAGAGCCATTTTTTCCCTTAGATACTCAACAGCTTACAAAAAATCTTGAGATTTTTCAACTATTATTTATCCAATTCAATAAGCAAAAGCTCATTCACTCTATTTGGAGGGGCTTTTCCTTGAGTGCGCTTCATAATTTGCCCAACTAAAAATCCTAAAGCTTTAGTCTTACCGTTCTTATAATCGATAACAGATTGTGAGTTAGCCCCCAAAACTTCAGTAATAATCGCAACTAAAGCACTTTCATCTGTCATTGGCAACATTTCAGGATGTTCTTTAAGAATAGCTTCAGGACTCTTTTCTGGAGATTCCATCATCATATCGGCAAGATCTTTAGCTATCTTCCCAGTAATCACTCCCTTATCAATAAAATTGACAAGCTGAGCTACGCTGCTAGGAAGAATCCCCGAAAAGGCAAGGTTCTTACCTTGTGTTTTACAACGTCCTGCAAACTCCACAGTCACCCAGTTAGAAAGAGCTCGATAGTTCTTACATTCTGTAGCAGCTAATTCAAAGAAGTTTGCGATATGCTTATCGCTAATTAAAATAGCAGCGATATCCTCAGCAAGAGCATACTCACGCAAATATCTTTGATATTTGTCATAAGGAAGTTCAGGAAGCGTATCACGTATTTCATTGATATATGCTTCTGTTAACTGCAATACAGGAAGATCCGGTTCTATAAAGTATTTGTAATCCTCAGCTCGCTCTTTAAGACGCATCAATACCGTTTTTTTCTTTTCAGGATCCCAACGGTATGTTGCTCCAGGAATGACAGTTTTTGGATCTTTATTAGGATTTTCTAAATAGGCATCTATCTGTCGGCAACGTTCTGCTTCTAAAGCTTGCGCCATAAAAGCAAACGAGTTCATATTTTTAATTTCTACCTTATTGCGTAGTTCTTCACTACCCCGAGGGCGTACAGAAACGTTCACATCGAAACGCACAGATCCCTCTTCCATATTACAATCAGAAATCCCAATGTAATCTAATAAAGATACAAGAGCTGTAGCGTATGCAACAGCATCGTCTGCACAAAACATACAAGGTTTAGAAACAATTTCTATTAAAGGTACACCGGCCCGGTTGTAGTCTACTCCGGCAAATTCTCCGAAATGTTTTAACATCCCCGCATCATCTTCAATATGCGCTTGCGCAAGTTCAAAATAACGCTCTTCACCTTGAACAATAGCTTTTACATGTCCTCCCCGCACTATGGGATGCTCAAATTGCGTAATTTGAAAATTCCTAGGACTATCGGGATAAAAATAGGACTTTCTATCGAAACGGCTTAATAAAGCTACTTCACCTTGAACCGCACAACCAAATAAAATAGCCTTTCTTACAGCTTCTTTATTCAATACAGGCAAAGACCCTGGCATTCCTGTACACACAGGAGAGATATTCGTATTAGGTTCATCACCAAAACGATTTCGTGCACAGCTAAATAACTTTGATTTGGTATTTAACTCTACGTGGACTTCAAGACCTATGACGGATTCCCAATCAGCATAAACATCGCTCATTATTTCACCTCTCCATCAAAAAGTTTGTTACATCCTTTAGGGTATAAATTCTTAATTCCTGCATGTTCTTGGAAACTATAACCAACCTGACATACCTGCTGATCTTTCCCTTTCTGACCAATCACCTGGAATCCTAAAGGTAAACCTTCTTTAGAAAACCCTGAAGGAACAGCGATAGCAGGTAGATAGGCTAGATTCATAGCAACAGTATAGATATCTTGTAGATACAAAGAGATAGGATCGAGAATATCCCCATCAGCAAATGCAGGGCAAGAACATACCGGCATAGCAATTACATCACATTTTTCATAAGCTGTTTGGAAAGCTTGAATGATTTTCGCACGAATTGCTGTACCTTTTTTATAGTATACGCTTTGACGCTCTGCAGATAACACATAGTTTCCTAAAAGGATCCTACGCATAACTTCCTTACCAAAACCTTGAACGCGAGAAATAGTATAGACATCTTCCATACTATGAGCTTCTGGAGAACGGTATCCATAACGGATACCGTCAAATCTTGCGAGATTCGTAGTAGCCTCTGCAGAAGCTACTATGTAGTATACAGAAACAGCGTGATGTAAAATATTGAGGTCTATATCAACGATCCGGCTGCCCTGACGCTCTAAAATATTTAATGATTCAAAAAAGTTTTCTTTAACATCATCTCTCAAGCCTTCTAAAAATCCCATAGGCACGCCAATCAAACTAGGCACTTCTAAGGATAATGCATCTTGGAAAGATCCTGAGAAAAACTTTTGAGAAGTAGCATCTCTTTCATCTTTACCAGAGAAAACGTCCATAGCTAAAGCCACGTCTTCAACAACGGTCGTTAAAGGGCCTATCTGATCTAATGAGGAACCAAAAGCAACTAAACCATAACGAGACACAGCACCGTATGAAGGCTTAAATCCAACGACACCACAAAATGCTGCGGGCTGACGTATAGAACCTCCAGTATCAGAACCTAAAGCTATAGGACAAAATCTTGCAGAAACAGCAGCTGCAGATCCTCCGGAAGATCCCCCAGGAACACAAGATAAATCCCAAGGATTTTTTGTTGGATGAAAAGCAGAATACTGAGTTGTAGATCCCATCGCAAACTCATCCATATTGAGTTTGCCTAAAATAATCCCATCTTCAGCTTCTATACGTTCAATTACAGTAGCATCGAAAGGTGCTATGTAATTTTCTAACATCTTAGAAGCACAGGTCGTACGCAATCCCATAATATGGATATTATCTTTTATCCCTATAGGCACACCTGCGAGTTTCCCTAAAGGCTCTCCTCTTGCTCGTTTCGCATCTACACTAGCAGCTTTTTCATAAGCTCTTTCCTGGCAAAGAGAAAGAAAGGCTCCTATGCGACTATCTTCCGTTTCTATTCTATTATAAAAATACTCTGCTATCGCTGTAGCTGAAGATTCCCCGCTCACTACAGCATTTCTTAACTCTAAGGCACTCTTTTGATACATATTCCTAAAACCGCGATCTCTACTTAATTACTGTGGGCACTTTTACTAATCCCCCTAAAGATTCGGGGACATTAATAAGAAACTCCTCACGAGAGAAACTTGAGGCGACGACATCTTCTCTTAAATCTTCAGGACTGATGACATGGGATAAACCAACCTCAATAACTACATCTGTTACATCCATAGAAATAGATTCTTTCATAATGCCGATGACTTCGTTTAACGAAGTCTCGTATTCTTGAATAAGCTCTTCGCTTAATTCTAAAGCTGAGCTCTTCGCCAAAAGTAAAATTTCTTCTCTAGTTACATAGGGTTGTGTCATTTCCTAATCCCGATAATTTATTGTAATGAAGCTAATGTCCATTTTGAGTTTTTCATGAAAAAAACTTCTTGCTCAACTTAACTCGTTGTATGCAAAAAGTCAATGTCTCCCCAAATGCCTGAAAACAAAAAAAAACTTTATTAAATTATAAAAAAGATTAAAAGATGGAATTAAGTATACATCACTTAGGAGAAAAGCAATGCTAGGCAAACTCGTTCGGGGACTATCCTCTCTTATTGTTGTTCTTTGTGCATTGAACGTAGGAATTATAGGATTAACTCATCATAAAGTAAACCTTATTGCTCGACTATGCGGAGGCGCAAGCGCAACAGCAACACAAATTACTTATATTGTTATTGGAATCGCCGGGATTATTTCTTTAATAAGCTATTGTAGTTGTTGTTCTAAGAAGCATCAAGGTGGAGACTGCTGTACAAAGGGTCATACATCTCATCATTGCGATCCTAAAAATTAGACCTTCTCTTCTCAAAACCTGAGATTTCTTCCTAAAATAGTTCTCCTAGTTTTATAGACATCAACGAGAAAATCAAAAGTCACATAAAATAATGTGGCTTTTGATGTTTTTCATTTCCAATACTCAAAGTATTTCCTCTCTTTTTACTCTTCTGTTGTCTCTTGATTTTTTAATTTCTATCTCCTATTGCGTGAATGAATCTTCCATATCACCAAAAGAACCTTGTTATGAAGTCTTCCGTTCCTTGGTTGTTAATTTCCTCAGCAATTACACTTCCATTATCCTCTATTGTTGCTGCCGAAGAAGCAGTGGTAGAACTTCCTGAACCAAAAGTTTCTCAACCTCAAAATGGAAACGTAAATTTAGGTCCTAGCGATAATTATCCAGGAACAGGAGGTAATGGATCTGGATTTACTTACAAGGAAACATCGACCGAAGGAGGAACTACTTATACTCTTAATGGTGACGTATCTATATCTAATGTAACTTCTACCCAAGCACCGGCTTCCAGCAATCAACCTGAAGTTCAGTCTCAACCACAGTCACAAGCAAAACCCGAAGTACAAAATGGAGTTGAATCTCAATCTAGTCCAGTATCAGATAAGAGTTCAAATTCAGAAGTAGACAAGGAAAACAAGAAAGCGAATTCTGAAGGAGATCATTCAAGTTCAGAACCAAAAACAGAAGAATCACCCAGGCCTGAAGTCTCAGAATCATCCAGAACAGAAGTTTCACCAGAATCAACTACGACGGATGTTAGCACCGAAAGCAACTCTACTTCTGACACTGAAGTTTCATCAAGTTCAGATACTGAAACGGTAACAACATCTAGAATTTTAGCTGGGATACTAAGAGCTGATGCTACCGCTTTAGATAGCAGCTCATCGAGTTCTGGAGGATCTCAAGACCAAGGATCCCAACGCTCCCCTGAAGCAGCCCAAGCAGCAAATAAAAGCTGTTTCTTAAATACTGCAGGCCCTCTTACTTTTGTTGGATCTGGTCATTCCCTCACTTTTGATACTATAACTATAGAAGCTCAAGGAGCTGCTATTAATAATAGTGCTGGATCAGCTTTAACATTATCAGGATTTAATAACTTATCCTTCGCTAAATCTACGAACCAGGATCAAACAAAAGCAGACAGTGCTATCTATGTAGGACCTAAAAAAACCGAATCAGGAGGTGGTAACGGAGGATCTGTTGGAGGAGTTCCAGGAGTTGGCGGATTAATTCCCGAAAATTCTGTGAGTAATAGCGCATCAGAACCAAATGCTGCAGCAAACCTCTGGACGATATCTTCAGATACCGGTGCACCTGAAATCGGAGCTATATCTGCTGAAGGTGTTTCCGGTGAAAATGGTATTGCTAGTCCAAAAGCTGAAGAAGCTGCACCTGATGCATCTGCTCCTGCCATTATTCTTAAAGGAAATGTCAATATCACATTTTCTGGTAACTCCTCTAAAAAAGCTGGCGGAGCCATTAACGTCAGTGGAGGCTCAGCAACAATACAAAACAATACCGGGACGTGCACCTTCTCAAATAACAATGCCAAAGATCAAGGTGGTGCTGTATCCGTTACTGGAAATTTCGATATCACTGGAAACACAACAGTCGTCTTTTCTGGTAATCAAGCCAAAGAAATACCTCCCAAAGAACCTGCTGCTGAAAAGGCTGCTATTTCAGATCAATCTCAAACACCGGCTACAGGAACTGGTGGAGCTATCCATTGTCTAGCAGCTACTGATGCTTCCGTTCCGGCCGTTAAAGTTCCAGAAAAAGTTGTTGCCGCTGCTACAGGAGGAGTTCTTCCTTCTATACGAGCTGTATCGCTATCAGCAGATAGTACTCCCGCACCAAAACAAGTAAATGCCGCTGCAGCCGCTGATCCATGTGTAACCATCTCAGGAAATACTACTGTTACATTTGATAATAATTCCTCTACTGTTAGTGGTGGAGCTATCTATGCTAAGAAATTAGTTCTATCTTCTGATGGAGATATCACCTTCTCTAATAACTCTTCCGGGAAAGGTGGAGCTATCTTCATTACTGATAATGGAGATATCAGCATTACTGCTGCTACAGGATCAATTACTTTCCAAGGCAACAAGGTTACAGCGGCTGAAGAAATTACTCTTCCTGCTAAACCACAAGCAGGATCAGGAGATGCTGCTGTTTCCGGTGATGTGCAAGCAAATGCAGCCCAATCAGGACAAGCTGAAAATAATGTACAACCGCAAGTAGATAAAGCTCTAACCGCGTTTGTAACTTTTGCTAATAAAGCTCAAGTAGACGCTAAAGCAGATCAAAACCAATCCCAAACTCCTACGAAACCCTCCCACAATGCTATTCATTTAGGTAGTGGAGCGACAATTTCACAATTACGTGCTGGAACAGGACAAACGATTTTCTTCTACGATCCTATTACAACTACAAAACCAGTTGCTGCTAGCCCAGGATCTTCTGGACCTGCAGGTCCTTCAGGACATTCTGTAATTGTAAGAGCTGCCGCAGTTGCCGCTGCACCTGGAGCAGCTCAAGCTGCAACACCTAAAACTCCTCTAAAAATCAATGCTCCTGATGCACAGGCACCAGAAGCAAAAGAAGGAGCTGTTTCTGGAGAAACAAAACAAGCCACTTATAATGGTACGGTTGTATTCTCTGGAGAAAAACTAACAGCTGATGAAGCTAAGAATTCATTGAATGCAATGAGCGTTTTCAATACCGACGTATCTCTTGAAGCAGGAACTCTTGTTTTAAGAAACGGAGCTGGTCTTCTTTTAGATTCTTTTGTACAGAAAGAGGGTTCTTTGATCATTATGGATGGCGGAACATCAATCATAACGAATGTCCCAGCTGCTGAAAATCCTAGTTCCAAGGCTCCTGCAGTGCCAGCAGTTCCTAATAATGTAGTTCCTGTTGTAAATGTGTCCTCTAAATCAAACCTGAAAATTATATCTGATTTAGTAGCTTCCTCTTTGATGAACTTTAAACCAATAGGTCCTTCTGCATCTGCGCCTGCTGTATCTAACTCACAAGTAACAAACCCAGATGGATCAATTACAATCACCAACCTTGCTGTTAACTTAGATTCTCTAAGCGAAAATAAGGTCATTACTCTTGCTGCGACAGGAACAGGAAATGTCTCTATAACTGGAGATTTGAAATTCCAAGATAGCAGTCAGAATTTCTACGACAATCCAATGTTAAACAAAAACTTCTCTGCAAATATCTTAGATATTTCTACATCTGCTGGAGGAAAAGTAGATACTACCGGTTTTAATATGATCCCTCAAGGATCAACCAGTTCTAATGTTGGCTATCAAGGAAAATGGGAGGTTACGGAAGTTAAAGATACTAATACTGGTAAAGTCTCCTTTGAACTCAAATGGATATCCGCAGGTTACACACCTACACCAAATCGCCGTGCAACTTTAGTTCCTAACAGCTTATGGTGCTCTGCTGTTGATATTCGTGCTATTCAACAACTTGTTGAAGTTAGCACCCAAGGCGAAGACTTCCATAAGGGTATATGGATTTCAGGAATCTCTAACTTCTTCCATAGAGACTCCATGAAAGTACAGAAAGGATTCCGTCATATCAGTTCGGGATATGTTGTGGGCGCAAGCACACAACCCATCACTGATAGGGTTATTGATATTGCTTTCTGTCAGATGTTTGGCAAATCTAAAGATTACCATCTTGCAAAAACTAGATCGCATATTTATGCAGCATCTATCCATACAAAACGTGAAAAACTAATCAATCACTACAAGCTCTCAAATAAAAAAGGTTCTATCCTTACTAAACTTCCTGAACAAATTCCTGTAATCTTTGATGCTCAACTTAGCTACAGTTTAAGTCATAACTCTATGACTACAAAACACACTCCCGATCCCTCATCAAGAGGGAAATGGAATAACCATTGCGTAGCCGGAGAACTAGGAAGCTATCTTCCTATAGTCATTGATAATCCTTTTATTGAAGAGTTCTCTCCATTCATGAAACTTCATGTTGTCTTCGTACAACAAGAAGATTTCAAAGAAACTAAAGGAAATGCAAATAGGAATTTCCAAAGCGCGCACCTTGTAAATGTTTCCTTACCTATTGGTATGAAGTTTGAGAAAACAAACAAGTACAACATTTATAATATCAGCCTTATCTATCAGCCTGATATCTATCGTGATGCTCCAAAATCTAAAGTATTTCTACCCTCTATAGATACTAGATGGTCCACAGGAGCAACAAACTTAGCTAGACAAGCTTTAATAATTGATGGCTGTAATCATCACCATCTAACAGATAGTTTCGAGGTCTTCTGTCATGGAGCTTTCGAACTACGCGGATCTTCTAGAAACTACAACCTTGATCTAGGAGGTAGGTACAAATTCTAAAACCCCGCTCTCTCTGAAACGACCGGGCCTCTTACCAGAAATGAATAAAACATGTCAAGTCTTTTCTGTATTAGACTTGCTTTCTTTTGTACTAATGAGTATTTAACGAAACTGTTTTTTTCATTTCACCACAAGTGTATAAAATGAGGCCTTCTTTATATAAGATTTTAATATCGTCAACCCTGACGATACCATTATCTTTTCACTTCTCGCAATTGCATGCGGAAGTGGCTTTAACTCAAGAATCTATTCTCGATGCAAATGGAGCATTCAGTCCGCAATCTACAAGCACTGCGGGAGGAACTACTTACAATGTTGAGAGCGATATTTCTATTGTAGATGCAGGACAAGCAGCGGCTCTTGCTTCGGCTGCTTTTGTGCAAACTGCAGCCGATCTAACTTTCAAAGGAAATGGGCATAGCCTATCCATAGAAAACGTAAACTCCGGAGCAAATCCTGGCGGGATTAACGTTTCTACTGCGGATAAAGTCCTTACTCTAACAGATTTCTCTAAACTAAGTTTCACAAAATGCCCAGAGGCTACGGTAAATACTGGGAAAGGAGCTGTTAATTCTGGAGGAGCATTAAACTTAGCAAATAATACTAGTATTCTTTTTGATCAGAACCACTCCGCTGAAGATGGTGGAGCCATTTCTTGCAAAGCTTTTTCTCTAACCGGCTCGAGCAAGGAAATCAGCTTCACCACCAATACGACTGCGAAAAAGGGTGGTGCGATTGCCGCTACGGGAGTTGCTAACATCTCAGACAACCAAGGAAAAATCGTATTTTCTGGAAATACTGCTGTTAATTCTGGAGGAGCAGTACATTCAGAAGGCAATACGACTATTTCAGGAAACAGCTCTATTGTTTTTAACAACAATGCTGTTTCTGGAACAGGAAATGGTTGCGGTGGTGCTATCCATTGTAGCAAAACAGGTTCGACACCGGTCCTTACTATAAGAGATAACAAAGTCTTGATTTTTAAGGAAAATACTTCTGCAGCGAAAGGCGGAGCTATTTATGCAGATAAGCTCTATCTAACTTCTGGTGGTCCTACGTTATTTGCAAATAACAAAGCTGTCAATGCTTCGCCTAAGGGAGGGGCTATTGGTATTGCTGCTAGCGGAGAATGTAGTATAACAGCTGAACATGGGGATATTACCTTTGAAAATAACCTTACAGCTACAACTAACAATGCTACGATAAAGAGAAATGCGATTAACATTGAAGGCAATGGAAAATTCATAAATCTACGTGCTGCTTCCGGGAAAACTATTACCTTCTACGATCCTGTAGTTGTTGAGGGTACTGCTGCAGATCTTCTTACTTTAAACAAAGCCGAAGGCGATAAAGTCTACAATGGTAGAATTATCTTTTCTGGAGAAAAGCATACTCAAGAAGAAGCTGCTGTTGCCGATAACTTAAAGACTATATTCACACAGCCTATTACATTAGCAGCTGGTGAGCTTATTTTAAGAAATGGTGTTGAAGTAGAAGCAAAAACTGTTTCGCAAACAGCAGGTTCTCAAATCCTGATGGATACAGGAACAAAGCTTTCTGCGAAAACAGAAGACGTCACCTTGACAAACTTAGCTATCAATCCAAATTCTTTGGATGGAAAAAAATTAGCCGTAGTTGCTGCAGTTGCAAATACTAAAAATGTAACTTTGTCAGGAGCTATTGGTGTTATTGATCCTACCGGAAAGTTCTATGAAGATCATAAGCTAAATGAAACGCTATCTCTTCAAGGAATCCAACTTTCTGCAAAAGGAGCTGTAACAACAACAAACGTACCTAGTGCAACTGTAGGTGTTCCTGAACATCATTACGGTTATCAAGGAAATTGGTCTGTCGCTTGGGTAAAAGATGCTACATCTGATCCCAAAACACAAACAGCTGTTTTTAAATGGAATAAAACAGGATACATTCCAAATCCTGAACGTCGTGCTCCCCTGGTATTGAATAGTCTTTGGGGATCCTTCACGGATGTACGTTCTATTCAGGACGTAATGGAACGTAGCGTAGATAGCATATTAGAAACACGTCGCGGTCTTTGGGTTTCTGGAGTGGGGAATTTCTTCCATAGAGATCAAAGTGCGGCAAATCGTAAATTCCGTCATATCAGCTCAGGATATGTACTAGGTGCGACAACAAACACCTCTAAGGAAGATACTCTTAGCTTAGCTTTTTGCCAGCTATTTGGAAAAGATAAGGACTATCTTGTAGCAAAAAATGCTGCGAATATCTATGCAGGTTCTATCTATTATCAACATGTAAGTAAGTTTGATGATCTAACAAGACTATTTAATGGACCAAACACTTGTTGTTCAGGATTCTCTAAAGAAATCCCTATTTTCTTAGATGCTCAAGTTACCTATTGTCACTCCGGCAATAATATGACAACTACCTATACAGACTATCCTGAAGTTAAAGGCTCTTGGGGTAATGATACTGTTGGTGTAGCGTTATCTACTAGCGTGCCCATTCCCATATTTAGTTCTTCTTTCTTTGATAGCTATGCACCATTTGCAAAATTGCAAGTTGTCTATGCTCATCAAGAAGATTTCAAAGAACCTACAAGCGAAGGTCGTGTCTTTGAAAGTAGTGATCTTCTCAATGTTTCCGTACCTATCGGTATAAAGTTTGAGAAACTTGTCTATGGAGAAAGAACAGCTTACGATCTTACATTAGTCTATGTACCTGATGTGTATCGTCATAATCCAAGCTGTATGACAGGACTAGCTATTAATGACGTTACTTGGTTAACAACAGCAACGAATCTTGCTAGACAAGCTTTCATAGTTCGTGCAGGTAACCATATCGCCTTAACATCTGGATTTGAGATGTTCAGTCAATTTGGTTTCGAATTGCGAAGCTCTTCAAGAAACTATAACGTAGATCTTGGAGCTAAAGTCTCTTTCTAAAAAGCACCCCCCTGCCCATACCTGGGCAGGGCTTCTTCCTTTCAACACTCTTAATCCCCTTGACTTTTAATTATTTTTGTGATCGGTTAACGCTATCTCAATTCACCCAGAGCATGAAATATGAAACACCCAGTTTACTGGTTCTTAATATCTTCGGGGTTGATCGCCTCGACCTCATTGAGCTTTGCTCAAGCAGATAACAAAACCCTGTCTTCTAATGATAGTTTTAATGGAAATACTACAAACGAGACGTTCAAACCGAAAGAAACTAGCAATAACAATGGCACTAATTATACATGTGAGGGTGACGTATGTATTGCTTATGCAGGATTAACAACAGCTTTAAATAAAAGTTGCTTCACTGATAGTGCAGGTAATCTTTCATTTATAGGTAATGGACATTCTCTTTGTTTTGATAATATTAATGCTGGAGCCAGTAATCCTGGAGCTATTAACGTCAGCGGTTCTAATAAAACTCTGGATATTTCAGGATTTTCTTTATTTTCATGTTCCTTCTGTCCTCCAGGGACAACAGGAACAGGAGCTATTAAAGCTGTGGGGAATACAACTATAAAAAATAACACTAGCCTTATCTTCAATAGAAATTGCTCAACATCAGAAGGAGGAGCCATTAACTGTAGTAATGGTAGCAATCCAGAATTGAAATTCGAAGGAAACAAACATCTGGTATTCTCAGAAAATTCATCTAAAAGTAGTGGCGGAGCAATCTATGCTAATAAATTAACTATTACTTCTGGTGGAACTACGATATTCTCCAACAATAGTGCGTCAAAAGACAACAGTCCTAAAGGCGGGGCTATTTGTCTAAAAGACAGCAATGGAGAATGCAACTTAACAGCTAACCTAGGTGATATTATTTTCGATGGAAACAAAATAATAACAACTGGGAATAGCGCGAAAACGGTCAGAAATTCCATAGATCTAGGTACTGGTGGAAAATTCATGAAATTAAATGCCAAAGAAGGTTTTGGTATTTTCTTCTATGACCCTATTGCCGATAATGGTGGTACCGATGAGATAGAGATCAATAAAAAAGAAGCTGATAATACTTATACAGGTCAAATTGTCTTTTCTGGAGAACGTTTAACTAAAGAAGAAAGACAAGTTGCGGACAATCTCAAATCCACCTTCAAACAAAAAGTAAAAATAGGCTCGGGCTTATTAGTTCTTAAAGATGGTGTAACTTTAGAAGCTAAATCCTTCACACAAACGGGTGGTGCTGTTGTCATGGATTCAGGCACAACTTTACAAGCCCCATCAAGTAGTGGTGAGTCTATTACATTAACCGATCTCTCCATTAATATCGCCTCATTGGGGGGGGGGGGGGGTATCCCGCCTGCCAAAATCGAAGCAACAACAGCAAGTCAAACGGTCTCTATCACTAATCTTAGTTTAGTTGATTCTGATGGCAATGCCTACGAATATCCTATATTCTCCTTAACACAACCATTCACATCTGTTATAGCAGCAAAAGCTGGTAATAACGGTTCAATAACACTTCCTACAACATCTTCTAATCCTTTTATCCCGTCCACTCATTATGGTTACCAAGGTGATTGGTCTGTCACCTGGAAGCAAGGAACAAATGCACAAGAACAAAAAGCTACATTTGATTGGAAACAAACTGGTTATCTCCCTAATCCAGAACGTCAAGGTCCATTAGTTCCTAATACATTATGGGGGTCTTTCTCGGATGTACGCGCTATTCAGAATCTTATGGACATTAGTGTCAATGGCGCTGACTATCAAAGAGGATTCTGGGTATCAGGATTGGCTAACTTCTTACACAAAAGTGGTACAGAAACAAAACGCAAGTTCCGTCATAACAGTGTAGGATACTTGTTAGGAGCCTTTGCTCAAACGCCTTCTGAAGATATCTTCAGTGCTGCTTTCTGTCAGTTGTTTGGAAAAGATAAAGATTACTTAGTATCTAAAAACAGCTCTAACATCTATGCAGGCTCTATCTACTATCAGCATACTTCCTTCTGGAGTGCTTGGGATAGGCTGCTACAAAATACTATCGGCGCGCAAGCTCCGTTAGTATTAAATGTACAACTCACCTACAGTCATACTTCTAATGATATGAAGACCAACATGACTGATAAGTATGCTCCGCAAAATGTCGTTTACTCAGAGATCAAGGGTGATTGGGGTAACGATTGCTTCGGAGTAGAACTTGGCGCTGTTGTGCCTATCGCGTCTCAATACTCTACCCTATTCGATATGTATTCGCCTTTCTTAAAATTCCAGCTTGTTCATGCTCACCAAGAGGACTTTAAAGAAAATAGCAGTACTGAAGGAAGATACTTTGAGAGCAGCAATCTTACGAATCTCTCCATGCCTATTGGAGTTAAGTTCGAAAGATTTTCTGCGAACGATAGTGCTTCTTACAATTTAACTCTGGCCTACTCACCAGACATTGCAAGAAGCAATCCTGACTGTACGACGTCTCTGCTAGTTAGCCCAACTACAGCTGTTTGGTTAACTAAAGCTACAAACTTAGCTAGACAAGCCTTCATTGTAAGAGCTGGAAATTACTTATCTTTCAGTCCAAATTTTGAAATCTTTAGTCAGTTCGGTTTCGAGCTCAGAGGCTCTTCCAGAACCTATAATATAGATCTCGGATCTAAAATCCAGTTCTAACTCACCTCCACCTCCCCTGCCCCCACCACGGGGCAGGGCCTACCAACTCTTTCAATATCATTGACTTTTAAAATTTTTTATGATGGTTTTAGTCTATCTAAACCTATCTATGATCTAAAAATATGAAATATCCAGTTTGTTGGTTCTTATCCTCTGGGTTGATAGCCTCGACCTCTTTATGCTTCTCCGCAGCAACAGAAGAAATCTTAACTTCCGAAAATAGTTTCAACGGAAACGATGGCACGAATGCAACATTCACAACACGATCTACATCCAATAATGAGGGAACTATCTATAGATGTAGTGGAGATATTTGTATTGCCTATGCAGGGAAAGGAACTCCTCTAACAACTAGTTGTTTCACCCAGACTGCGGGAGATCTGACATTTATAGGTAATTGGCGTAAATTATGCTTTGAGAATATTACTACTGATACTGGAAATCCAAAACCTGCTGCTATTGATGTAACAGCTGAAAAAACTCTCCTTATTTCAGGATTTTCTTCTTTCTCATGTTCCTACTGTCCACCATCACAGAAATCAGCTATACAAGCAGCAGGAGCTATTAAATCTGTAGGAGAAGTAAAATTTGAAAATACTTTCAATGTTCTATTTCAAAAGAACCAATCTAAAGAAAACGGTGGAGCAATCAATTGTAAAGCCTTCTCGTTAACAGGCGTCACCGGAACTGCTAATTTTACAGACAATCAATCTGTAAAGAGCGGTGGAGCAATTTACGCAACAGGTACAACTACCATTTCTAGTAATAATAAAGTATTTTTTACGAATAATCATTCCGCAACCAATTGCTCCGGGGGAGCTATTAATTGTAGTGATACTACTAATCATCCAGAATTAAAATTAGAGAATAATAAAAATCTCATATTTTCAGATAATATAACCGAAACTAGCGGCGGAGCAATCTATGCTGATAAGTTAACCATTACGTCCGGCGGTCCTACTCTATTTTCTAATAACTCTGTACATCACACTACCTCACCCAAAGGTGGTGCTATTTGCTTAAAAGATTCTGCAGGAGAATGCAGTCTAAGTGCGAATCTTGGTGATATTACTTTTGTAGGGAATACCATAGTCGCTGATCAAAAACCTACTAGAAATTCTATAGATCTTGGTACTGATGGGAAATTCACTCAACTGAGAGCTAAAGACGGTTTTGGTATTTTTTTCTACGATCCTGTGACATCATCAGGAACACAAGCAACCAGCTTAACTATTAATCAGTCAGAAGGGAATTCAACCTATACTGGAAAAATTGTCTTCTCCGGAGAAAAACTAACTCCTCAAGAAAAACAAGAACCTAAAAATCTAAATTCAACATTAAAACAACCCGTCACATTATCTGCAGGATCATTAATTCTCAAAGATGGTGTAACTTTAGAAGCTAAATCTTTCACACAAACGGGCGGTTCTGTTGTTATGGATTTAGGAACTACATTACAGACTCCGAATGCAGATGGAGACAGTATAACCCTTACTAATCTCTTTATTAATGTTGCTTCGTTAGGCAATGGTGGAGTTGCTACTCCTGCTAAAATTAAAGCAACAACAACCGGAAAGAAAGTTACCATTAATTCGGTTAGCTTTGTTGATGATAATGGTAATGGTTATGACTACCCTATACTTGCCACAAACAAGCCTTTCACAGGTATAGAAATTACTGCAGCTACAGCTAGCACTCCTGATATTCCTGCACAAAATCTGACTAATTATGTTCCCCCAACTCACTATGGCTATCAAGGAAACTGGACAGTGACCTGGGCAGGAACCGGGGATACAAAAACCGCAACATTAATCTGGAACAAAACCGGTTACGCTCCCTCTCCTGAACGTCGAGGAACTTTAGTTCCTAATACGTTATGGGGAGCTTTTTCAGATGTAAGAGCAATTCAAAACCTTATGGAAGTTAATGCAAATGGTTCTAACTATCATAGAGGCTTCTGGGTATCAGGATTAGCAAACTTTTTACATAAAAGTGGTACTGCAACAAAACTTAGATTCCGTCACGATAGTGCTGGATACCTCTTGGGAGTATTTAATCAAACACCTTCGGAAGATATATTTAGTGCTGCATTTGGTCAGTTATTTGGTCGAGATAAGGATTATCTCGTCTCAAAAAATACTGCTAATATCTACACAGGATCTATCTACTATCAGCATATCTCATCCCTTGCTGCTTGGGAGAGATTATTAACCAGAGCTTTAGGTCTACAAGTAGCCTTAATTCTTGATGCTCAACTAACTTATAGTCATGCTTCCAATGAGATAAAAACAAATGCTCCTGGAACTGTTCCTCCTCAAGATACTATTTATTCACAAGTTAAAGGCGATTGGGGTAATGACTGCATTGCAGTAGAGCTTGGAGCTACAGCACCTATCGAATTAGGCTACGCTTTCTTTGATACATATGCTCCGTTTATGAAAGTTCAGTTCGTATATGCTCATCAAGAGGACTTTAAAGAACACAACAATGATAGAGGAAGACATTTTGAAAACAGTCATCTAACAAACGTCTCCTTACCTATAGGAATACGATATGAAAAATCTGCTAAAAACAATCGTTCTTCTTACAATCTAACACTTACTTATATTCCTGATATTGTCAGAAGCAATCCTAATTGCACAACCTCTCTTCTATCCAATCCTACTGGAGCTATTTGGACAACAACAGCAACAAACTTAGCCAGACAAGCTTTTGCTATAAGAGCAGGAAATTATAAGTCTTTTAGCAAGAATTTCGAAATCTTCAGTCAATTTAGTTTCGAACTCAGAGACTCTTCTCGAACCTACAATGTAGATCTTGGATCTAAGATCCAGTTCTAATTTCTCTCATCTTCCCTGCCCTATTCCGGGCAGGGGTTCTCTAAACACTCTATGTAATTCTATTGACTTTTAAATATCTTTGTGATCGTTTTAAGAAATCTCAAATCACCCAGAGCATGAATATATGAAACATCCAGTCTACTGGTTCTTAATATCTTCGGGGTTGATAGCCTCAACTTCTATGAGCTTAGCAACCCCCGTAGAGATAACATTACCCTCATCAGATAGTTATAACGGAAACAACTCACCAAACGCTACATTTACACCTAAAGAGACAGCTAATGCCACTGGAACAAAATATATATGTACCGGGGATGTGTGTATCGCAAATATAAGTACTCCTCAAAACAAAAGTTGTTTCTCAGATAGTCAGGGAGATTTAATTTTTCAAGGAAACAATCATTCGTTATGTTTTGAAAATATAAATACAACAACAAAACCGGCCGCTATTGAAGTGACTACTTCTGCAGGTAAAAATTTATCTGTGACAGGATTTTCTATGTTTTCATGCTCTTTCTGTCCACCTGGAACAACGGGTCAAGGAGCAATTAAATCTACGGGAACTACAACTTTTGACAATGATTCCAAGATTCTTTTTCAACAAAACTGCTCAACAGAAAATGGTGGAGCCATTACTTGCAAAGGTTTAACTCTACAAAACTCATCGAATTCTACATTATTTAGCGGTAACACATCTCAGAAACATGGCGGGGCAATACACTCTGAATCGACAACTAATATTATTAATAACAACAATATAGACTTTAGTAATAACAAAACAATCGGGAGTTCAGATTCTTCAGGTGGAGCTATTTATTGTAGTGAAACTTCTAACAACCCGGAGCTAAAATTCGAAGGTAATGGACAGCTAACTTTCCTAGGAAACTCATCCCAAGTTAGCGGGGGAGCCATTTACGCAAAAAAGCTTATTCTAACATCAGGTGGCCCCACCATATTTGCTAATAATTCTGTAACTGCAACAGCTGATCCTAAAGGTGGTGCCATTTGTTTAGACACTAGTGGTGAATGTAGTTTAACTGCCGATCGCGGAAACATTATCTTTGACGGGAATACTGTAACCACTTCCGGAAACTCAGGATCAAGCAAAAGGAATTCTATAGATTTAAATACAAGTGGGAAATTCACGAGATTGAATGCTAGAGATGGATTTGGTATTTTCTTCTATGATCCGATTGCAAATAACGGGGATACTGCTACTACACTAAATATCAATCAAACAGCCGATTCCATTAGTTATACAGGAAAAATTGTTTTCTCAGGAGAGAAACTATCACAGGAAGAAACCGGTAAGCCGGAAAATCTTTCTTCTTATTTTAAACAGCCTGTGACTTTGTCTTCTGGATCATTTATTCTTAAGGAAGGCGTAACTGTAGAAGCTAAGTCTTTCACCCAGACAACAGGATCTTCTGTCATCATGGACATAGGAACTACTCTACAAACTCCTGACAACGGTGGGGACATCATCAATCTCACAAATCTTTCCATTAACGTGACTTCATTCGGGGGGGGGGGGG
>NZ_JAPYKW010000003.1 GCF_036632095.1 Chlamydia sp. 04-14
GGGGGGGGGGGGTACTCCTGGTTCTAAAGAGAAATCATTAAACGATCTACAGCAAGAAGTAGCTAAAGCTAAACAAGAATTAGCTAATAAAACTACTGCCTGTCAAGAAGCGCAAGCGCGCTATAATACTATTCTTCAGCAAATCGAAGATATTTTCACCTTAGTTGATGTTCAATTAGTTCTGCCAGCCTGTAATAAGTTGCAAGAAGCCTTACGTGCTTTAGTAACGAGTAGTTCTAGTTTGATCGATGTCCTTGAATCCCGCATCATTCATATGCAAACAGAGATGATGCAAAAAACCAATAGAATTTTGGAATTAGAGCGTAAAGTTCAGGAGCTAGAATCTAAAGGCCAATCTCACGATGGACTCGTTAAAGAATTAAATAGTCAGATAAATAGTCTCAGAAAAGAAAAAGTTGCTTTGGAAGAGGCTCAAGAGAAGAAAATACGTGAATTGCTTAAAGAGAAAGAGAAGCAAATCGACACGTTAACCACAGCGATTAAAAAACTTGAGAATGAGAAAACTCGTGGTGTTTTAGAAACTAAGATGAAAGAGCTTGAAAGAGAGCTTCAAAAAGAGAAAACTCGTTTAGAAGAAAAAGAGAAAGAGCTAACAGCTCTTCAGAAGAAGATGGACGAGCAAACAGCCGAGCTTCAAAAAAAATTAGATCAGCAAAGCGAAACTTCAGCGGCTGAACGTGAGATACTCCTCCAAGAACAAACTAGACTCAGAAAAGAGTTGAGTGAGGCACGTGAAAAAGTTGCTAAGCTTACAAAAGAAGTCGGTGTTACTCGAGCTTTAGAAGAGAAAAATAAAAATCTCACAACATTGCTGCAACAAGAGAGGAAAGAGCGTGCTGCAGAACAAGAACAACAGAAAACTCTTTTAAATACTCTACAACAAGAACTCAATCAAAATAAGCTGAAAATTTCCTCATATATAACTAGAGATCAGGAACAGCAAAAGAGTATTCAAGAGAAAGAAGCTGAGCTTGCAAAATTGAAGTTCACATTGAGTCTTTACGAGCGTATGGTTTCTGATATTGAGAAGAAATTAGAGAAGAAGAAATCCAAAGAACTTTCTAGTTATTTAGAGGCTAAAGAAAAACTTGCTAATTTAACTGGTGGCACTGTTCATTATACAAGAGTTCAGGTTGGAGATATCACGAACACAGAATTGTATAAAAAGATCAGTGATCAAGAGACAGAAATAGGTAACTTGAAAGAGTCTATAATACAAAAAGAAAATCAACATCGTGAAGAAATTGCAGCTTTGAAAGAAGCTCAGCAAGTTGAAATAGCCAAGTTGCGAGCAGAATTAGAACAGAAAATAAGCAACTATAAAGACCAAATTCAAGACCTAAAAGCTAAGGTTCACGAATTGAAAGCTAAAGTAACGGCTACAAGACAAGAGCTAACTACAAGCATAGAAACTACTCAGTTACAAGCTAAGGTAATCATCCAAAAAGATGAGGAGATCAAATTATTAAGAGAGCAAGTAGTTCAATTAACAAAAGACGCAGCCAAAAGCGGTGCTGTTGTTGAGACTATGTCTTTAGCTTTAAGTCCTAAACAAAGATCTAGTTTATTAGCTATCTCTGGTAAGGATGGTGAAGAATAGCTCTTATTAAGTCATTAACCTGAGATTTTCTTTCTTAGAAAATCTTAATCACTCAAGTTGCTTCACCTGGTTAGGAGGTGAAGCAACACTTGTTTTAATCAAAAACTACATTCTTGAATAGATTATAAAATTAAGCTCTAGAGCCTTCAGGATTAAATTTCTTGATAAAGTCATTCTCTAAGTGAAAACGATTTTTTTGTGAATATATAGCTTCCAGACATTCTTTAGGAGTCACTATGTTTTCTGTCATGGTATTGAGAAGTTGCTGACAGGCATATTTCTGTTTTTCCTTAGCTATAGGATTTGCAAGGATATCAATTGCCGCCGCTACTTCTTCTGCGGTGAAGTCGTGTTTACCACCTATGAATTCTGGAAAGATGATAGATCCTGTAATAATATTTGGTAGGGAATACGCGGGAATAAGAATCTTAAAGATATACTTTGCTAAAAAGGTATCAAAAGGCCCTAGAAGGCAGGTAACAATCGTTGGGGTTTGATTTAATGCAGTCTCAAGAACAATAGTCCCACATTTTGCTAAAGCACAATCACAATCTCTCATAAGTTGATAACGGAATTCTGAGGGGACGATTTTGCTATTACGACAACCTTCTTTTTCTAGGAGCTCTAGCATTTTCTTGTCGTATTTAGAATTACAAGAAGACACAAGCAATTGATGTGATTGTGCTAATGATGAGGATAAAAATGCTTGAGCTTGTATTTGTAAATTTCTAAAGATATCCCCTGGTCGGCTACCTGGAAATACTGCAACACTGGGTTGGTCAGAAATTTCTAACTTTTGTTTCCATGAGTTGCAATATTCGAAATTAGAGACGGTTTTTACTAAAGGATGCCCTAGATAGAGAGTTTTTAAAGGAGAGTTTTTAAAAATCTCCTTTTCAAAGGGAAGTATTAGCAAAAGAGTGTCGAGATATTTTTCTAATACTTTCTTTCTTTTAGGTCTCCATGCCCAAATGCTTGGACATACGTAATGAACAATTTTCCCTTTATATCCACATTTTCTTAACTTTTTGATTAGGAAAAAGTGGAAATCGGGGAAATCTATACAAAAAACAGTTTCAGGATTTTCTTTAAGAATAGCTTTGTAGAGTTTTCTGTACTTCTTAAATAAACTGAAAATAGCACTAAAAACTTCCAAAAATCCTGATACCTGAAACTCTTCCATGCGAATGAGAGGTTCGAGGCCCTCCGCGCGCATTAAAGGTCCTCCAACACCGAAACAGCGTATATTGGGATTCAGATCTTTAATATTACGAAGAAGATCACTTCCTAAAGTGTCTCCGCTGGGTTCTCCTGCGGATAAGAAACAGCTAGGGTTATGAGATTCCGGTAAGCGTGATTTCTTATATATGATACGTAAATTTGCTAACGAAGGAAGCAGACCACAGCCATAGCTAAGGATGTTTACAGGATCTCCGGTACGTATGAAATATATAAACGCTAAGAAACCTCCAACGAAGCCTACCTGCCAAAATAATGCTGGTAGAGTAGAGCGGTTATTCATCTCCAAATGACACCATTGGATAAAAAATCTTGAGGAAAAGGTGAATAACCCTAAACAACCAACAATATGCCAGTAAATATTTGGTGGAGGTAGAGGAAGATGAAAAATATTAGGAGAGGCCATCCATTCCATATGGGGATGGTAGTATGCCTCTAGAGCAAACGGTAGTGTTGTAAAAAATAAGGTTAAAGCAAGAATCACTAATGTTGTTCTTAATGAAAGCTTGCGTGAGGAGGCGATATTGAGATTTCTGAAATAAATAACAAGATTTGCCCCGTGAAGTAGAGCTATGGGAAATTGACTTTGGATAAAACCGTGAGCGATCATCATAATCGCTCCTATAGAGGATAAAACCCAAAAAGCCTTGGGGACATAGGCTTTCTTTCGTCTTTCACTTAAAAACCACTGGACGGTAAACGCACTGCCAAAAAATAAATTGGCAATTAATCCTATAGGATACAGTACATGAACCAGATAAAGAGGAAGCATGGCTAGTTTAAACTCAAGAAGGAAGTTCCTTTTTATATTGTAGAGCTTGGTGGTGACGAATCCAAGCAGCAAGTATTTTATCTAGTTTAGGATAAACTAGGCTACGAATTTCTAATAGAGAAAGCGCCTCTGAAAAACGTACGTGGTTTAAAAACTTACGGTTAAAGAAGTGAATTTTCTTTGTTGGCACTAGAGGAGTTAGCCGGTACTGCATTTGCAACACGAGAGCTGTTAAAATAAAATTCTTTTTAGAACAGCTAGTGAAGGAATCTGCAAAAAACTTCCCTAAAAAGTTTTTAATATAATCAAAGACAGAAGTTAAAGATAAACTTGGATGCTGCCGATGCTTATAACGCACATTGAAATTTACGATGGGGAATAGAAATGCCGCCATAAGCTGATGACGATCGTAATTATATTTTTTACTTAATACGTTTTTATCTAAAACATCTAAACACGCAAAGGTTTGCTCTTCTAAAATTTTATTTAAACGAAAAGCCTTATCCATATAGGGAAAGAGGATTTCTAATATCTGATATTTAACAGTTAATTTGAAAAATTCAGAAGAGACTCCGGAGCCTAACATTTTAATGAGTTCTTCAAAAACACGGGCTTGAGAACTCTTAATTAACTCATAACGGCATTCTTGAAGTGCTTCCAAGGTTTTAGGGTCTACCGTGAAAGAAGCTCTCGCAAGAATCTTTAACAAACGCAACATCCGTACGGGATCTTGTTTAAAACGTACAAAGGGATCCCCTATAGTACGTAAGTACCGATTTTGTAGGTCGCCAACCCCACCGGTATAATCTATGATTGTTTCTTCCGTAGGATCATAGAAAAGACCGTTGATTGTGAAGTCTCTTCTTAAAACATCTTCCTCAGCTGTCCCCCAAAGATTGTCTTTAGTAATGAGACAGTCTTCATCAGCGCTTCCTGAACGGAAAGTAGAAACTTCGATAATCTGATTCGAAAAGCGTATGTGAGCTAATCGAAAGCGTTTTCCAACAAGTATACAATTTTTGAAAACAGCTTTGATTTCTTCAGGTTTAGCTGATGTTGAGATATCGAAATCTTTAGGAGTCGTGTTAAGTAACAAATCGCGGATGCATCCGCCAACGATATATGCTTTGTGGCCAGCTTTTCGTAGAGTTTTTACTACAGAGAGTGCGTGTGGAGAAAAGTCTTTGAGTTTTATGTTGTGGTCGGCAGCTGAATAGATAATTGGAGCGGGTGCAGATTTAGAAATTTTTCTAAACAATTCTAAGCCTCTACGCAAGAGAGTTTTGTTGTCACAGACCATTTATTATAGATATCAAGTGTTAAAAAGTCTTGGAAGAAAAAGGGTTTATAAAAGCACTCTTTTTTCTAGGGGAATTTCACCATAGCAAAAATATCGAAGTTTGCAAGAACAAAATGCCTAGCCGAAAGACATTCCTTTATACCCTATACAAGGATTTTTTTTTATTATTTATCTATGTTTTTTCAGAGAATTTTTATTTTAATTTCCCACGATTTCTCAATCCCACTGTTATCGCGAGATTCTGGGATCTTTATAATCTGATGGGGTAAATATTTTATTTTTGAATCAAGATGATTCTAAAAAATTTATGTAAGAGATGTTTAGGATTTTAACAGATAATCTCTCCTTTAAAAATTTCTAAACGGGTTTTTATACGAGTGTGTCAAAAACACGTATCCAAGAATATGATTTCTCTAATAACAATTTTAGTTTTGTGTTAGAAGATTTAAAAGGGATTAGGAAGGTGGTAGGGATTTTAAATTCAGTAAATGCAAACAGTTGCTCTTTGAGAAGCAATTTAAGTTAGAATTTCTATCTTGCCTTATGTGCTAGTAAATCCATGTGGATGCTATTTTTAACACCTAAATCTTACGACATGATCAACTCTTCAATCTATTGATGAATCTTTAAGGGAATAAATGACAAAGGAAGTAAAACAACTTTTCGGTACGGATGGGGTTCGAGGAAGAGCCAATTATGAACCTATGACTGTAGAGCTTTCTGTATTACTTGGTAAGGCTGTTGCAGGCGTTTTACAGGAGAGCAAACCTGGGAAACATCGTGTTGTCGTAGGAAAGGATACTCGGTTGTCAGGATATATGTTTGAGAATGCACTTGTTGCAGGTTTGACTTCTATGGGAATAGAAACTCTAGTATTGGGTCCTATTCCTACTCCAGGGGTAGCTTTTATTACCCGCGCCTATCGTGCAGATGCTGGAATTATGATTTCTGCATCCCACAATCCCTATTGGGATAATGGGATAAAGATTTTTTCCTCAGAAGGATTTAAAATTAGTGATGTTATAGAACGGCGTATTGAGCAGATGGTGGCTCATAGAGATTTTGGAAATTTGCCTGAAGATTATGCTGTGGGGAAGAATAAGCGTGTAGTGGATGCTATGGGTCGTTACATAGAGTTTGCCAAAGCTGCTTTCCCTAAAGGAAGAACATTAAAGGGGTTGAAAATAGTTTTAGATTGTGCGCACGGTGCTGCTTATAAGGTTGCGCCTTCTGTATTTGAAGAGCTTGATGCTGAAGTGATTTGTTATGGTTGTGAGCCTACAGGAAGTAATATCAACGATAACTGTGGGGCTCTTTTCCCTTCAGTAATTCAGAAAGCAGTAATAGAGCACAAGGCTGACGTAGGAATAGCTTTAGACGGTGATGGCGATCGTATTATCATGGTAAATGAAAAAGGCCATATTGTTGATGGCGATATGATTCTGAGTATTTGTGCTAATGATTTAAAGAAAAAGGACCTTTTAAACGGTAATCGTGTTGTTGCTACTGTAATGACTAATTTCGGTGTATTGAAGTATCTAGAAAGTTTGGGGATAGAGACATTGATTTCTCCTGTAGGAGATCGCCATGTTCTACAGAATATGTTGGAGCATGAGGCAAATCTGGGCGGAGAGCAAAGCGGTCATATGATCTTTTTGGATTACAATACTACTGGAGACGGCATTGTTTCTGCTTTGCAAGTGTTACGCATTATGATTGAAAGTGAATCCACACTGTCAGATTTAACATCCCCAATTGTGAAGAGTCCTCAAGCGCTTATCAACGTATCTGTAAAGGAGAAAATTCCTTTAGATACTTTGCCTTTAGTTCAAGAAGCTCTTAGAGATGTAAGATCATCTTTAGGTGATTCTGGTCGTGTTTTATTAAGATATTCTGGAACTGAAAATATTTGCAGGGTTATGGTTGAAGGTTTAAAGAAGCATCAAGTGGACTCTCTCGCTAAGACTATAGCTGATATTGTTGATTCTGAGTTGGGAGCAGGCATTATAGAATAGGGTAATGTATGTGCGGAATATTTGGATATCTAGGTTCTAAATTAGCTGTTCCTGTAATCTTGGATGGATTAGCTAAGCTAGAATACCGGGGCTATGATTCCGCGGGTCTTGCAGCCGTTATTCCAGGGCAGTTGTTTGTAAAAAAAACAATAGGGCGTGTCGATGAGCTTAAAAACTCCTTGGAAAAAGATAGCGTACCATCTTCATTGGCTATAGGCCATACCCGTTGGGCAACGCATGGCGTGCCCACAGTGAAGAATGCTCATCCTCACGTTGATGAAAACTCTACTTGTGCTATTGTCCACAACGGGATTATTGATAATTTTAAAGAATTAAAATCTCTACTTCTTTCTGAAGGCATTGCTTTTTCTTCTGATACAGATTCTGAAGTTATTGCTCAGTTATTTGCTTTTCGTTACCAATCTACCGGAGATTTAGTCCATAGTTTCTCTTGGACTCTATCACAACTTCAGGGAAGTTTTTCCTGTGGTCTTATTCATAAAGACCATCCTAATGTTTTGCTTTGTGCTGCGCAGGAAAGTCCATTAATCATTGGATTAGGGGAGCAGGAGAATTTTATAGCTTCTGATACGCGTGCATTTTTAAAATATACAAAAAGTGTTCAAGCATTAGCTTCTGGAGAGTTAGCTGTTGTAGGCCTTGGAAATGAAGTTGAGACATATAATTTTGCTTTAAAGCGCATTCATAAAGAAGTGCGTCAAGTTGCTTATACCGATGCAGGCTCAGATAAGCAGGGTTACAGTTATTACATGCTTAAAGAAATTTATGAGCAGCCAGAAGTTTTAGAACGTCTTATTCATAAATATTTAGATTCTCAGGGATGTATTACTGAAACATTCTTAGATGGTTTCTCAATAGAAGATTTTGATGAGATTTCTATTGTCGCTTGTGGTTCTTCCTATCACGCAGGCTTCCTAGCAAAGTATATTATAGAGTCTTTAGTTTCTATCCCTGTTCATGTCGAAGTTGCTTCAGAATTTCGTTATCGACAGGCATATATCGGGAAAAAGACCTTAGCGATTTTAATCAGTCAATCTGGGGAAACTGCTGATACATTGGCAGCTTTAAAAGAATTCCATCGTAGACAAGTTGCTTGTATTTTAGGGATTTGCAATGTCGAAGAATCAGCATTAGCTACAGGTGTGGATCATTGTTTATTTTTAGAAGCAGGTATTGAAATTGGTGTCGCTTCTACAAAAGCTTTTACCGCACAGCTGCTTTTATTGATTTTATTAGGACTAAAATTAGCTACTTCAAAACAAACATTGAGTTTAGAAGAATACCGGGCTTGTGGAAAAGGTTTACTTGAGCTCCCAGAATTATGCAATCGCTTATTAGCAAATGAAGATTTGCATGCATGGGCGAATGATTATTGCAACGAAGATAGGTTCATATTTTTAGGACGTCGCTTGATGTATCCTATTTGTATGGAAGCTGCTTTGAAATTGAAAGAAATTGCATATGTTGAAGCTAACTGTTATCCTGCTGGCGAAATGAAACACGGACCCATTGCTTTAATTAGTAAAGGATCTCCGGTGATTACTTTTTGTGGTGACCCCCTTGTCTATGAAAAGATGGTGGGTTGTATTATGGAGGTGAAAGCTCGGCAAGCACATGTGGTTGCGATAGCTTCAGAATCCCAAAAAGACATTGCTGCTGTTTCAGATTCCCAGATATATGTTCCTGATAGTCATCCTTTAGCATCTCCTATCCTTTATACAATAGTGGGACAAATTATGGCCTACACCATGGCTTTGAAGAAAGGCAATGAAATAGATCGTCCTAGGAATCTGGCAAAGTCTGTAACTGTTGAATAAAGTAAAAGCTTAGTGTTTTTATTTCTAATTATCTTTAATTCTAAAATATAAGACAAAATTCGAAAGGTTTTTCTATGTCTAGCAAGGTTTTAGGAGGTTCCCTCATTATTGCGGGGACAGCTATAGGTGCTGGTGTGCTGGCAGTTCCTGTATTAACGGCATATGCAGGTTTTCTTCCCACAACTCTTCTTTATGTGCTCTCCTGGCTTTTTTCCATGGGATCTGGGCTTTGCCTTCTCGAAGTTATGACTTGGTTTAAGGATAAACAACAAATCAACATGCTATCGATGGCTCAATATACCCTAGGGGATATGGGCAAGATTTTCATGTGGCTCCTTTATCTATTTCTATTTTACTCCTTACTTATTGCTTACTTTTGTGAGGGAGGAAATATCCTATTTCGCATTTTTGGCTGTCAGGGTTTAGATATCCCTTGGATACGTCATGCAGCCCCTTTGGCATTTGCAGTTTTGATTTGCCCTACATTAATGATGGGGACAAAAGTCGTAGATTACTGCAACCGCTTTTTTGTTTTTGGATTAGCTATTGCTTTTGCAGTATTTTGTATCTTAGGAGTTCTAGCTTTACAACCCGAACTACTTTTACGTGCCTCGTGGATACGTTCTATGGACGGTTTATCTATTCTGTTTCTTTCATTTGGTTTTCAAAGTGTGGTGCCTTCACTGTATTACTACATGGATAAGAAAGTTAAAGATGTTAAAAAAGCTATCGTTATAGGTAGTTTGATTCCTTTAATTTTATACGTGATTTGGGAAGCCCTTGTTTTGGGAGTAATTCCTTTAGACTTTCTTATGAAAGCTCAGGAAAATGGCTATACGGCAGTAGAGGCTATGAAAAATTCATTGCAATGTTCAATGTTTTACATTGCTGGGGAATTTTTTGGTTTCTTTGCTTTGGTTTCTTCATTTTTAGGCGTAGCTTTAGGTGTTATGGACTTCCTAGTCGATGCCTTTCAATGGAACAAAAAGAAACACAATTTTTCTATTTTCTTTTTAACTTTTATTGTCCCTCTAGCATGGTCGATGTGCTATCCTGAGATTGTTCTTAAATGTCTTAATTATGCTGGAGGCATAGGCGCTGCTTTAATTATTGGAGTTTTCCCCGTGTTAATGGTCTGGAAAGGTCGTTACGGTAAGAAACATTATCAAGAAAAACATTTAATCCCTGGTGGAAAATTTGTTTTATTATTAATGCTCTTGGTAATAGTAATTAATTTGGCTAGCCTTTATTATAAGTTTTAAATAGAACAATAGCACGTTTATTAATTTTTTAATTATGTGTGAGTATAGGAGGTTACATGGGACTATACGATCGTGATTACGCACAAGACTCTCGTTTACCGGGAACATTTACATCTAGAGTATACGGATGGATGACTGCAGGTCTTGCTGTAACGACTTTTGTATCATTAGGATTATACTTTTCTGGGATGTATAAAAGTTTATTTTCATTCTGGTGGGTTTGGTGTATCGCTACTTTAGGAGTATCTTTTTACATCAATGCTAAGATTCATAAGCTTTCTGTTCCTGCAGTTATGGGGTTGTTTTTAGCCTATTCTGCTTTGGAAGGATTGTTCTTTGGAACACTGGTTCCTGTTTATGCTGCTCAGTATGGCGGGGGAATTGTTTGGGCTGCTTTCGGATCTGCAGGATTGATTTTTGGCTTATCGGCTGCCTACGGAGCCTTCACCAAAAGTGATCTTACACAGATGAGCAGCATATTGATGTTTGCTTTGCTTGGTTTAATGCTGGTATCCGTGATATTTGCACTAGTGTCTATATTTGTTTATATGCCCATTTTCTACCTATTAATTTGCTATCTGGGATTAGCAATTTTTGTAGGGTTGACCGTTGTGGATGCTCAAGCAATCCGTAAGGTAGCTCAGAATGTAGGTAATGATGGAGATTTAAGCTACAAGCTATCTTTAATCATGGCGTTAAAGATGTATTGCAACGTGATTATGATATTTTGGTATCTTTTACAGATTTTCTCTTCCTCAGGAAAAAGAAACTAAAAAATATAAGTTTAGGAAGAAGGGAAAAGCTTTTCTAAGAACCTATCTATATGAAATTCTTCAAGATCCCCAATAAGTTCGCCGTAACCGACGAATTTTGTAGGGATCTTCAATTGTTTTGCTACGCGAAACAAAGTTCCACCTTTAGCAGAACCGTCAACTTTAGTAAGGATTAATCCAGATAGAGGAATAGTATCGTGGAAAACACGAACTTGTTCAATAACGTTACCCCCTAAAGTTGCATCTATAGTCATCAGCCTTTCATGGGGAGATCCTGGGTGCACCTTATCACAAACGGAAACAATTTTTGATAGTTCATTCAGTAAATTGGTATGGGTATGCAAACGACCGGAAGTATCTATAAGTACACGATCATAACCCCGAGATATAGCGGAAGCAATCCCGTCATAAGCAATAGCCGCAGGATCTCCGCCAGGTTTCCCAGAGACAAATCCACAACCTAATTTCTCAGCCCAACAACGCATCTGATCCATACCGGCACTACGAAAAGTATCCGTAGCAACAATCATGACTTTCTCTGATCGAGATTGGTAATAGTGTGCTAACTTAGCTACCGTTGTGGTTTTCCCAGATCCATTTGTTCCCAGCATTAACGATACAAAAGGTCCTTGAATTTTAGGGGATTCTATATGAGGAAGATTGGCTACTGTTTCACGAAGTAGCGAACAGACAAGATCTTTAACCGTAGATTCATCAGGTTTACGGCACTTGCGCAATCGAGAACACAAATCTTCGGTCAAATCTGAGCCAAAATCTGCTTCATAAAATAAACTTTCCGTAAATTCTAGAAGATCTGTAGAGAGGGATTTTTTAAATAAAGACTGGATCTTGTTACTAAAGAACTTGAACACAGATTAGAGCAAAGTTAGTTGAAGTAAAAGAAATGATACAAGATAAGGAGGAAAATTCAAAGGGTTATTTATGCACCTTCATGAATATCAAGCTAAGGATCTTTTGGTCTCTTACGATATTGCTATTCCTCCTTATCGTGTAGCCTCTTCTGTTGAAGAAGGGCAACAGATACTTAAAGAGTTAGGTATAAGTGCGGGCGTTGTTAAAGTACAGGTGCATGCTGGCGGTCGAGGGAAAAATGGTGGCGTAATCGTTGCTAAATCTCCTTCTGACATTTTAGCTGCCATTGATAAATTATTGCATATGCGTTTTGTAAGTAACCAAACTTCTGGAGAAGCCCTTCCTGTAGAGAAAGTTCTTATTACCCCTTTGGTAAATATTGCTACTGAGTATTACCTCGCAGTGATTATGGATAGAAAAAACCGTTGTCCAGCGATTATGTTGTCGAAAGCAGGTGGTGTCGATATCGAAGAGGTTGCTCAGAAGTATCCTGATCAGTTGCTTACCGTTCCTCTAACACCTTTTGCTCGTATATATAATTATCAACTTAGACAGATCATTAAATTTATGAACTGGGAAGGGGATACAGGGAAACAAGGAGTGCAGCTAATTAAAAAGCTTGTCCAATGTTTCTATGATAATGATGCTTCTCTTCTTGAAATTAATCCTTTGGTGCTCACTCAAGAAGGAGATCTTCTCGTTTTAGATGCTAAAGTAACTATTGATGACAATGCTTTATATCGTCATCCGAAACTCGAAGTATTATACGATCCTTCTCAAGAAAATGTCCGGGATGTACTCGCTAAACAGATAGGACTTTCCTACATTGCTCTAGAGGGGAATATTGGTTGTTTAGTCAACGGTGCTGGATTAGCTATGAGCACGTTAGATATTCTCAAAATTCACGGTGGATCGGCAGCGAATTTTCTCGATGTAGGAGGAAGTGCTACAGAGCAGCAGATTCAAGAAGCTGTTTCTTTAGTACTCTCAGACGAAAATGTAGAAGTTCTTTTCATCAACATCTTTGGTGGAATTATGGATTGTTCTGCGGTCGCCTCAGGACTAGTTGCTGTTATGCAAACCAGGGAAAACCTCATTCCTACAGTAGTGCGTTTAGAAGGAACAAATGTGGAATTAGGAAAAGATATTGTACAACGTTCAGGAATCCCCTGCCAGTTCACAGATTCCTTAAATGAAGGCGCCCAGCTTGCTGTGACGTTAAGTAAACAAGTTTAAGGAGCTCTATGTTTTGCTCATTAAGTAAAAAAATACCGATAATTACTCAAGGAATTACAGGTAAAGCAGGTTCATTTCATACTGAGCAATGCCTAGCTTATGGATCTAATTTCGTTGCTGGGGTGACTCCAGGAAAAGGAGGAACCGAGCATCTAAACCTCCCTGTGTATGATTCTGTATTGGAAGCAAAACAAGCTACTAATTGTCAGGTGACAATGATTTTTGTTCCCCCTGCTTATGCTGCAGAAGCTATTTTAGAAGCTGAAGATGCAGGAATTGATCTGATTGTCTGCATTACAGAAGGTATTCCAGTAAAAGATATGCTCGAAGTAAGTCATGTTATGCAAAATAGTGCTTCTCGACTTATAGGCCCCAACTGTCCAGGAATTATTAAACCCGGAGCGTGTAAAATTGGTATTATGCCAGGATACATCCATCTTCCTGGAAATGTAGGTGTGGTCTCTAGATCAGGCACTTTAACTTATGAAGCCGTTTGGCAGCTTACCCAACGTAGCATAGGACAAAGCGTGTGCATTGGTATAGGGGGAGATCCTCTAAATGGAACCTCATTTATTGATGTTCTGGAAGAATTTCAAAATGATCCTCAAACAGAACTTATCTTAATGATTGGAGAAATTGGGGGGAGTGCTGAGGAAGAGGCTGCAGAATGGATTCAAACCTACTGCACGAAACCCGTTGTGGCTTTTATTGCAGGGGAAACTGCTCCTAAAGGGAAACGGATGGGACATGCTGGAGCCATTATTTCAGGAAATTCTGGAGATGCAAAAAGTAAGAAAGAAGCTTTAAAAAGATCAGGAGTCTCTGTCGTGGAATCTCCAGCTCTCATTGGAGAAACTGTAGAAGCTGTATTTCGTTCACTATAGTGTTTGCAAGTTATTTATCTATAATTGCTTGCGTGCGCAATTGCTAATATATTTTTCATACGCATAGAAGTTGATAAATTAGGAAAATAGCGAGCTATTTCTTCTTTTTTGCGGATTCTTTTTAAGAAGATATAAATTCATATTCGGAAAGTTCTTAAGATAAAAATTCTTTGTGGTAATATCTTGCTACAATATAATTCGCTTTTCATGATTATATTCGAAAAGGCATGTGAATCACTATGCTTTATAAAGTACGCATTTAAAAAGTATTAGGATTCACAGGCTTTCAAAAACATGAGCACGGAATCTAGAAAGAATCTAGAGCCTACCTATAGGAAAAAAGGTATGACGAAGAAGCCTATATATTTATTATTAGCCACAGCAATATTTTTAAGTATTCCGACGCTTTCTCCTTCAGGATTCGCTGCTGTGAAAAAAGATACGCGGATAGCAGAGGTGCCTCAAGAAGTCCTTTTAAAGGAAATTTCTGGAGGTTTTTCGAAGGTTGCGGAACAGGCAACTCCAGGTGTTGTTTATATTGAGAGTTTTCCTAAATGCAATCGTCCTGTAAATCCTGCGCCAGGACGTCGTGGACCTTATGACAATCCTTTTGATTATTTCAATGACGAGTTTTTTAATCGTTTTTTCGGTCTACCTACACAGAAAGAACGTCCGATGTCCAAAGAGGCTGTTCGTGGTACAGGATTCATAGTTTCTTCAGATGGTTACGTGGTTACTAATAATCATGTGGTCGAAGATGCAGGGAAAATTCATGTTACCTTGCATGACGGTCAAAAATACCCCGCTAAGGTTATAGGCTTAGATCCTAAAACAGATTTAGCAGTTATTAAAATTAATGCTGATAAGCTTCCTCATCTTACTTTTGGGAATTCTGATAATTTGAAAGTAGGAGATTGGGCTATAGCTATTGGAAATCCTTTTGGTTTACAAGCTACGGTAACTGTAGGAGTAATTAGCGCAAAAGGTAGAAATCAGCTACATATTGCAGATTTTGAAGATTTCATACAAACGGACGCTGCTATCAATCCAGGAAACTCTGGGGGACCTCTTCTTAACATCGATGGAAAGGTTATAGGTGTTAACACTGCTATTGTAAGTGGTAGTGGAGGCTATATTGGTATCGGTTTTGCTATTCCTAGCTTGATGGCTAAGAGGATTATCGATCAGTTAATCAGCGATGGTCAGGTAATTCGTGGATTTTTAGGAGTTACTCTACAACCTATAGATGCTGAGCTAGCAGCCTGCTATAAACTAGATAAAGTTTATGGCGCTTTAGTTACAGATGTTGTTAAAGGATCCCCAGCACATAAAGCTGGATTAAAGCAAGAAGATGTGATCATCGCTTACAACGGTAAAGAAGTAGAATCTCTCAGTGCATTCCGTAATGCGATTTCCTTGATGAATCCTGACACGCGTGTATTACTTAAGGTAGTTCGTGAAGGACAGGTTATAGAAATTCCTGTTATTGTTTCTCAGGCTCCTCAAGATGACGGGGTCTCTGCTTTAAATCGTGTAGGCATTCGTGTACAAAATCTTAATCCAGAAACAGCTAAGAAGTTAGGCATGGCTCCTGATAGTAAAGGTGTGCTTATTGTTGCTGTTGAAGCTGGTTCAGTAGCAGGATCTTCAGGAGTAACTCCAGGACAACTTATCTTAGCTGTAAATAGACAAAAAGTTTCTACAGTAGAAGAGCTGAATGCTGTTTTAAAAGATGGAAATAGCGAAAGTATTCTCCTGATGGTCTCACAAGGAGAAGTAATTCGCTTTATTGTGTTAAAACCAGAAGAATAAGCCTAGATTGTTCATAAGCTTATTTTAAGAAAGCACTCTCTTAGAGAGTGCTTTTTTTATGCTTTTCCTAATTTATCAAGAAGAAGGCAAATAGAGAGAAAACCATTTTTTATTTGTTCTAGGGAGAAGTTTTCTTCAGCAGCATGAATAGCATCACTTAAATACGATGTACCACAAATGATAGGCTCTGTTTTGGATATTTCACCAAGCAGTGAAGCAATTGGAATGGTTGCTTCCATAAATAGTCTAAGGCAAGGTTCGTGGTAGAGCTCGGAATAAATCTCTTGCAACGCCAAAACAATAGGAAGATTCGGAGAACTTCTCCATCCCGGTGATCCTTCGAAGATTTCATAGGAAAATTTTAATGTAGGAGGAACAAGTTTTTCTAAATGTTGAATAACTTGTTTTGCTGTTTTCTCTGGATTTTGATTAGGAACTAGCCTGCAAGAAAGATAGGCAGTAGCTTTATGAGGAATAACAGTTTTAAATCCTGGTCCTGTATATCCACCAGAAATTCCATTAATCTCTAAGGTGGGGTACAAACTTAAAGCTTCTTCAGCAGATCTGGCAGGAGCATATAAAGTAGGACAAAAACCTAAAGTTTTCTCATCATCTTTTAAAAGATTTCCTTTAGGAATATCACAGCATTCATTTTCTTTTGGGAGAGAAACATCATTGTAGAAATCTTCTACGGCAATGGAATTATCACTATGGTGTAATGAAGCAAGCATTTCCGCTAAGGCTCTATTTACATTATAAGCAATGCCTCCGAAGATCCCTGAATGCATATCTTTGCTACCTTCTTCTAACGTAACTTTCATTGTTACTAAGCCACGTGCGCCAATGCTAACAGAAGGCGATTTTGCAGAAGAGAACCCGCCATCAACAATCAAGAAATAATCTGCTTGCAAAGCTTCTTGTTTTTCTCTCACGAAACTTTTTAGAGCAGGGCTATCGCTTTCTTCTTCACCTTCAATAATCCATGTAATATTGACGGGGAAACTTTTTCTAGATTGGTAATAATGTTCAAGGGCTTTCCATGTGTAAAAACATTGCCCTTTATTATCGGAAGCCCCACGAGCTATAAGGCGTTCTTCTTCTCTTCTCATAGTAAAAGGATCTGCTAACCATCCGTCAGAAAGATCTGCAGGTTGTACATCATAATGGTTATAGAGAAGTAGAGTAGGCGCTGTCGAACCTGCTTCGCGGTAAGTAGCATAGATTATAGGAGGGTGACCGGGTTTTTCCCATAATTCTATTGAGAATATATCTTTAAGATTGTCAACTAGGAAATCTGCACAACTTTTGCAATTGGCGAGGCAAGTGGGATCTGCAGATATAGAACGAAAATGAAGAAAATCTGAAAATTCCTTGAGCATTTTTTCATAATGACTTTCAAAATAATTGAGATCATTGTTCATAACTTTCCCTAGGAGTTATTGAAAATAATACCCAAGGTAACTTAACTTTGTTTTGCTGAAAAGTAAGAACATTATAGTGTAATTAACACTATAGATTTAAAAAATGATGGAGAACACCTAATGTAGCACATTAGGGATTTGGACAGAGTATGAAAGCTGGAGATACATATAGAAATTTCATCGTTAAATTAAGCCAGGATCTCCCTGAGATAGAAAGTAAATTGCTCGAGGTGGAACATAAACCCTCAGGCGTTTCTATTATGATGATTATCAATAATGACGATGAAAATGTTTTTAATATCTGCTTTAGAACCTGCCCACAAACTTCTAATGGTGTGGCCCACGTTTTAGAACACATGGTTCTCTGTGGTTCTGATAATTATCCAGTGCGTGATCCATTCTTCTCTATGACACGACGTAGTTTAAATACGTTTATGAATGCTTTCACAGGAGCTGACTTCACTTGTTATCCTGCAGCATCACAAATTCCTGAAGATTTCTATAATTTACTTAGTGTGTATATAGACGCTGTTTTCCATCCTCTACTTACAGAAAATAGCTTTTTACAAGAAGGCTGGAGATACGAATTAAATCCAGAAAATGCCTTAACTTATACTGGTGTGGTTTTCAATGAGATGAAAGGCGCGATGATGACGGGAGAATCTCGATTGTCGGAAGCGTTAAATGCGGCCCTATTCCCTTCAGTTACTTATGGAGTAAACTCAGGGGGTGAGCCTAAGGATATCCTTACACTCTCTCATGAAAGTATAGTAGCATTCCATCAAAGCCAATATACTCTTGGGCGTTGCCTATTTTATTTTTATGGAAATATTAAGCCTTCTAGACATTTAGATTTCCTCGAAGAGAAACTCCTTCGTCATGTAGGTAAATTAGAAAAACAAACGGTTTCGGTTCCTCTTCAGAAGAGATTTAAAGAGCCTGTTAGAAATATCCTTAAATATCCTTCGGATAGTCAAGATGAAGATAAGGTGCTTTTTGGCTTGTCATGGTTGACATGTTCTATATTGGATCAGCAAGAACTGTTAGCTTTACATGTTCTTGATGTTGTCCTTATGGGTACAGATGCCGCTCCTTTGAAATCTCGATTATTAAAATCAGGATTTTGTAAGCAAGCTGATATGGGAATCGATAGCGAGATTCGTGAAATTCCTATTACTATTGTTTGTAAGGGATGCTCTCATGGAGGTGCTCAGAAATTAGAATCCTGGATTTTCGCTTGTCTAGAAGAGATTATAAGAGAAGGGATTCCTAATAATCTTGTTGAAGCTGCGGTACATCAATTAGAATTGGCTAGAAAGGAAATTGCTGGTTACTCGCTACCATACGGATTATCATTATTTTTCCGTTCAGGACTATTACGACAGCATGGAGGTCATGCTGAAGATGGATTAAGAATCCATAGTTTATTTGCAGATCTTCGAGAAAAATTAAAACAACCAGACTATCTTCCAAAGCTTATCAGGAAGTATTTCTTAGATAATCCACATTTTGCTCGCGTAATCCTGCTGCCCGATTCTGACTTGATTTCTATTGAAAATCAAGAAGAGCAATCTCTCCTTAAAGAAATCCAGGAGAAGCTCTCACCAGAAGATGTAGAAAAAATACGCCAGACTTCTAAAGTTTTAGAAGAATATCAAGCACAGCATGAAGATCTGGACAAAATTCTTCCCAATTTTTCTTTGGATAAAGTTCCTAATTCAGGAAAAGAATACAATCTTGTTAAGGAAAATATCTCTCATGGAGAGGTTCTTCATCACGATTGCTTCACCAATGATTTAATTTTTGCAGAGTTGGTTATGGATCTTCCTCCTCTGTCTGCTGAAGAATTGCCCTGGTTACGTTTACTTGTTTTTCTAATGTTACAATTAGGATGCGCAGGGAGATCTTATAAAGAGCAATTAGAGTTTCTCCTAGAACATACGGGAGGCGTGGATGTTTCCTATGAATTTTCTCCACATGCCAATAAAAATGCTTTGTTATCACCTTCAGTAGGGATCCGAGGAAAAGCTTTAGCATCCAAAGCTGATAAGCTTTTTCAAGTTATGGGAGATACATTAACAAGTGTCGATTTTACAGATGTAGCTAGAATTAAAGAGCTGCTTATGCAGCATAATGAAGCATTGACAAATAGCGTGCGTAATAGTCCTATGGGTTATGCTGTAAGCATGGCTTGTATGGATAAATCCATATCAGCAACTATGTCCTATTTAGCTTCAGGATTACCTTATGTAGATAAAATTCGTAGTTTAACGAGCAATTTTGATAAGGAAGTGGATAGCGTTGTCGGTATTTTACAATCTTTATATAAAAAATGTTTCTTTGGAAAGCGACAGCTAATCCTGAGTGGTAGCAGTGCAAATTATCAACATTTACATGAGAATAATTTCTATGGAATTTTAGATATAGAAGGTCAATCGCATGAGCCGTGGACAAATCCTTCCATAGATATCTCTCTAGCATCACAAGGATTATATATTCCGGCGCGTGCAGCCTTTAATGCTTTAGCTTTCCCCATTGGAGATTTACCTTATGATCATCCGGATGCTGCAGCACTTACTGTAGCTGCTGAGATCCTTGATAATACTGTCTTACATACAAAAATCCGTGAACAAGGTGGAGCGTATGGGTCAGGAGCTGCTGTAAACCTTGGTAGGGGAGCATTTTATTGTTATAGTTATCGTGATCCAGCAATTTTCGATACACATCAGGCATTTCTTCATGGTATTGATGAAATTTCTAAGGGAAATTTCTCAAATGAAGATATTCATGAAGGAGTCTTGGGAGTTATCCAAAATTTAGATTCGCCAATAGCTCCTGGAAGTCGTGCATCTACAGGATATTACAGATTACGCTGTGGAAGAGTCCCTGCTTTACGTCAGGCATTTCGTAGAGCTGTTCTTAATATAACGAAAGAACATATCTGTTCTGTTATGAAGAAATACTTAAAAGATCCTATGAGTAAAACAACATTCATTTCCTTCGCTGGAAAAGAAATGCTTGAGGACAATGCAACGAATTTCGATCAAGAGTTGCCAATCAAGTCAGCTTTATAAGATATTAGAGTTTATCTTCTTGTAATAAGGAATCTTCTACGGGAAGTTCCTTCTCTTCATAACTTGGCAATAAAGAGGTTGCAGGATTATCAATAGGGGATGGGTCTTCTACCTTATGGACAGAAGAAGACACTTCTAGATCTTCAAACTTCCTTAATGTTGGTAATACGCGATGTTGCAAACTAGAAGACATATCGTTGTAACTTTGCACAGCATTATTAAGGTTTTTCCCAATCTTATGAAAATGATTGAAGACTATGTGTAGACGATGGTGCAACTCTTTTCCTAGTTGACCTATTTCCTGAATTTGTTTTTGTAGATTTTCTTGTTTCCACATATGGGCAACAGTCTTTAGTAATGCCAATAGTGTTAAAGGCCCTGATAAAATGACATTAGAGGTTGCTGCAACATCGATAAGTTCAGGAGCAATACGCAGAGCATCATTAAAAATACTCTCTCCAGGAAGAAAAAGAATCACAAATTCGGGGGAATAATGAAATTTTTCCCAATAGCTTTTTGATTTTAGAGTTTTGATATGATCTTTTATCTTTCCTACAAGATCGGATTTATCAGAAGTATCTTGAGAGAAATACGTTTCTGAAAATGGAGCTTTCGAATCAATAATCAAACAACGCTCGTGAGGAAGACGAATAATCATATCAGCACGTGCTGAACCTTGGGCATCAGTAGCCTGAGTTTCGTAATCGCAATATTTCAACATTCCAGAAAGTTCTAGAATTCTTTCTAATTGAATTTCTCCCCAGCGACCACGTGATCCCGGATGTTTTAAGATGTCTGTAAGAGCTTGTGTTTCTTTCTCAAGCTTTTTCTCCGCAGCGAGAAGATGGGTAATTTGCTCTTTTAAGGAACCGCGATCTTCAGCATGCTTAGTTTCAAAAGTTTCTAAGTTTTGCTTAAAAGCTGTCAACGTAGCTTGAACAGGAGTTAATATAGACTCAATGGTTTTAGACTTTTCAGAAAAGTAGCTTTGCGTTTCTTCTTTCATTTCTTTGATAAGAGATTGTGAAGAAACCGCGAGTTTATTGCTAAACTCTTCCATGAGTTGTTCTTGACGACGCGATAGTTCTAAAGAATTTTTCAGAAGCTCATTTTCATGCTCTAAATTTCTCCTCAATGTAATCTGAGAAGATTCTCTTTTGCGATAGTAAAGAGAAGATAAAGAAATCCCTAAGCCGAAGGCCACAAGAGCAATAGTGATAGGCGTGATAGAATCCATCATTGACGTTTCTTCTTTCCTTGATATGTGATCGCAAAAATGGGGAAAACTACTAAAACATATAACCAAGAAACTAAGAAAAATACTTCAGTAAAGTGATCAACAAGACCTAGGAAGAATAAACACGCTACTAATCCCGTAGTGACGACAAGTAAAAAAGAGGACACCTTAAAGCGTAGGTTTTTGATTCCAGGAAACTTCCATGGAGAGATCATTAAACTTCCGATAAAAAGCAACCCTAAAGAAATCAAAATAACACGTACTTGTACCGGTAATACCGTTGAAAAATCAGAAGCTATAAGTAAAGCTAAAGAGACTACGCAAGCTGCTGCTGCGGGAATAGGTAAACCAATAAAACACGAATGTCGCGTCGTATCTGCGGGTTTTTTAGAAAATAAATTATAACGAACTAATCTTAAGACGCCACATAGAGAGTAAATAATAGAAGTTACGAGAAGAAGAGAGGAAAAAAATCCTCCAGCATACACGCCATCAAGGCTTTTAATCGCAATGAGCGGAGGTGCTATGCCGAATGTCACAGCGTCAGAGAGGGAGTCAAATTGTGCACCAAAAGCACTTTCTGCTTTCATAATGCGTGCAATAGCACCGTCAGAAAAATCTGCAATCATTGCACTAATTAATAAAAGCGAAAGCCCTTGTAGACGATGTAATAGCTCTACGGACGACGACGTCTTTAACACGCTCTTAAAAATAATGAAAAGTCCACAACAGAGGCCAAAAGCTGTGATAGCATTAGGAGTTACTACACGACGTTTGCCTCGGATCTCTGGTTCCAATTCTGCCATGAAAATTCCGGAAGTTCGTTACGGTCTTAGCATAATATATTCATCTAAAATCAACAAGTTTTTGCCGAAAAGATCATTCCATATCTAAGTTAAAAAATGCTCCTCAGAAGCATATTTTTTTCCGGAGAATGAGAGTACTTTTCAATTGCACGAAACGTCGTCTATTCCTATATATGGTATACAAGCGCATAATGTTTCACTACATATTGGGTTTTCTAGAAGAAACGCCTTCTAGGAAGGGGAGAGTTTTCTCTAAGTTTTTTGATCTTCAACTGCGAGAGATCCCCTGATTTTTTCCTAAGTGGTTAGTCGAATTCCGTTATTGCTTACAAATACTTATTTGAATCGAAAATACAGCTGTTAGGGGATGACTATGGTCGAGGTAAAAGAGAAACATTATACTATTGTAAAACGTAATGGCATGTTTGTTCCCTTTAACCAGGATCGAATATCCCAAGCTTTAGAAGCTGCTTTTCGTGATACACGTAGTTTAGAAAATACCTCTCCTTTACCTGAAGATTTAGAAAATTCTATTTCGGATATCACTCATCGAGTTGTTAATGAGGTAGTTCAAAAGATTAGAGAAGGCCAGGTTGTTACCGTTGAACGTATTCAAGATATGGTAGAGAACCAGTTATATGTAAATGGCTTACAAGATGTTGCTAGGGATTATATTATTTATAGAGATCAACATAAAGAGCAACGTGAGGGATCTTGGCACTGTATTTCCGTGATACGTAGGGATGGAAATGCTGTAAGATTCAATCCTATGAAAATTTCAGCAGCTTTAGAAAAAGCTTTTAGAGCTACACAAAAAATTACTGATATTCCTCTTCAAGAGATTCTTTCTGAGATAAATGAGCTAACCAATAAAATCGTCGAAGAAATTTTAGCAGTTTGTTCTCCAGAACACACTATCGATATAGAAGCTATACAAGACATTGTCGAAAAACAATTAATGGTAGTTGGTTATTATGATGTCGCAAAAAATTATATTTTATATCGAGAAGCACGTTCTAGAATTCGTGAAAATAAACAGGATCTAGCTGCGCAAGAAGAAAGCATTGAAGAAGTTTATGATGTTGTCAGAAGTGATGGAACTACTTACCAAATAAATAAAGCTCAATTAACTAATAAATTTGTTTGGGCATGTCAGAGATTTCCTGAAACAACTAATCCTCATACACTTGCCTCTATGGCATTTGCAAATTTCTATTCTGGAATTAAAGAATCAGAAATTGTTTTGGCCTGCATCATGGCAGCACGAGCTAATATAGAAAAAGAGCCAGACTATGCCTACGTAGCTGCAGAATTGCTTACGGATGTTGTTTATCAAGAAACAATGGGGAAAAGTGCTACGGACTCAAGTCTCTCTGAAGCGCAAAAGGAATGTTTTAAAAATTATATTCTAAATGGGGAAAAGTATCGGTTAAATCCTCGTTTAAAAGAGTATGATCTTGATGCACTTGCTGAGGCTTTGGATATATCTAGAGATCGTCAATTCTCTTATATGGGAGTACAAAATCTCTACGATCGTTATTTCAATCAGCATGAAGGACGCAGATTAGAAACAGCACAGATTTTTTGGATGCGTGTTTCTATGGGGCTTGCATTGAATGAAGGTGAAGATAAGACTTCATGGGCGATTACTTTTTATAATCTACTGTCTACATTCCGCTATACACCAGCAACACCCACGCTATTTAATTCTGGAATGCGTCATTCGCAACTAAGTTCTTGTTATTTATCTACCGTACAGGATGATCTGGCGCACATTTACAAAGTTATTGCAGATAACGCTATGCTTTCTAAATGGGCAGGAGGTATTGGCAATGACTGGACAGGAGTGCGTGCTACGGGTTCTTTGATTAAGGGAACCAATGGGAAAAGCCAAGGCGTCATTCCCTTCATCAAAGTAGCCAATGATACAGCAATTGCTGTGAATCAAGGTGGCAAACGTAAAGGAGCCATGTGCGTATATTTAGAAATTTGGCATCTAGATTATGAAGATTTCTTAGAATTAAGAAAAAATACTGGTGATGAACGTCGACGTACCCACGATATCAATACTGCCAGCTGGATTCCTGATTTATTTTTCAAACGTTTAGAACAGAAGAGCACCTGGACACTATTTAGTCCCGATGATGTCCCTGGATTGCATGAGGCTTACGGTTTTGAATTTGATAAGCTTTATGAAGAATATGAAAGAAAAGTGGATACGGGAGAAATTAAATTATACAAAAAAATTCCCGCTGAAGATTTATGGCGTAAGATGCTGAGTATGCTTTATGAAACTGGGCATCCTTGGTTAACATTTAAAGATCCTTCTAATATCCGTGCTGTGCAAGATCATGTTGGAGTTGTTCGTTGTTCAAATTTGTGTACGGAAATTTTATTAAATTCCTCAAAAAATGAAACAGCAGTTTGTAACCTAGGTTCTGTAAACTTAGTAGAGCATATTGAAGATGGAGATATCAATGAAAAGAAACTTGGAGAAACCATCTCAATAGCTATTCGTATTTTAGATAACATCATTGATCTTAACTTTTATCCAACTCAAGAAGCAGCTAACGCAAATTTATCTCATAGAGCCGTAGGGTTGGGATTAATGGGCTTCCAGGATGCTCTTTATAAACTTAATATTAGCTACGCGTCTCAAGAAGCTGTAGAATTTGCTGATAAAAGTTCAGAATTGATTGCATATTATGCAATATTATCCTCCAGTTTATTAGCCAAAGAGCGGGGGACATACAGCTCTTATAAAGGATCTAAATGGGATCGAGGCTATTTACCATTAGATACCGTAGAGTTATTAAAAGAATACCGCGGAGAAGAAAATGTTCTTGTGGACACCTCGTGTCGCAAGGACTGGACACCTGTTCGTGAAGCTATCAAATCTTATGGTATGAGAAATAGCCATACTATGGCAATTGCCCCAACAGCAACTATTTCTAATATTATTGGAGTCACTCAATCAATAGAACCCACATACAAGCATTTATTTGTAAAATCTAATCTTTCTGGAGAATTTACGATTCCTAATGTGTATCTAATTGAGGAGCTTAAGAAATTAGGATTGTGGGATACTGATATGTTGGATGATTTGAAATATTTTGATGGATCCTTGTTAGAGATCGAACGCATTCCTGATAGTTTGAAAAAAATCTTCCTCACAGCGTTTGAAATTGAACCCGAATGGATAATCGAATGTGCTTCTAGAAGACAGAAATGGTTAGATATGGGGCAATCTCTCAATCTATATCTATCAGAACCTAACGGTAAAAAACTTTCTGCTATGTATCTCACAGCATGGAAAAAAGGACTGAAAACCACGTATTACTTAAGGTCCTCAGCAGCTACCTCTGTAGAGAAATCGTTTACTGATATCAATAAACGAGGAATTCAACCTCGATGGATGAAGAATAAGTCAGCTTCTACGAGCATTGTCGTAGAAAGAACTAAGGAAACACCCGTCTGTTCTCTCGAAGAAGGTTGTGAATCTTGTCAGTAATACAAAAGAGAAGGATGGAAATAATGGAAGCAGATATTTTAGACGGTAAATCAAAACGCGTCCAATTAAATAGTAAACGCCTGGTTAACTGTAATCAGGTAGATGTGAATCAGTTAGTCCCAATTAAGTATAAATGGGCATGGGAACATTACTTAAACGGATGTGCGAATAACTGGCTGCCGACAGAAGTCCCCATGGCTCGTGATATCGCCCTATGGAAATCTAATGATCTTTCTGAAGATGAGCGTCGAGTAATTCTCTTGAATCTAGGCTTTTTCAGTACTGCGGAAAGTTTAGTGGGGAACAATATTGTATTGGCTATTTTCAAGCACATTACAAATCCTGAAGCACGTCAATATTTATTGAGACAGGCATTTGAAGAGGCTGTGCATACACATACTTTTCTTTATATTTGTGAGTCTTTGGGATTGGATGAAGCAGAAGTTTTCAATGCCTATAACGAACGCGCAACTATTAAGGCTAAGGATGATTTCCAAATGACCTTAACGGGGGATGTTTTAGATCCGAACTTCTCGACAGATTCTATAGAGGGATTGCGTCAGTTTATTAAGAATTTAGTGGGCTATTATATCATTATGGAAGGTATTTTCTTCTATAGTGGTTTTGTGATGATTCTTTCTTTCCATCGCCAAAACAAAATGACAGGAATAGGAGAACAATATCAGTACATCTTAAGAGATGAAACTATTCATTTGAATTTTGGTATTGATCTTATCAACGGTATTAAAGAAGAGAATCCTGAGGTATGGTCACAAGAGCTTCAAGATGAAATTGTAGCTCTTATTCAGCAAGCAGTAGATCTAGAAATCGAATACGCTAGAGATTGCTTGCCACGGGGTATTCTAGGATTGAAATCCTCAATGTTCATTGATTACGTTCGTCATATTGCCGATCGCCGTTTAGAAAGAATTGGTTTGAAACCTATTTATAACTCTAAGAATCCATTCCCTTGGATGAGTGAGACTATTGATCTTAATAAAGAGAAAAACTTTTTTGAGACTCGTGTAACGGAATACCAAACTTCAGCAAATTTGAACTGGTAATTTCTATTTAAAATAGTTTTTTAGATGTCTTAGCGACTTTCAGCAACCTCTGAAAGTCGTTTTTTTTATTTAAAAAACCATTTTCGATCCTTTTTTCTTGAAAAGAAAATCCTTAGAGAAAACTAAGATAGCTTTTATAATTTCTTGAGACAGAAGTTCTTATTATTATTTCTAAATGAAACCTCAAGATTTAAAGGTTCCTTTTTTTTGGGAAGAACGTAGTACCAAAATCAAGGACGGTGTCCTCTATATTCCCGATCACTATTTTAAACATGATCAATTCATTATGCCATCGTGGGAGGAGCTTTTTAAGAATGACAATCCTATTTCGTGTGAGCTTTGCTCAGGAAATGGTGATTGGGTAATTTCTCAAGCTCGAAATATGCCACATATGAATTGGATAGCTGTTGAAAGACGTTTTGATCGAGTGAGGAAAATCTGGTCGAAAATGCATAATTTTCAGGTCAATAATTTGCGGATCGTCTGCGGAGAAGCACAAACATTTTTTCGTTACTATCTTAAAAATGAGATTGTACAGCGTATAGTTGTTAACTTCCCTGATCCATGGCCTAAATCTCGTCATCGTAAACACCGTTTATTTCAAGATGAGTTCATGAATGATATTGTTAGGGTGTTGAGAGATTCTGGAATCTTAGTTCTTGCTACAGACGATAAAAACTATCTTCTTGAAGCTATCAAGATCATCAGACAGCATTTACTTCCTACGATGGAAGATCCTTACTATTGCAAGGTATTAGATAACTACGGAGATTCTTGGTTTGAAAGATTGTGGAGATCTAAGGGTCAGGAAATCTTTTATACTGAATTTGTAAGGAAAGTTGGGATATAGCTGACTTGAACAGCTGACCTTCACGATGTCAACGTGACGCTCTAACCAACTGAGCTAATACCCCGAAGTTGGGCATAATGTTATCGAGAAAAGAGTATCTTTGCAATAGGCTTATTGATGTTTAGAGGAATAGGATTACTTCAAGGAAATGTTGTTCGATTATCTCACGAAATTTTTCAAGAGGTTCTTACTCCTGGAGATACTGTTGTTGATGCTACTTGCGGTAATGGAAAAGATTGTTTGATCTTAGCTAGACTACTAAAAGGGAAAGGAAAGCTTGTAGCCTATGATGTCCAAAGGGAAGCTTTAGATAAGGCTTCTCTTTTGTGTTCCAGTTCTCTTTCTCCTTTAGAAAGATCTATTATAGAATTTAAAGAAATGTCTCATGAGTATATCAATGAAGCAGGTGCTAAGTTATTTCATTATAATTTAGGTTATCTTCCAAATGGTAATAAGAGTCTTACTACCCTAGAGACAACAACTCTTATCAGTGTTCAAAAAGCTCTCGATTTAGTGGCTCCTCAAGGTGTGATTACTGTCGTATGTTATCCGGGTCATGAAGAGGGAGCAAATGAGATGGTATCTGTTGAGAGACTCGCGAGTGGATTAGATTCTAAATTGTGGGAAGTAGGATCTTTCTATATTATGAATAGAAATAAAGCTCCAAGACTCTTAATTTTTCGTTCTCTTAAGGTAGACGATAGGGAATAATACGGATTTCTTCTTCTAAGCTAATTCCCTGAGATTTTAATTTATCTCGAACCATCTGGATAAGCTCCTTGACTTCGTAAGAAGTGGCTCTCCCCGTATTCACGATAAAATTTGCATGCTTCGGAGATATTTGCGCTCCTCCTAAAGAAAGGCCTTTTAAACCTGCTTCATCTATCAGTTTACCAGCAGAATTTCCTGGAGGATTACGGAAAATACAGCCCGCAGAAGGTTGTTGGTAAGGTTGAGAGAGTAGTCTATTTTGAAGTAGATCTTTAGCTATCTGTGCAGATGAAATATCTTTTGATATACGGAAGGTTGCAGATAAGATAAATTCGTTATGATTTTGAAAACGTGATTTTCGATAACCGAATTCTAATTCTTCCTTTTGGTATGAAATGATTTCTCCATTAGAATTAATCACTTCGACACTTTCAATTACTGAGGCTGTATCTTGATTGCCAATACCAGCATTCATAAATACCGCACCGCCAACAGATCCAGGAATACCTACGGCAAATTCTAATCCCGAATATCCTGATGTAGAAAGGGTTTTACCTAGAAAAGAAAAAGACATCCCTGAATATACTTTAATAGCGGTCTCTGAGAGAAATTCCTTTCCTTGAATACTATTATATAAGACGAAACCATCAAATCCTTGATCGTCGAATAAGCAATTAGAACCTTTGCCCACAATAATGAAGGGATGGTTTTGACTATGCAAAAATTGAATAACTTGCTGCGCCTCACTTGCTGAATGAATCTCTTTAAAGTAATTCGCAGGACCTCCGATACGAAATGTAGAATACTTACTTAACCAAACACTACGACGAACTGAGAAAGGAAAATGGATGACAGTAGATTCTTTCACGTTTAGGATTCCAGGTAAGTTTAAGATATAGTTAGGTCTAACAACATACTAGTGAAGTTTCTGGATGTGTTTCCGGTATAGATAAACGAAAAATATCATTTAAAACTGCGTGAATAAAAGTACAAGCCTCAATATAGCTGAATTTTTTCACTAGCCTCGTGGCTTCAGCGATTAAAATAGCAGTATTTACAGGTTGACCGTAGAAATGCTCGAAAAGCATTAAACGTAAAACATTTTTCTCCATCAAAGTCAATTTCTCAAAAGAAGTGTTTTTAACTGTTTGAGCAATTAATAAATCCAATTCAGGAGACTTTGCAAGGATTTCTTTTGAAAAACTTAAAGCTGAGAAAGCGTGTTTTTGAGTCACAGCAGTTTCAGACATTAAAAGAGGAACAAGACTTTCTTCAGATGTGGGATCTATACCTAAGGCATAAAGCATCTGCAGCACAATCTCCCGCATTTTTTGTTTGGGGAGGGGACGAGAAATCTTGACGTAAGACCCTAAGGAGCTTTCAGGGGTCAGCGTAGACATTATGACACCAAAACAACGATGATTTATTAGTTATAAAAATACACTTTCAGTTTGCCAAATTAAGAACTTAGTATAGAAAGATGCGAAGTGAGAAAGCACTAAGGTTATATTTTAGAAAGTTTTAAATGCAACAAAAAATCATGGCTTCAGATTTGCCCCTAGAGCAGTTTTTATTAAAAACATTGTAAAGATAAGTTTTGAAAAAATTAAATTTTTCTAAATAAAGAGATAAAAAGTTGATGGACAAAGCACCAGGCAATGGGATTTCAATTGCTTTTCTTTTGAGGATGCTCTAAGATCTTAGCTTTCTTGTCTAGATAAGGGGAAGATTATTTCTATAGATTTTTCCCGTGGCAAGGTACTGGCCTCTGATCATTTAAAGAATCGTGTTAACGAGTAATCGGGATAGAGTGTGGCATTAAATTTAAAAATTAATAGACAGATACGAGCTCCTAAGGTCCGTCTTATAGGTTCTTCTGGTGAACAATTAGGCATACTGAATACCAAAGATGCCCTAGATTTGGCTAGAGAAGCTGATTTAGATCTTGTGGAAGTTGCTTCAAATAGCGAGCCACCCGTATGTAAAATCATGGATTACGGCAAGTATCGCTATGATCTAACAAAGAAAGAGAAAGATTCTAAGAAAGCTCAACATCAAGTGCGTATTAAAGAAGTCAAGTTAAAGCCAAATATTGACGAGAATGACTTTTCTACAAAGCTAAAGCAAGCAAGAGCTTTTATTGAAAAAGGAAATAAAGTAAAAATTACATGTATGTTCCGAGGTCGTGAACTTGCTTACCCAGAACATGGGCACAAAGTTGTGCAAAAGATGAGTCAAGGTCTCGAAGACGTAGGATTCATAGAATCTGAGCCAAAATTAAATGGCCGTTCCTTAATTTGCGTAATGGCTCCAGGAACGGTAAAAACTAAGAAAAAGCAGGACAAAATCAATGCCCAAGATGAAAAGCAATAAGTCCGTTGCGGCGCGTTTTAAGTTGACAGGTTCTGGTCAGTTAAAAAGAACTCGCCCAGGGAAGAGGCATAAGTTATCAAAAAAATCTTCGCAAGAAAAACGCAACCTATCTAAGCAACCTCTAGTAGATAAGGGTCAGGTAGGAATGTATAAGCGAATGATGCTTGTTTAAGGATAAAAGGATTTTATTATGGTGAGAGCAACAGGTTCAGTAGCTTCCAGACGCCGTCGTAAGCGCATATTGAAACAGGCTAAAGGTTTTTGGGGAGATAGAAAAGGCCACTTTCGTCAAAGCCGATCCTCTGTAATGAGAGCTATGGCATTTAATTACATGCATAGAAAAGATCGTAAAGGCGATTTCCGTAGTCTTTGGATAGCTCGTCTCAACGTGGCCTCTAGAATAAATGGTCTATCCTACAGTCGTTTAATTAACGGATTAAAATGTGCTGGGATCGATTTAAATAGGAAAATGCTATCCGAAATGGCTATTCATAATCCAATGGGTTTTGCAGAGGTAGCCAATCAAGCAAAAAAAGCTTTAGAGGCAACTGTTTAGGAAACCAATCTCATGACGATTCAAGAGGAGCTTGAGGCTACAAAGCAACAATTTTGTACTGAATTAAATCAAGTTAACTCTTCAAAAGATCTTTTCGACCTAAAGGTTCGCTATTTGGGAAAGAAAGGTCTTTTTCGTTCTTTTGCAGATAAATTAAGGGAGTGTCCTCCGGACCAAAAGGCTCTAGTGGGTGCTTCCATAAATGACTGCAAAACTTATATTGAGGATTTAATCCGAGATAAAAGTAACTCTATTCTTCTAGAAGAAGAATCCGCAGAATTTCTTAAAGAAAAAATTGATGTTACACTACCGGGAGAACCATGCTGTCCTGGAGGCAAGCACATTGTTAAAAAAGTTTTAGACGATGTTGTGGATATCTTTGTTCATTTAGGATTTTGTGTTCGGGAGGCTCCGAATATTGAAAGTGAAGAAAACAACTTTTCTTTACTGAATTTTGAAGAGGATCATCCTGCTAGACAAATGCACGATACTTTTTATCTAGATACTAAAACAGTATTACGCACACATACGTCCAATGTTCAAGTCAGAGAACTTAGTAAAGGGCAACCTCCTATTAAGGTTGTGGCTCCTGGCCTGTGTTTTCGTAATGAAGATATTTCGGCACGTTCGCACGTTATTTTTCATCAGGTAGAGGCTTTCTATGTTGATCATAGTGTAGCACTTTCTGACTTGACAGAGATGTTGACCGAGTTTTACCATACGTTTTTTGAAAGGAAAATAGAGTTGCGTTTACGCCACAGCTACTTTCCTTTTGTTGAGCCGGGAATAGAAGTTGATGTTTCTTGCGAATGTCAAGGGGTAGGATGTTCCCTATGTAAACATACTGGTTGGCTGGAAGTGGCAGGAGCTGGTATGATACATCCTCAAGTTTTGCGCAACAGCGGTGTTGATCCTGAAATCTATACAGGGTATGCTGTTGGCATGGGTATCGAAAGATTGGCCATGTTAAAACATGGAATTTCTGATATCCGTCTTTTCTGTGAAAACGACCTAAGGTTTTTACAGCAATTTTCTTAAGGAAGAATGGCAGAGCGGTTTAATGCACCTGTCTTGAAAACAGGAGACCTGAAAGGGTCCGGGGGTTCGAATCCCTCTTCTTCCGTTTCTTTTTAGATACCAATCTTTTAGCTTATTCTAGCTTCTCTTTTCTAGTTTTCTTCTCATTTTTATTTATTTATTTTTTTATTTGTTTTTAATTTCTTTAGTTCAGCGTTTTATTAATTATAGTTTTATTTGTCTTCTAAAATTAATTGATAGTTAAATTATTTTTATAATAAACTAATAAAACGATTGTCGAATAATAATCTAATTTTTTGATTCCTTTACGGGGAAGTATGAGAAGATCTTGTTATAATTTTGAAAAAGCATTGGAGCATTTAGAGAAATTAAAAAAGATTTCTTATAGTTCTCCATCATCTTTCATAGAGAACGCTAAACTTGATGACATGTTTTCTGTCGATCATCATGTCGATGAAATGAAGCAAGCGTTGAAGAATATAGAAGATTATCTCAAGAAAGCAGGTGCTTTACCGAAGAGTGAGGCAAATAAGGCATTGCAGGAGTCTAATTTCCTTATTGCTGGTGTCCAGAATGTATTTTCGTTTTTAGAAAGTCGTGAGAGAGAACTGTACCAGAGCTTAGTTCATGACTATTCTGAGTTAAGTAAGGTCTATAGTAAGACACAAGCAAATCTTAGCCGAAAAATCATCAAGGAAGAACAGGAAGAAGATGAGGATTTGGTAGAACGAGAATTAGAAGAAATGCATCAAGAAGAGCGTTTCTTAAATAACCTGGTAGAGGTTAAGCGAGATCGTTCTTACGAACTTTTCTACATGTCTGACGAAGAAAATAAGCGTTTCTATACTGATACGCTTACTCAGATTATTTGTAAGCAAGGAAAAATCCATGAAACAGCTCATGAGGGCGATCCCTTAACGAAAACGCTTTTATGGAATAGTGAAGAACTCCACAATTTAGCTTCCTCATTAGTATTTACTAATGATATGCCTATACGGCTATTTTATCAAAAGGCTCTGAGTGATTTAGAAACAGAGTCTACGGAAAAGATTCATAATGCTGTTATGGGGTTGTTCTTTTCTAGATACGAGGCCACTGTAGTTTCTAATAACCCTAAAAAAGATAATCTCCATTATTTCAATGATTTTCTCTATTTCCTCAGGGATGCCTGGAAGGCTTTGAGTAATAATACTCACGATCAGATGCATTATCGACATTCTCATACGTTAATGTCTGCCTTAAGTAGTGGAATCTTTGAAGGTAAACTCGTATTTATAGAGGCTGCTCGGTACTTATATTTTCATATACATACGAAATTGCAATTAGAAGGGGATAAGAAACCTCTGTCTTCAGGACAATATGTTTCTGAGGTATATGAGGAGTTATATCGATTGCTTTCTAAGTATCCAAATGGGCCGTTATTTAAAGCTATAGACAGAATGCTCGATCCGAGTTCCTCAGTGTTTGATCCTATCATTTTAGGTATGTTTCCTGGAATAGAAGGAACTTTGAAATTAGGAGATAAATCTATAACAGTTATACGATCTCCAAGCCCTATAACACAAAGCTCCATACTGTACGCTAATTGTAATGAGGAATTTATAGGATTTCTTAATGCTAAAGCAGATTTAGGAGAGACTACCTTCATTTTAAACATACAGAATCGTTTATCTAGAAAAGATCGTGCGAGAAGTCGTGTGATAGAAGAGAGCTTAGATAGAATCGATAGAGCATTCATATTTTCATTTCCAGAACCCGAGGATCTTCTGAAAAGCATAGAAAGATTACACGGAGAGCAAGAAACATTTTTTGGATTCTTTTCCGTATTGAAAGAAGAATTTAATAAATCGGGCTCCTTATCTCTTTTTTCTATTCCTAATATATCTAAAGGGCAAATTCATGAATTTCTAGACAACAGTTTATCTGTTTTAAAAGATACCTTTTTCTCTAAGAAAAAGATCTTATTTAAAAATGATAAGCTATTACTTCTGCATATTATTTCCTATCTACTTGTCTTTAAGCTTATAGAAATTATAGATCCAAATAATCTCATAGTTATGTCTAAAGATGGTTTGGATTATGCATCGATATTCATTTCAGGATTTACTTCCTTTGCCGGAGAAGAATCATGGGATGAGCATAGACTAAAATTACTCATGGTAAAAGTTCTTGCACCTACTTTAGTAGCTAGAGACCGTTTGATATTTGTAAATCACATAGAACTAATGAGTAAGTTTCTCAATTGTTTGAGAAAAAATAAACAGAACTTGTCTAATCTCAAACCCTTGTTTAGTTATGATTTAGAGAAATGGGATTTCTCAGATTATCTCAACGAAATTACTGAAGCTTAGCATAAGCATAATTCGTAAATATCGCTAAGGCGAATAGAGGGAATAACATTACAGGTAATATCGGTAAAACACTGCTGTTAGATAATACCATCCCCGCTTTTAAAAAGACGAAAAAGGTGTTTATCGTGCCTAGGGGAACAAGATAGGCAAGAGTTACTGTAGATACACGACTGAACCTTAGACAGAGATAAGCTGAGATAATCATCGCTGATATGCAAGCTAAAGGTGAAATCAGCATATAGTAAAATGTAGATAATAAAGATAAAATGCGCTGAGGGATAGTTGTTGATAGTCCTAATCCTGTGGCATTCCAAGGAATGGCTCTGAAAGATTCTGAAAGACGATTTTTACCTCCAGCTGTGAAAATCTTAGAAAAAGGATTATCATAGAACCCAAATTCAATCTCAGGAAATTCTTTCATATCTGAAAACTCACTGAGCTCCATACTACCAGATTCCGTTTCTGAAAAACGTATAACATCAAGACCAATAGGAAGAGATGGCGTTGTAAACGCTAGTTTTTCCATTGTGTAAATTGTCTTTGGATTTTTAATCCAAAATACTTTGTTAAGAGTTAAAGCTTTTTGTTCAATAGAAGAATATAGTAAGACTGTTTGATCTTTGAGATAGAGAGCAGGAACTTTATCTTGTGCCTTATCTAGTGTTCCACGATCCATATGTTCTTTGGTTGTAGATATTTTCTCACATATAGGATGCAACCATTGAAAATTTGCATATAGAAGTAAGGTGATAATGAAGCTCGAACGAATTAAAGGAGCTGTTAAAGATTTCAATGAGAGTCCTGATGCCTGAAGGAGAAGGACTTCCCGTTTGTTTTGCATTGAAAATAATGTAATCGTCGTGGCTACAGCAACCAGTTGAGGAATTAGAAATTCTGCTTTAAGAGCTATTTGAGATAGATAATATAGAATAGAAAGCTTTAAAGAGGCGCCTGAAGCTAATGAGGTTGTATTTCCTTTGATAGCATGTAGAGAATGATGAATTGAGGCATAAAAAACAAAGGCAAGTACTATTAAAGATAGTAGAGATAGCCAAAATTTAGTTAATACATAACGTTTCCAAATATACATAGTCTAAGCATAGCCTCTGCTTTCTCGATACGCACGGATAGCAAAAACCACCCAAGAAATTACCTGCGGAATAATGAACAACATAAGCGCAGGAAATAGTGTAGTGGTATTTTTGCCAACTATTAATAAAATCAAATCCATCACAGGAAAAATACAATAAAGAGCTATAGATTTACGAAATCTTGGTTTATAAGTCCCTAAGACCATTCCCGAATACGTTAATGTGATACAAAGCAAACCTATGCCGATTCTTCTCAAGGTTTCCGGTAAGTGTGCATGACTGAATGATTGTTTAACAAGCTGCTTCCAAGGTAAATAATCTGTTCGCGTTTTCATGTAAGACTTCCCCGCGAATAATGTTGAAGTGATTTTAGGAATCAACATCTCATCCAAAGTTTCTATGTAGTATTCCTTGGAATTTGAAGAATGTTGGTCTGTTAGTGTGGAAGGAAGCTTTGAAATCATAACAACATCCCTGGCCTGTACAGTATCATTTGCCACATCAGGAATGATAGTTTTGATAATTCCTACATTCGCAATTTCCTTATCTCTTTTTAAAGCAATGATCACATTATCAAATTTACTTTTTGCACAATGGTCAACGGTAATGAAAATACGATTGTTTTCTTTTTTTTGTAGCGTCTGAAGTAGAAGTGTGGGTGAAGTCATTGCCATATTAGCAATTTCTTTACAGGTTTGAAATCGACAAATAGAAGCGAGTTCAGAACATGTATAAAAGTTTATACAACAGATAGCGCAGGAAACCATGAGGACAGGGAAGGTAATAATTCCTTGAGAAGCTCCAGATGCTTTAAGGAAAGTGATTTGGTTGTTATCAGAAAGACCTCGAAAAAGCGCAAAAGCTGAAATAAAACAAGAAATAGGAAGAATGAAAGGCAATAAGTAGGGAATCTGATAAGCTGTTAGTCGCAAAACTGTTGGATAGGGAACGTCTTTTGCTATATAACTGACGATTTCTTGAAGAGAACTAATAATAGAAATACAGATAAGACTAAGCGTACAAAAAGTAACGGTTTTTAAATAACGGAAAATTAAGACTTTCCATAAAATAGGCATAGTATACCTGATATCAGGAGTTCTTCAAGTTTAAGGATAATATGACAGCATTTCTTCAAGTCAATAGGCCTTAACTTATTTGTAATGAAATTTACACGGACATGTATTTAGATTATGTTATCCTGTCTACTCAGAAATGATAAGCGATTAGAAGTTTTTTTTTCTGCTTTAGATATGAAAAAAAGCTACTTACTTGCTTTGTCAGGAGGAAGTGATTCATTATTTCTTTTATATCTCCTTAAGTCTCGAGGAGTCTCTTTTACCGCAGTCCATGTAGATTATGGATGGAGAGAGTCTTCTTATCGTGAGGCTGAGGAACTCAAAATTAGATGTGAAGAAGCAGGTGTCCCTATTATTGTAGATCATGTGCCTCCGGAATGTAGAACTTCAAAAGATCCAGAAAATGCTGCCCGGCGCTATCGTTATGCATTATTCCATAAGGTATGTAAGGAACAAAATCTTTCTGGGATATTTTTAGCTCATCATGCTAATGATCAAGCTGAAACTGTATTAAAACGTTTATTAGAAGGGGCATCCTTAAGCAATTTAAAAGGCATGACTCAGGAAACGTATTACGAAGGTATTCCGCTTTTCAGACCCTTATTGCACATCCCTAAACAAATTTTAGTGAACGCTTTAGATGAAGAACATATTCCTTATGTTCAAGATGTAACCAATACCGATGAACGTTATTTGCGCGCTAGGATGCGTAAGAAGATATTCCCTTGGTTAGAAGAGATTTTTGGTAAGAATATTACACAACCTCTATTGACATTAGCTCAAGATTCTGAGGAACTTTCTTCTTACATGAAACTGCAAGCCGAGCCCTTTCTTGAAAATATTCAAAAAGAAGACGCAACATGGTCTATTGAAATTCCTAAAGCATTGGTGGAACAAGTTTTTTTAGCAAAATGGGTTTGTAAGGAATTCTTTCTTAGGGCTGGGGTAGTTGTCTCAAGGCATTTCTTGCAAATGATTTATGATCATCTACATCGTAATTTGCCAGCGCAAATGCGACTTCGAGATAAAAGAGTGATCGTAAAAGCTGGGGTAGTAATGATAGAATAGAAAGTATATAATGATGATTCTCATTGTATATTCGAAGATGATGAGTAGTAGGTCATTGTATATACAGTGTTTCATATTTTTTTTATTTTATAACTAGGTTTTATAAACAAAATAATAAAAAATATGCTATATTAAATAATTACCTGTCTGATTGATTAGCTTAGTTGTGTAGTTTATGTCTAAAGATAAAAAAATGAAGCCCGAATCGAAAAAAAATTTTCCTACGGTATTTTTTTTCCTTCTATTTGGTGTAATCTTCGGCGTGATCGCTGTTCAAAATTTTTTAGTCGCCAAGAAAGCCCGGGTCAGTTTTAGCCATCAGCTAGAGCATTTAGTAAACTTAAAATTGATTTATCCCGAAGATAGCCGAAAGATTGCTCTGAATGATAATTTAGTTTCATTTAGTGGACGTTTTCGTGAATCTCCAACAGCTGAAAGTCAGCTACGCTATCATTATTTAGAGTTGATAGATCAAAGACATCAATTAGAATTTGATCTTCAAGAAATAAATAAGAGTTTAGATAACCTCTCAAAAGAGGTGGAGAGCTCTGTTTTATGGTTTTCTGCGATTTCCGGATCACCTATTCCTGAAACAGGATATTTGATTTCTCCTAGTGTGGAATTAGGAAAATCTTCTTTAGCAGCTCTTGTAGTTCAAGGTTCAAATAATTTCCAAATTATCAATTTACGTTCTTTAGAGCAGCGTTATCAAACTCTTCCTAGATCTAGTGAAAGTCTACGTACATTTGGTTCAGATTTATATGAACTTATTGGAAAGTATTTATCTCCAGCTTTAGGTGTGGGTTCTGAGAGTTTAAAACGTGAGCTAAAAGATCTCTATCAACAAGTGGAGCTTTCTCTAACACAATCGATGGATGCTGAGCAGCTTGGTATTCTTTATCAGAAAGTTTTAGGTTCTTTACAGAGAATTTCTTCATCACTGGCTTTATCTGATAATGGTGAGCGTTTTGGTCAGTTGCGTTCAGTACGTCTGTATCGTGAAGAACGTAGTAAATATGAGAAACTTGTCGAAGATAGTCAGATCAATCAAGCGCAGTTGGATAAGCTTCGAGGAGAACTTAGCCAGGTAGTTTGGTATTTCAATAATCAGGAATTATCTTCTCGGGCTTTAGAAAAACAAGATCCTGAAGTATTTGCTCATTGGTTTTCTGGAGCGAAACAAGAGTGGGAAGGTTTTTCTCATAACCGCACCTTAACTTTTAAGGCTCCTGATCAGCCACGTAATTTGGTATTAGAGAAAACATTTAAAAGTGAAGAGCCTGCTCCGCATTATATAGGATACCTGTTTACATTTTTACCCATTATCCTTGTGCTTGTCTTTGTTTATTTCGTCTTTTCCAGACAAGTACGTGGTATGAATGGCTCTGCGATGTCGTTCGGAAAATCTCCCGCACGTTTGTTAATGAAGGGACAAAATAAAGTTACCTTTGCTGATGTTGCGGGTATTGAAGAAGCTAAAGAAGAGCTAATAGAGATTGTAGACTTTCTAAAAAATCCTACGAAGTTTACGAGTTTAGGGGGAAGAATCCCTAAAGGTGTATTATTAATAGGACCTCCTGGAACAGGAAAAACATTGATAGCCAAAGCAGTTTCTGGGGAAGCGGATCGACCATTCTTCTCGATAGCGGGTTCAGATTTTGTAGAGATGTTTGTTGGGGTCGGTGCCAGTCGTATTCGTGATATGTTTGAGCAAGCTAAAAGAAATGCTCCTTGTATCATTTTTATTGATGAGATTGATGCTGTAGGTCGTCATAGAGGCGCAGGTATCGGTGGTGGTCATGATGAACGAGAACAAACATTAAACCAACTACTTGTTGAGATGGATGGTTTTGGTACGAATGAGGGTGTTATCCTTATGGCTGCAACTAACCGTCCTGACGTATTGGATAAGGCGTTATTACGTCCCGGCCGTTTTGACCGTCGTGTGGTTATGAATTTACCTGATATTAAAGGTAGATTTGAAATCCTAGCCGTACATGCTAAGAGAATCAAGTTAGATCCTACTGTAGATCTTATGGCGGTAGCACGAAGTACCCCAGGAGCTTCTGGAGCTGATTTAGAGAACTTATTAAATGAAGCAGCTCTTCTTGCTGCTCGTAAGGATCGTACTGCTGTGACTGCTGTAGATGTTGCAGAGGCTCGTGATAAGGTTCTCTATGGTAAAGAACGTCGTAGTTTAGAAATGGATGCTGAAGAAAGAAAAACAACAGCATATCATGAATCCGGACATGCTGTTGTAGGTCTTTGTGTGCAACACGCGGATCCTGTGGATAAAGTCACGATTATTCCTAGAGGTTTATCTTTAGGAGCAACACATTTTCTTCCTGAGAAGAATAAGCTTAGCTATTGGAAAAAAGAACTTTTCGATCAGTTAGCTGTTTTGATGGGAGGACGTGCTGCAGAGGATATCTTTTTGGGAGATATTTCTAGCGGTGCTCAACAAGACATTTCTCAGGCTACAAAATTAGTCCGTAGTATGGTCTGCGAATGGGGAATGAGTGAACAGTTGGGTACTGTAACTTATGACGAACGTTCCGATGCCTCTACGGGTTATGGATCCTATCATGAGAAAAGCTACTCAGAAGAAACAGCAAAAGCTATTGACGGTGAATTAAGAGCATTATTAGATGCTGCTTACCAGCGTGCTTTAACAATTATTAGAGAGCATCGAGATGAAGTAGAGCTTATGACTCAGATGTTGATTGAGTTTGAAACTTTAGATGCTAAAGATGTTAAAGAGATCATGGATCATACATGGGATCCTGAAAAGAAAAGAGCGCGTCTGAAAGAAGAAGGGATGTTATTCAAGAAAGTATCTGATGATTTGCCTCCGCCACCACCTCAAGAAGATGCTATGAAAGATGGTACATTAAAACTAAACAATACCACTACTTAAGCTGGTTTTTGAATTTAGCAAGACATTAAAAAAGCCACATAATTTATGTGGCTTTTTTATTTTCTCAAACGACTTGTAAGAAAACTATGCGGTAGGCAGGAGAAGACTACTCACTCAGGGTAGCTTTGTGGCTAAGTTTGTATTGACCTTTTTCGTTAATGCTTAACAGCTTAACAGCCAAAATGTCTCCTTGTTTAACGAAATCACCAACGTTTTCTATACGTTGTTTAGAGAATTCAGAAATATGGCAAAGACCTTCCTTACCTGGAAGAATTTCTACGAAAGCTCCAAAAGGAACAATCGATGTCACACGACCTTCATAGATCTTTCCAACTTCAACTTCGCCAACTAAACCTTCAATAATAGACTTAGCTTTTTCTATCGCTTGTGGAGAAGATGCTGAGATACTGACAAGACCTGAGTCATTAATATCAATTTGAACTCCAGCTTCTTCAATAATTTGACGAATCTGTTTACCTCCAGGTCCAATAACAGTAGCAATCTTATTTGGCTTGATCTGCATCGTTTCGATACGAGGAGCGTATTGCGATAAATCTGTTTTTGGAGCAGCAAGGGCTTCTTTCATGATGTCAAGAATATGTTGACGACCAGCTTTAGCTTGAGTTAGAGCTGCTTGCATAATTGCAGGAGTAATACCTTCTACTTTGATATCCATTTGGAATGCTGTGATTCCTTCAGTGTTCCCAGCAACCTTAAAGTCCATATCTCCTAAATGATCTTCTAATCCAGAAATATCTGAAAGAATAGTTACGTGATCATTATCTAAGATTAATCCCATAGCAATACCTGCTATAGGAGTTCTAATAGGGACTCCAGCGTCCATTAGAGCTAAACAGCCTCCGCAAACAGAAGCCATAGACGAAGAACCGTTAGATTCAGTAATATTGGATTCTATACGGATAGTATAAGGAAACTTTGAGGGATCAGGTAGAGTGTGGGCTAAAGCTTTTTCAGCAAGCTTGCCGTGACCAATTTCTCTTCTTCCGGGAGAGCCTATTCTTCCTACTTCTCCAACAGAGAAAGGAGGGAAGAAATATTGCAAATAAAATTTAGCTAACCCTTCACCATTCAAGTCTTCATAGCGTTGTGCCATGGCTTCGCTACCTAAAGTACAAACAGCCATGGTTTGTGTTTCTCCACGAGTGAATAAACAACTACCGTGGGTTCTTGGTAGGAAAGATGTGTCAATAGAAATAGGGCGGATTGTTGTTACTGAACGTCCATCAGAACGCAAACCTTGTTCGCGTATTAAAGCACGCATATAATCAGATTTAGCTTTTTTAAAGGCTGTTTTAATATTCAAAGCCGTGAAGACTTCATTTTCTTCTAAAAATTTCTCTACAATTTCACTTTCTAATTGTTTTGAAGCGGCCTCGAAAGCTTTTTTCTCTTTGATTTTCAAAAGATCTGAGAATTTACCTTCAACAAATGTATTTACAGAAGACTGCACTTGTTCTGGAAGAGGGACAATCACATCAGTATTCTTTTCCTTACCAATCTTCCTTTGCCAATCTTTGATTGCTCTGCAGATGGTTCCTATGTGTTTATGACCAAAATCAATAGCTTCAATAACCTGCTCTTCTGTGAAGAAGTCACAATGACCTTCAATCATTAAAATAGCATTTTCAGTTCCTGCTAAAACAAGTTCCATTCTAGAAACATCCATCTCAGCTTTTGTCGGATTTACTACCCAACTATTGTTGACGAAGCCAACACGAACACCAGCTACAATACTAATTTGAGGAATGTCAGAAATAGCTAGCGCTGCGGAAACCCCGCAAATAGCTATAGGATCGGGGAGAGTCACCCCATCATATGACCATACATAAGATAAAACTTGAACGTCCTGCATTAACCGGTTTGGCAGAGAAGGACGCATGGAACGATCTATTAGACGAGAAGTTAAAATTTCTCTTTCAGTCGGGCGTCCCTCTCTTTTAATGAACCCACCTAAAGTTTTTCCTATAGAAGAAAATTTTTCTTGATAATCGACTCTTAAAGGAAGGAAGTCTACCGGTTCTTCGAGATTGGACGCACAAACAGATGAAAAGACCCAAGTTTCTTGCATGCGAGCAAGAACAGCCCCGTTAGCCTGACGAGCAATTTTCCCCGTTTCAAATACTAATGTTTTGCCTTCTTCAAGGGTAACGGAAATAGTTTCAAATGTCATGAAGGTCTCCTGATTAGATCTTATGTTCGGGGAAAATCAATGAAAGATTATTTTCTTAGATTTAATCTTGTAATTAAATTTTTATATCTTTCGGTGTCTGTAGAGTTAAGATACTCTAAGAGCTTTCTTCTTTGTCCTACTAATTTTAGTAAGGCTAGTCGAGAATTTTGGTCTTTAGGAGATCTCTTGAGGTGTTCTTTTAGTTCTGTAATGTGTTCCGTTAATATAGCGATCTGCACATCTGCTGAACCGGTATCCTTTTCATGAAGTTGAAACTTTTTTGTAATTTCTTCTTTAGTTCCCTTATCCAAAGACATTGGATGTCTCCTTAAAATAAAATAATTGCCGCAAAAGCCAATTATACTTGAGAAGATTGTTAATGTACACCTTTTGGTATGGTGAGACGGGTTTTTTTGATTTGTAAATAAAAATTCCACATTCTGAATCTCATTCAAAAATGGTTGTTAAACTAATATGAGGACTTTTTACTGTTTCTTATTAGGAGTCTTTTTTTTTATAATCCAATTCAAAAAGTGGTTATGAGTTATTTAGTATAAAGCCGATGGATATAGAAAAAGATATATTTTTTATGAATCAAGCTCTTAAGGAAGCTCGCCTGGCGTATGACGAAGACGAGGTTCCTGTAGGCTGTGTTATAGTTAAAGATAATAAGATAATTGCTCGTGGTCATAATACTACGGAAAGGCTACAAGATCCCACGGCTCATGCTGAAATTTTATGTATAGGGGCAGCAGCACAATATTTGGAGAATTGGCGTTTGGTAGATACTGTGCTCTATTGTACTCTAGAGCCTTGTTTAATGTGTGCCGGAGCTATTCAGTTGGCTCGTATTCGTAGAATTGTCTGGGCAGCCCCAGATTTACGTTTGGGTGCAGGGGGAAGTTGGATAAATGTTTTTACAGAAAAACACCCATTTCACCATGTGGAATGTTTTTCTGGGATCTGTCGTGAAGAGTCTGAACAATTGATGAAACAATTCTTTATAGAGAAGCGAAAAGAGAAAAATGAAAAATAAAATACACGATTTATTAAATCAGCTTTATGAAAATCAAAAATCTCGTTTACAAAGTGTGGGAGAACAAATCATTCCCAACTTAACTTCGGATGATGTATTGCAGCCAATGGATTTTTCTATACTGGAAGAAAATCCTTTCTTTAGGTTTGAGGAGGGTGTTCTTTCTGGATTGGGAGAAGCTAGAGCAGCAATTTTAGCATTATTTGCTGATGAAGTTTAAAACATTCGGGATATTCTATAAGGATTAGGAATTTTTTCTTTATAGCAAAAGAGAATTCCTAACATCATTGATAGGATTGATCCAAATAATATAGCAAAGGCTCCTGAGAACAGAAGAATAAAAAAATAGAAGGTTGTTAAAACGACGAATCCCCATTTACGTGATAGAGTAATAGGAAAGGGGTTAAGTCCTAGGCGTTTTTCCGGATCAAGAAAAACCCAAATCAGTACTAGCGTGCTAATCAAACATTCTGGACCAAATAGAGCTTGCGAACTATGAAATAGTTTTAAGCATGCCCAAATTACGAATCCTATAATAAGAGTCTGGCTAAGAATGAGGACTAGGAAAGTCATAGATCCTAGTTTTCGAATAATGTGGTTGGTTGCTTTATAAAAAAAGGTAAAACCAAGAACATTTCGAATAAGTAGGCGTTGAGTGATATCCATACATCCTTCCTTATGGATGCACAGAGAGTCTGCAGTAATCAGGGGATAGGTAATAAACTGCCAAAATTTATGTTTATGTATTCCCGCTGTCGATAGTGCTAAAGTTTCAATAATTCCTGGAATACCGAAGAGTTTTTTCATCAGATAGGAAAGTAGAGGAGAAATACACGAGGTTATCAAGATAAACGAAGGAAGTTGTCTAAGTACCTGAGTGAGAAACGGGTTTTTGTTATGTTTATCTGGGAAGATAACCCTCATGGAGGTTTTACCTGATTCTTTTCTTTTCAGTAATGCCTTATATTAGATCATGGATTGTTTTATTAGAAGTCCTTATCTAAATAATTAATCAGACGGAGATGTCGTTAGATTTGCTTTAATAGTGTATTCTTTTAATGAAGATAGGAGAGCATTAGTTGCTTGCAATAACTTCATAGACTCCGTAGATGTAGCATTTACAGCTTTTTGGTTTGCTTGAGCTCTTTGTTGTGCGGCGGAAAGCTCTTGTTGGATTAACTGTCGGTTAGCAGTAATTTGCTGATTCGATGTTTGGTAAGCTTGAATTTCTGTTTGGTTTTTATATTCAGGCTTTTTGTCATCAAAATTATCAACTTTTTGAAGATCAGGAACTTTCAATAAAGGCAAGTTGATAAGCTCTTTTGTTTTCTTTTGTTGTGCTACAGTATTATCTTGTAGTACTGCCATAATAGACTTTCCAAATTCTGTAGTTGATGTCGATAACTGTAGCATTACAGAAATACAAAAGTAGATAGCCGAAGGTTTGTTAATTACAATACTCTCGGGGATAACTTGTGTACTTGGAGGAACAACTGTTGGGACTTTATCAATATTTGATGCTGTAGATTGGATGCTCATTATATTAAGTTCCTTAAGATTAAATGTTTGCTATCAAGCTCACAATTTGTGAGAACGTTTGAATTAAAGCCTGACCTACTTGTAAGGACTGTTGGATAATGTTGTTGTTAGTGTTCAAATTACTTGAAATCACTTGGGAACCGTTTCCTAGCCCTGAAATTTGGTTTTGGAGAGCTTGTCGAGAAGCTCCAACAGCTTGATTCGTTGCTTGAACATCCTGTAAGAATGCTGATGAGTTATCATTTAATTTGTTCTTAGGGATGGTTACATATTGGTATAAAGCTTCTTGGTTGTTTAAAAAAGTTTGAGCAGAAGCGTTAGACTGAAGTTCTTGAGCGATAATAGATAAGTTGTCCTGAGCAACCAATACCGACTGGTATACATAGTATACGGTAATAATGAGTGGGTTGGAATCTTTAGCAAATTTTGCAATAATTTCGTCAGCTGTTGCTGTATTGGGCCCACCTGTAATAGATGTTCCGGGAACGTCGATAGCGGCTCTAGGACTAGTTTGAAGTGCTGGAGAAGAGAACCACATAATTTCCTACCTATTTTCTTCGATTAACTTTAAGTTGTTTTCCTACTTGCTTATGAAGGAGGTTTATTGAGTTGGTTTACTGTACTTCCAATGGAACTTGTTGTTTTTAAGAATGAGGAGTCTTGAGAAGCTAGTTGTTGGATGATGTTAATGTTCGTAGATGCGTGTGAGAGAATAATTTGTCCATTTTGTCGAGCAGTCACTAATTCGTCTTGAATGTTAGACCTTTGAGCGGAGTAGTTTTGGTTTTGGTTTTGTACTCGAGTAATTTCGTCTTCTTTCCCCCCAGCACTTACTACAGCAAATTTGATTTGATTAGTTGCTTGGTTTAATTGTTGTTGAATATTAGTATTATCATTTAATTGTTGTGATTGAGTCAGAACTGTTTGTTGTCGAATTTCAATCGCTTGTAAAAGAAGCTCGTAAATGCTAAAAAGCAATGCGCCAATAGGAGGTGTGTTTAATGGATCCAGTGGGGGAAGTTGAGCAGCCTGCGTCGCTTCTCTAGTTGCTATCGAAGCCGTAGATGTGGTGCTTATAGGTTGTACTGTCATAATGGAAAATTTTTTAGTTTTGTTTAGTTTTATTTTACCAATAAACAAAGCGTTTTATTAAATAATAAATTCAAATAATAATTGGTTTGTTTAATAAGTTGTTTTCCTTTAGTAACAAATAGAATTAAAAAATTTTGCAAGGAAAGTAAAAAAGTTTTGATCTCTAAAATTTAGAGTTTCTAAAGAAAATAAAGGACTTGTTATCAATCGATGAATGAGAGATCACTGGATTGGAAATAGGGGCCTTTAGCTAGAGAGGAGAAGGAAGTGTCTGGAAACGAATGTGATGACAGTACAGGAACTTTCGATGAGGATGTGAGTGCTTATGTACTGGTGACTTGTGGGCATGCGTCTTCAGATGGCAAGATGAAAGTAGAGATGACCTATGAAGGAGATCCTGCTGTAATTAGCTATTTATTAACTAAAGCTCAAGATTCTCTAGAAGAGTCTTAGGAGTATTCTTGTATGGGATTTGAGGCCATGCACGTTTTTAATAAGCATCTTTATCAGAAAGTCTATCAAGGATTTAGATGGGAAACTTTGTTGAGTAGATGTAGGTCTTTCTCAATAGAGTGGGTATTTCTATCCTCTATAGTTTTGATTTTCGGTGGATTAGGTTGTGCTTCTATTGTGGACACAACTTTATTTTTATTGATGATATGCTTTTCTGCTTTAGCGTTAATTGCTTCTGTATATTTCCGTTTTTGGGGATATGGTGTAGTTTCTTGTTTATTTCTATCCGTATACTACTATAAGCACATTGCTACCTGCTCTTCATTATTATGGGCTTTGGGACTATCTACAGCCTTTTTATTGTCTTGGGGAATTTTTGTTTTCGGTATATCTCTTATCGACGAAGAAAATGAGGAACAAAAACAAAAATACGATCAGCTATCGAATCAATATACTGAGATTCAAGTGTCTTATGATAAAGCGGTTCTCGATAAAGCTATGGCCTGTGAATTTTTAGAAAAACGCGCACATGCTTTAGAATCTGAGCTTCAAGAATGTCGAACTTTGCTTCAAGATTCCTGTAAAAAGCAGGAGCATATGGCTTTAGATTTGCAAATTCTTGCTGATCAGAAAAACAGTTGGTTAGAGGACTATGCTGTTTTACATAACGAATACGTTCGTCTTGTAGCTGGAGATGAAACTACTTCTGTATTTTCTTGGGTATCAGGAAAAGAAACTCTCCCTAATAGTGAAGGGAGAAGTGAGGATGCCGAACTATGGCTACGAGCTTTGCGTGAAAAAGATGAAAAAATGTCATCTTTGGAAAATGAGCTTATTGAAGAGAAATTATTAAGAAAAAGCTTAGAAAATGAATGTCATAGTCTCAAGTCTCATGTTGAAGAAATAGATCAACTACGCTCACGGCTAGAGGAGTTTCAGAATCTTTTAAACCAGAAGGATGAAGAACTTACACAATTACATGCTCTTGTGAATCAACAAGAAGCTCTTGTTAAGACTCCTGTTGCTGATGAATCCAAATCTTATAAGGACAAGTATTTACAGCTAAAGGCGCAGTTTGCTGAAAAGTCAGAGGCGTTAGCAGAAGTTCGTAAAGAGCTTTTCTTAGTTCGTGAAGATTATCTTGCCTTACAAAAACAAGAGGAAATCACCTCAAGTTTTGCAGATATGGAAGATATTGAGATGATTCAAAACCTTCTCGCACATATAGAAGGCTTAGAAGAAGAGATTACTTCTCTAGAAGAGTTAGTATCTCATAACCTGTCTCAGTAATGAGTAGAGTGTGCTCCCATTGTGCACTGGGCTGATTATCGCAAGTTCTTGCTTCCCAATGATTTCTTGGATCGATAACTCCTTCTTTTTTCCCAACATTGATCATAGGTTCTATGGTAAATGTCATTCCAGGAGCTAAGGGTATATTACTACGGTTTCTATAATGAGGCACATAAGGGTTTTCATGGAATTTGATTCCCACACCATGACCTACAAACTGATCTACCACAGAAAACCCATAAGTATCAGCACAAGCTTCTATAGCTTCGCCAATTTCATATAAGGGTAGATTAGGTTTTAATACAGCGATAGCTGCGTTGAGACAATCTAAAGATGCCTGACAGATGCGTTTCTTGATGTCTGAGACATCACCGATCATGACCATACGACTACAATCACCATAGTATCCATCGACAATGCAAGAAACGTCGATATTCATAATATCGCCGTTCCTTAGAGGAATATCATTTGGAATTCCATGACAGATTACCTCATTAAGTGAAGTACAAATTGTTTTTGGAAAAGGTGGAGACCCGTAATTTAAAGGAGCTGGAATTGCATCATATTCTTTATGTAGTTGACGCGAGAGTTGGTCCAGTTCTTCTGTGGTTACACCTTCTTTAGATGCTTCACAGAGTGCATCAAGGATGCGAGCGGTAATTTGACAGGCATGACGAATTTTTTCAATTTGCTCAGGAGTCTTTAAAATAATGTCATACTGTGACGCGTAGTATTGTTTTTGTTGTTCCCAAGATACTTGAGGGGCCTGGGGATAGTGGCAATGTTTCCACTTGCGTTTGCTTCCACACCAACAGGGATCGTTTCTTTTCATCTAATTACACTACTTAATATAAAAACCTATGTTAAATGCTATTGAAATACCTTTGAGCATCAGGTTTGCAGACATTAATAATAAGGCAATACTGAACAATCTTTCTAAAGCAACTAAACCAGAAGATCCGAGAATACGATTGAAAAAACTCGAGCTTAACAAGGTGAATACAGATAATACCCAAGCGATGATCATAGCACCAAGGATGAGTTCTTTAGAAAACAGATCTTCTTCCATATAGCTAAGCAATGAGGTAATAACCGCGGGTCCGGTGATTACAGGGAAGGCTAGAGGAAAGAAGATAGGCTCCGATTGAGGTTCAGATGAATCGGATTCTATAGGTGGAGGGACCAGCATCATTTTCAGTGACACTGAAAACAATAAAACACCGCCGATAAATTGAAATGCGTAAAGGGAGATATCAAGAAATTGAAAGAATTTCCTTCCAAAGGTGACAAAAAGTAATAAGGTAACAAGAGCAAAAATACATTCTCTAAGAATGATTCGTTGTTGCCTTTTTGCCGAATAGTGCTTCAATAAAGACACAAAAACAGGAACAGATCCTGGGGCATCAAAGAGCACGTAAAATAGTAAGCTAAGATTAATCAGAGTTAATAGCATAAAACGTCTCTTTTATAAGAAGGCTAACTGTAATCCAGACATAAGTAGCTGTGTACCTACAATTGTCGCGAAAAGACCGAGCACCGTTTGTGTAGCAAGAAGTACTTTAGCTTTTTCTTTTCCTCCGCCGACAAAAACTTGTAGGATTATCGTTGCTAAAGAAATGAGGGTCCAAGAAAGAATGAGAATAAGAGAAACAGAAGCGAAGCTGTAGCGTTTACCTATTAAAATACAGCAAGCTGCTAGCCAAGAGGGCCCGATCATAAGAGGTAAAGCTATGGGTGTTACCAAAGATAAAGCAGAGGGGGATGTAAAACCTTTCCAACTATTTTCTCTACTTAAATTTAAAATAGCCCGCATTCCCGTCAAAGTGACGGCAATACCTCCAACAACCTGTATTGCGCATAGAGGAGTTTTTAATACATATAGAGTGCCTAAAGCTGCTTCATAAAGAGCAAACATGCTAAAGAGGGCAAATACACTTTCTCTCGCTAATAGCGACAAGCGCTCTCTTCTGGAATAACGAGCAAGTACATGATTTAATACTAAAACATTAGTTAGAGCATCAGCAGCTAACAGTAATATGCAAGCTTGGGGCAGTAGAAAATAAATAGTATCCATGGGAAGAATTTTTATATGCTCAGGCTATTATTTTTCAAGGTAATCAACTAAAGTGTGGAGAAACATGGACATTACGATACGGGTAGTTAAATTATCTTATGATAGATGAATCAATAGCAGAGAGCATAAAGCTTTATACTAAACCCTTCTCCTCCATTCTTTTGTTTGGTCCTCCAGGAGCTGGTAAAGATTTGTTAGGAAACTTCATAGCCCATGGGGATAGCCAGGTATATGTTTCCCTTGGGGATATTTTCCGTTGTTATCCTATAGGGTCTCCTATTCGACAGCTTTTTCATAAATACGCAGTTTCTGGATCCTTGATTCCTGATGAAGATGTTGTTGCTGTATGGAATTATTATGTTCAAGGATTGGTTGCTACTGGACAATTTCTACCAGATCGTCAAGATCTGCTTATTAGCGGTCTTCCAAGAACAGTAGGACAGGCGAAGCTTTTAGATTCCTATATCACAGTACGTCATGTAATTATTTTAGAGGTGCATGAAGAGGCTAAGTTGCTTGAGCGTACGCAACAATCTCTTTATAGTAAGGGTAGAATTAATGAGGTTGGTATTGAAGTATTGCAAAAGCGCTTGCAATCATATCAAAAAGATATAGATGCCATCATTCAACACTATCCTATTCATAAGATTTCTCGTATTAGTGCTGACCAGAAACCGATGGAAGTACTTCGAGATGTGTTGTCTCGCCTTGCCCATGTATTTTCTCATCCTGGCAAACCTGTGAATTAGACGGGTATATCTGATCCAAAGAAAAATTGCTGATTTTATCTGCAAAGTTCGGATAACGATGTACTATAGCTTGTAATAAGGTATTCCCCAGTTCTTGACTTAAGGGTTCTTGGGATTTTGCAAGTAGAGGAAGTGTAGCTTGCCATTGGAGAACTTCATCTTTAACAATTTTAGGTGTATCGGGTGTTGCCTTAAGATAAGCTTGAAAAGCTTTTTTAGGATATTTTTTACAATAGTCAATACTTTGTTGAAGAGCTATTTGTATAGCCTCAACAACTTCAGGAGATGTAGCTTTTGTGTCTTTTTTACCACATAAGAGAAGTTGAGGACCAGTAGGAAGACCATAAGAATCAGAGAGGAAATAGCCTACAGGCATTCCTAAAGTATCTAGTTTAACACCCTCAATATTATAAAAAGCTCCGTAGAGGAAATCGATTTTTTTCAGTAGCATTGGTGAGATTAAATCAGAGCTCACATTTCTTACGTCTGAGGGAACGACTCCGTGTAGACGTAACGTTTCTAATAGACAGGAAAGATCTCTCGAGTTGTTTAGACAAAAACCCAATACTTTATTGTTCAAGTCTTCAAATTTTGAAATATTGTCTTCTTTTCTGTAGATAAATCCTTGTAGGGTGGAACCGATTAGAGATCCTACTATTTGTACAGGAGCCCCCTGAAGAGAAGTTTTTATTACTCCAAGGGCGTGATAAAGGGTCAAGTCTACTTGTTCAAATAGAACATGAGGAATAACAGCGCCGGTATCGGTACTTTTTTGAATATGTAAATCTATGCCTTGATTGCGGAAAAATCCTTTAGAAACTCCTACATATAGAGGAATGTGGTTGGGATTAGGAGTCCAATCTAAAAGTATGGTTACAGGAGTGAGGTTGCTTGGATTTGTTTGTTTAGCCTTGACTTTCCACATAGGTAGGATAAGCAAAGGAATAAGTAGAAAGGCGAATTTTTTACTCGGCAATCTAAATCTCTTTGTTGTTTTCTCTATGCGAAATAGAGCAAAGGTAAGCTTTTCGCTTAGTAAAATTGATTGAAATAGGATAAAGGTTACCGTTGTTAAGGCAAATAATCCTGAAAAGGTCATTTCCATATCGTAGTTTCTTCGACTTTCGAGAATGAGAATACCCAGACCAGACTGAGAAGCCACCCATTCTCCAGCAATAGCAGCGAATCCTGCAGATCCCATGGCAATTTTTAATCCAGAAAATATATGGGGAAGAGCATAGGGAAGACGGAGTTTAATGAAGATTTGTCGTTTCGTGGCTTGATGTAAAATAAATTGCTCTAAGAGTTCTTCAGGAGTAGATGTGATTCCTTGATAGATCGTTATCGTTAATGGGAAAAAGACCGTAAGTGCTGTGGGGACAATAACAGCATTTAATCCCCAGCCAAACCATAGCACAATTAACGGTGCTAGGGTGAACATGGGAGTACATTGTACTAGTATGAAAAATGGATTTAAGAGATCTTTTGCTGGCTTATAGGTCAACATAAGGATTACTAATCCTATCGACAATAATAGAGCTAAAAAGAATCCCCCTAAAATACCTCGCAAAGTATACCAGGAAGAAGAAAGAATAAGATTCATAGAATCTGAAAAATTCGCTGCTATTTTTGATGGAGGTGGGCAGAGAAAAGAAAAGGATGCGTTATTTTTAGCAAAAAATTCCCAAAACAAAATTAAAAGTGAAATAGTTAGAAAGTAACATAAAAACTTTTTTTTCATTTTGTTAGTGTAGAAGAAGAAATAATAAAGAAATCATAAGGGAATAGAGTATATGCGGCAAGAAAATGATAGTTTAGGAATTGTAGAAGTCCCTGAAGATAAATTATATGGTGCGCAAACTGCGCGTTCTCAGAAATATTTTTCCTGGGCTCCTGAGGTTATGCCTCAAGAAGTTATCCGTGCTTTAGTTTGGATTAAAAAGTGTGCTGCTAAGGCGAACCGTGATTTAGGATTTTTAGATTCAAAATATTGTGACATGATTGTTTCTGCTGCTGACGAGATTCTCGAAGGCAAGTTTGACGAGCACTTTCCTTTAAAGGTATGGCAAACGGGCAGCGGAACACAATCCAATATGAACGTAAATGAGGTTATTGCTAATTTAGCTATTCAACGTCATGGAGGCGTTATAGGTAGTAAAACACCGATACATCCTAATGATCATGTAAATAAATCCCAATCTTCTAATGATGTTTTCCCCACAGCTATGCATATTGCTGCGGTGATTAGCCTTAAGAAAAAGTTGATTCCCGCAATGGATCATTTGCAAAGGGCATTAGATGCTAAGGTTGCTGAATTTCGCGATTGTGTGAAGATAGGCAGAACACATTTAATGGATGCTGTTCCCATGACATTAGGACAGGAGTTTTCTGGCTATAGTAATCAGATACGTCAATCTTTAGAGAGGGTTGCGTTCTCTCTTACACATATGTATGAGTTGGCTATAGGAGGAACTGCAGTAGGTACGGGGTTGAATGTTCCTGATGGATTCATAGAGAAAGTTATCCACTATTTGCGTCAGGAAACAGGAGAGCCTTTCATTGTTGCATCGAATTATTTTTCAGCATTATCCAATCACGATACGTTAGTAAATGCTCATGGTGTTTTAGCTACTTTAGCTTGTGCCTTAACGAAGATAGCTACGGATCTGAGTTTTCTGGGATCAGGTCCTCGATGTGGTTTAGGAGAATTACTATTTCCTGAGAATGAACCGGGATCTTCAATAATGCCTGGTAAAATCAATCCCACACAATGCGAAGCTTTGCAAATGGTTTGTGCTCAGGTTATAGGAAATAATCAAGCAGTAATCATTGGTGGAAGTCGAGGAAATTTTGAACTCAATGTCATGAAACCATTGATAATTTATAATTTCTTACAATCTGTGGATATTCTTTCGGGAGCCATGCAAGCTTTTGCTGATTACTTTGTTTCAGGCTTACGTGTGAACAAATATCGTCTCAAAGAATATTTAGATAATTCTTTAATGCTTGTTACAGCTTTAACCCCAGTTTTAGGGTATGATAAGTGTTCTAAAATGGCTTTAAAGGCTTTTCATGACAATATAAGCTTAAAGGAAGCGTGTATACAGATGGGATACCTATCTGCAGAAGAGTTCGATCGTCTTGTTGTTCCCGAGTCTATGGTAGGGAAACATTAATGAGAGGATTTACTCTCTAAATTGATCAAAGCTTGAGCAAATAAGAGAGCACTCTTCGTATTTGAAAAGATATGATCAACACCGATAAGCTCATCTAAATGATAGCGTTTAAGATCGCTTAGCGGTGTTTTTTTTACCCCTGCCAAAAGTAAAAGTGTTCCTTGACGATCACATTCTAGGAAGAACTCTTCTAGAGCATGCATAGCGGATGCATCGATTGTAGGTACACGACTCATACATAATATGAAAATCTTTGGAGGCTTTTCTATTTCATTGAGAAGATTTTTCAATCTATCAGCGATTCCAAAGAAGAAAGGACCATTGATCTCATAAATTTCGGTATGTGCAGGAACTTCAGATTTCGAAAATAGGTCATCATCTTTCGCCTGCTTATTCTCATCAAAATATCTTGCTGTAGATATCACGTCAGAAAGATCACTCATCTGTTTCATGAATAGAAATGCAGCTAACATCATACCCACTTGCACAGCAGAGGTGATTGTTGTCATAACTGTAAGAATAAAGACAGTTAAGAGGACAACAACATCTTTCTTAGGAGCAGTGAATAAATGAATAAAGTGATGGATTTCACTCATATTCCAAGCAATAAGAATAAGAACAGCAGCCAAGCAGGTAAGGGGGATTTTTACTGTTAGTGGTGCTAAAGCTAAAAGAATAACGCAGATAAAGGCGGAATGAATTAGCCCCGCTACAGGTGTTGTAGCTCCAGATTTAATACTTGCGGCAGTTCTTGATAAAGAACCTGTTACAGGCATTCCGGCAAAAAATGATGTGCCGATATTTGCGATACCTTGGGCAACAAGTTGGCAATTGGATTGATGTCTCCATCCTGTCATACCATCGGCAACTACAGCTGAAAGTAGAGTTTCAATACCGGAAAGAACAGCAATAGTTAATGCATCCGGCATAAGCTGTAAAATTTTTGTCAGGCTAAGATGCGGAAACGAAGGCAACGGTATTGATTGCGGAAGAGCTCCGTAACGGCTGCCAATCGTAGGGATATCGATTTTTAGCAACCATACTAATGTTGAAGCTACGATAATAGCAATCATTACCCCTGGGTATCGTGGCTTATAATTACGGAAATAAATCATGATTAGTAGGGTAAATAACCCTACGGCAAAAGCTTTACTATCCCATGTCCAAAGATAATCCCAATAAGCTATCCATTTAGCAATAAAATCTGTAGGAACGCTATCTCCCATTTGTAGACCTAAAAAGTCTCTAATTTGAGAGGAAAAAATGATAACAGCTAAACCTGTCGTTAGTCCTGTAACCACCGGATACGGCATATATTTAATGAAAGTGCCAAGCCCGGTAAGTCCAAAGGCTACCAGGAATACCCCTCCCATTAGGGTGATTGTGAATAACCCCTCGACCCCGTATTTTGCTGAAATACAGTAAAGTATAGAGATGAAAGCACTTGTTGGTCCTGATATAAGAACACGACTACCGCCTAAAGCAGAGGCTATAAAGCCTCCAACGATCGAGGCTAATAAACCTTGAATAGGGGATACGCCAACACCGATCGCAATAGCAATAGCAAAGGGAAATGCTAGAACGCCTACGGTAAGTCCGGCTAAGAAATCTTTTTTAAATGTATTAAAGGTGTAACCTTCCTTAATACAAGTGTAAAGCTTGGGAACAAGGTGTTTAAACGATAAGGCGACTTTCACTAGACTCCTAACGTGGATTCAGAACTAGAGAACTTTATTATTGTTCTGTTCTTTAGTATCTTTGTCAAATAGTTCGTTATGTTTATAGACGTTTTGTTGCGTCAAATCTAAGCTTCAAGAATATAGAATTGCTGTATAAAACGGTGCTAAATAACAAATTTTTGATTTTAGTATATAAAAAAGAAACGCTTTTCTTAATCTGGAAGGATTTTTCCTACTTTACCTAACCTGTAAATAGGAGTACACTAGTTCGTAGAATTATTTTTGAGGTCATTATGTTGAAATTCCAATTGTGTGCTCTGTTTTTATTTGGATATATCGCGATTGTTTTCGAGCATATTGTGCGAGTGAATAAATCTGCTGTAGCCCTAGCTATGGGAGGTTTAATGTGGCTAGTTTGTTTTTCTCATATGCAACATGCGGATCATATGATTCTAGCTGAAGAAATTGCTGATATGGCTCAGGTAATCTTTTTCTTATTCGCAGCGATGGCCATTGTTGAACTCATAGATGCACACAAAGGGTTTTCGATTATAGTGCGATGTTGTTATATACAATCTAGAACTCTACTTCTTTGGGTTCTGATAGGGCTTTCTTTCTTCCTCTCTGCTGCCTTGGATAACTTAACATCCATCATTATCATTATTTCTATTTTGAAACGTTTAGTTAAATCTCGAGAAGATCGTCTGCTTTTAGGAGCTATTTGCGTCATTAGTGTAAATGCTGGAGGTGCTTGGACTCCTTTAGGAGATGTAACGACAACAATGTTGTGGATTAATAATAAAGTGACCTCTTGGGGAATCATTCGCGCTTTATTTGTTCCTAGTTTAGTTTGTGTTCTCATTGCTGGAGTTTGCGCACAATTCATGCTTAAAAAGAGAACCACAGGAATGATCTCTAAGGATGTTGAAATGGAGGGGTCTCCTAAAAAAAGTGGTTTAATCATCTGTATTGGTTTAGGATCTTTATTGATGGTTCCTATTTGGAAAGCTTGCTTAGGTGTTCCACCATTTATCGGAGCTTTGCTAGGACTCGGGCTTGTTTGGTTGGCCAGCGACTGGATTCATTCTCCCCACGGGGAAGATCGCTACCATTTGCGCATTCCTCATATTTTAACCAAGATCGATATCTCTTCTATTACCTTCTTTATAGGTATCTTACTGGCTGTTAATGCTCTAACTTTTTCTAATGTTCTCTCTGAACTTTCAATGAGCATGGATAGGATATTTTCTAGGAATGTTGTAGCTATTTTTATTGGTCTTATTTCAAGCGTATTGGATAATGTTCCTCTTGTTGCTGCGACTATGGGTATGTATCAAGTCCCAATGGACGATACTTTATGGAAGTTGATTGCTTATGCAGCAGGCACCGGAGGAAGTATTTTAATCATTGGATCAGCTGCCGGAGTTGCCTTCATGGGCATCGAGAAAGTTGATTTCCTATGGTATTTTAAGAAGATCTCTTGGATTGCACTAGCTAGTTATTTTGGCGGTCTTATTTCATATTTTATGCTCGAGCGTATCGCTATGTTTTTCTGAGCTGGTTGTTTCTGAGTTAAAAAATTTTTTTAAAAACTTTGTTTTAATAAAATCTTTATACCTCTATCATACCGCCTCCTTATAAACATTCTCTATTTGGAAGAGAGGTAAATATGAAAGTAAAACAAATTACAGCCTTAATTTGCTCCCTAGTACTAGGTTTTCAAATTTCAGGTTCTGCTAAGACCTTAGTTCAAAAAAATGCATGTTCAGATTTGGATTTTTTAGAACATTTACTCGATGTTAAATACGCTCCTAAGGAGTGGAAGCATAAGCTTTTTCATTGGAATTTGAAGGACGCAACGGATCAAGCACGTTTGAGATTATGTATCGAGGAAAATCCTTCAACCAGGCATTGCCAAGGAGTTCTTTCGCAATACATATCTGATTTAAATGACTTCCACGCTGGGATTACTTTCTTCAGTACGGAAAACTCTCATTTACCTTATACAATCAAGTTAAGCAGTTCTCATAGATGCTTTGTTGTTGATGTGCATACATATAGCTCCGAAATTTCTATAGGTGATGAAATCTTAGAGATGGACGGCCAGCCAATTATGCAAATAATTGAAAGCATACGCGTTGGTAGAGGTGCTCCTTCTGATTACGCTGCAGCTGCACGAACACTATTTTCTCGTTCTGCTGCCTTAGGCCATCAAATCCCTATCGGAATAGTTACGTTAAAAATTCGTCGTCCTAGTGGTTTAACGCGTACGGTAAAAGTTAAATGGCGCCATACTCCTGAATATATTCAGGATCTATCTTTAATAGCTCCTTTGGTAAAAGATCCAGTAATTGAAATGAGATCTGGACGCGCTTTACCTTTAACGTCTAACGCATCTGAAAATTGTTTATTCACAAATGAGATGGTTCCTTATTTCTGGGGTGAATTACGCGAGCAATACAAACGCGGTTTAAACAGTGATTACAACATAGGAAGTAAAAAAGGATTCTTACCTGATTTCGGACATGTGACATGGAGAGCTAAAAGTGGTCCTTACCATGCCTATGTATTCACATGCACAGATAATCGTGGACAGTCCCACAATATTGGATTCCTTAGAATTTCTACATATTCTTGGACAGATATGGAAGACCGTAGTGTTATGAATATGGAATCCCCATGGAATGACTTCGGTGAAATCATCAATGTATTGCAAGATAAAACAGAAGCTTTGATTATCGATCAGACAAATAATCCAGGCGGTAGTGTATTCTATCTTTATGCATTGATCTCCAGATTAACAGATAGACCTTTAGAAACACCTAGACATAGAATGATTCTAACCCAAAATGAAGTTCAATCTGCAGTAAAATGGTTGAATCTTCTTGAAGGTGTTGAAACTGATGAGCAAGCAAGAAATGCTCTCGGTGATGATATGGAAGGTTATCTTATCGATATGAATGCTGTAGGATATCTACAGACATTTTCTAATACCGTTTTAAAATGTTGGGCAAATGGAGATATTAACCTCTCCACACCTATGCCTTTATTAGGGTTTGCTAACGTGCATCCACATCCTCAGGATCGTTATACACATCCTATATGTGTCTTAATCAACCAGGAAGATTTCTCCTGTGGAGATTTATTCCCTGCGATTATGAAGGATAACGGTCGAGCACTTATTGTAGGAATGACTACAGCAGGAGCTGGAGGTTTTGTCTTTAACGTAGAGTTTCCTAATAGAACAGGAATTAAAAATTGTTCTTTAACTGGATCTCTAGCAGTAAGACCAGACGGTTCTTATATAGAGAATTTAGGAGTCTCTCCTCATGTATGTTTAGATTTTACAGATATGGACGTACAAACAGGAAGATATCCTGATTACATTAACAATGTGAAAAATTTAGTTCTTGATCTCATTGATAAAGAAGCAGATAAAAATGCCTCTCATTCGGAAGAAAGATAAAATATAAGAACTAGATCGTAATAAATATAACAATATACAAATCTTCTGTTATATTAATAACCTTTAGAAAAAGTAAAAAATCTTTTTCTAAAGGTTTTTTTATTAAGCATCATGCTCAATTTGGGAGGTGAGATGTATGCGTAGGGTTATACTAAGTAATCCTAGAGGATTTTGCGCTGGGGTAGTTCGTGCTATCCAAGTGGTAGAGGCTGCTTTAGAAAAATGGGGAGCCCCGATTTATGTGAAGCATGAAATTGTTCATAACCGTCATGTAGTAGATGATCTCAAGAGGAGAGGGGCTATCTTTATTGAAGATCTTGCTGATGTTCCTTGCGGAGAAAAGATTATCTATTCTGCTCACGGTATTCCTCCGGAAGTTCGTGAAGAAGCAAAAACTCGGAATCTTTTTGATATTGATGCAACATGTGTTCTGGTAACTAAGATTCATTCTGCAGTTAAGCTTTATGCAAGTAAAGGTTATCAAATTATTTTGATAGGAAAGAAAAAACACGTAGAAGTTATTGGGATTCGTGGAGAAGCTCCTGAAAGTGTTACAGTAGTAGAAAAGGTGGAAGATGTAGCTAGCCTTCCTTTCGGAGTGGAAGTGCCTTTATTTTTTGTGACCCAAACAACGTTGAGTCTGGATGATGTTGCCGACATTACCCAAGCATTAAAGGTGCGTTATCCGAATATTGTCACTTTACCTAGTTCTTCTGTATGTTATGCTACGCAAAATCGTCAAGAAGCTCTACGCTCAGTATTGCCTAAGGTGAATTTCGTTTATGTTATTGGAGATGTACAAAGCTCTAACTCCAATCGTTTACGAGAAGTTGCTGAAAAACGAAATATTCCCGCTAGACTAGTAAATAGTCCCGATCATATTTCTGATGAGATTTTGAATTATTCGGGTGATATAGCAATAACAGCAGGAGCGTCAACTCCTGAACATATTGTTCAATCTTGTATTTCTAGGTTAAAAGAGTTAATACCCGATCTACAAGTTGAAGAAGATATATTTGCTATAGAAGATGTCGTATTCCAACCGCCTAAAGAGCTTCGTAATTAAAAAGTCTTCATTCTTACATGTATTGCGAGTAGGGATTCATAGGATAGTATTCTCTATTAGAGAATATGTTTATTTATCCTTCTCGCTCTACATTAGATATCCCAAACTCATCGTATACGATCTGGCGAAGTTTTTTTATTCTTTATTGAGAAATCCCTATAGGAGATTACGTCGTTCTCCCCAATCTTCATTGCTAAAGGAAGGGAACGTTTATGGAGAGACTCCTTGGTCAGCATTAAATAAAGTGAGTAGAGAATTCGGAGTTACTTCTCAAGATGTTGTTTATGATTTAGGCTGTGGCTTAGGAAAAGTATGTTTTTGGTTTTCCCATATTCTGAAATGTCATGTTGTGGGTATAGATAGCCAATCTACTTTTATTAACTTCGCTTCTCGTATGCATAGACTGTTATCTGCACAGCCGACACTATTTTTTAAAGAATATTTTCATGAAACAGAATTATCACAAGCTTCTTGTGTCTATTTTTACGGTTCGTCGTATTCTTTGAAGGTATTAAAAAATGTTTTAAATGCTTTAGTAAAGTTAAAGTCAGGGAGTATGGTCATCAGTATTTCCTTTCCTTTAGATTCCTTGCCGGATGGAGATACAATATTTTTCACAGAGAAAAGCTGTGATGTTACCTTCCCTTGGGGCAAGACAAAAGCATATAAAAATATACGAAAGTAAATTTTATTGATAAAGACTGCGAACAGCGTCGTGTTCTGTTTGTAGTACTTGTAGTAAGAAATTATCCATATTTTTCCAATGATCTTTCACCTCTTCGATAGAGCGAGTAATTTCATCGTGTTCCATACGGAATATCTCTTTATAATTTTCTGCGAATGTTCGTGACGCAGTTTCTTTTAACTCATAAATTTTTGATGAGGCCTCTGTAAGCTGCGATAGCGAGGTACAAATTTTACCAGCACCTTTAAAGAATGTTCGTGCTGTTGCTCCTTTCCATAATCCTGTATGTTTTTGGATAAATCCTAGAATCCGTTTTCCAGAGATCTCACCAATAATCGGTGTTGCAGCTCCTATGATACCTAAAGTTGCCGTAGCAATTCCTAACCATTGTGAAATCTTGGCTTGACTTTCATAACTTTCAATAAGCTCTTTAGCTTTTTCTAAAAGATGTTTTCTAGCTTCTAAACGAGAAAGATTATCTTGTTCTCTACTGTTCAACATGAGTTTCATAATTTCTGCGCAGATTCTAAGAACATCCAAATTCGATACACGCATATGCATCAGGGAGCTTAGTTGTGCTTCTGTAAGAGCAAATTCAATAATTTCATCAGGTAAGTTACGAGATTGTGTATAGTGAGCAGACATTTGATTAGAAAGTTCTTCAATAGCGAAGTCTCTTTTCTGTTTATGATGTTGCTGTTCCTGATCCTGACGTTCTTGCTGTCCGTGTTCTCCTTTTCCTTCTTCTCTTTCTTGATACTTTGTATCGAGACGTGTTTCTGTAGTCTCTTTCTGTACATGGCTGAATAGAGCCATAGGACTGAGAGAGGATGTAGAGGATTTTGGTGAAGATGGTGTTGATTTTGCGGTTTCCTCGGAAGTTCGGGCAGTATCTTTCAGACTATGTTCTTTTATAGTTTGCTTGTCATAAGTTTGAACTTCAACTTGTGTTGTAGACAAGGTAAGGGATGATTTTTCCCCGTAACCATCGTCTTTGGATTCTGGTAGAGTTAAAACCAGCGTTGTTGTTTTTGTTATGAGATTCTCGTCTTTAGGGGCTAAGCAAGAGGAAAATCCCATACTGGCTTGCGCTTTTTGTTCTTTTACAGAACCAAAGGATGAGGATTGGCTAGCCTGTCGTAAAGCAGGATTTTTATCAGCAGATGAAAATGTATCGAGAGATTTCTGTGATGACAGATTTGGTAGAGATGAAGATTTCATCAGCATACCATTCTTTGCCATTAAAGTTTCCGAAGGTGCAGGTTTATTTTGGGAAGGAAGTTGTGAAAATACCGATCCCGATTGATTCAGTAAACTCAGGCAAGTATCCGACATGGAACGTAAGATAGCCATTTGGCAACAATCAGGAACGCTAACCTCAGTATCAGTTGTTGAAGATGCCTCTGATCCTGATTCTACCATTAACAAATCAAGCTCGGCACTTTCTGAAGATGTACTCGTTGTTGTTGAACAAGATGCTGTCATAACATTCCTTAAAAAAGAATTTATCTTAGAGCTTCCAGAAACGTTCTATCCATTTCTCTGCATAACTGTAACACGCGTGCGAGATTTTCGAAAGAATCATGAATACTTTCTATGAGTTCTTGAGTGCGAGAGAGGTAATCATCCCTTTCCAAAGTTAATAACTCTATTTTTGTTTCAAGAGATACATAATGAGATTTAATTTTAAACAGACTGGATCGCACCCAAAGCATAGCTCCACGTAAAAGACCTAAAGCTCCTTCTAAAGCAGGTCCTATACCCCGCATAGCTCCTTCTGCAAGTGGAGAAAGCCCAAGATTCTCCATGCTTAAAGTGGCGATAGAGAGTAGGGCAGCTATGACATAAAGAACAATTTGTACGATCTTCAATATCTTTTGTTTTAATTGCTTATTTTTCCCAGGAAGAAGTTTTTCAATAGCTTCCCAGCCGTTTAAAGCATCCAATAAAGTTAATGTTAGGGCAATAAGGCCCGCAAGTAAACTGACCCAAGAGAAAATACCTCCGCCCATAACGATAGCAACGGAAGCTAGTCCTATGGAGATCCAAGGAGTAATCCACTCTACAATAGTAGCTAATGAACCCCAACGTTTTGCTTGTTCCTCCTTCTCTATAGATTTTTGGATTTGTTTTATGCGCTCTTCGTGAGTTGCTTCTAATTCCCTTTGGGTAGTTTCCACACAATCTTTGTAGGATGCATAAGCAGAAAAATCCGAAAGTATCCCTTGTTTTGTTAAAAGGTAACTTAAGGTAAATACACCAACAGAAGGAGGACTAATAATAGGAACAACAGAAGCTGCTCGTGTTTTTTTATTTTTTTGGGTTTTTTTAAAGAGACATTCTTGATGCTGCTGTTTTCCTGGATGCTCATCTTGTGATAATCCTTTATTATATTTTCCTTGAGGCGATTTTAGAGTTAGTCGGTCTTCTTCTTTTTGGCGTAAATCAGTATCTTGAGAAGAAAGTATTTTCTCTTCAGATTGCATTCTATGTTCTAAATCTTCTGTAGATTCACGGAAGATATCAGCTCTTGTTAAACTATCTTTTGTTTTTGGTTCTTCTTCAAACCGTTTAGATGTTGGTGTAGATGGGAATTTCTCAGAGGAAGAGTTCTTTTCAGAGGCTTTTTCCTGAGATTTCGGCATCATTAAATCTTTAAGTAAGCTTTTCATCGATTCTTTGGAATTCTTCTGCGAGAAAAGGTTCCAAGGTGAAGATGTTGATGCCTGTTCTTTCTTTGGTAATTGTGAGGCTAGAGAACTTCCAAATTGTAAGATTTTTTCTCTAGAACTTGCAGGAGTTAGCTGTTTATTCGCGATAACTTGTCCCTCACTTTTTATACATGAGGTTTTACTAAGTTTATCCGTAAAGAATTTTTGTAGAGATTTCCCTAAAGATTCTGGAGCTAGAGTAATCGAATATTTTATATTAGATATTCCTTCAGATTGCTTAGGACTATCTGGAATATAAGGCTGTTGATTTAATAAAATCTCTGTAGATTGTGCTAGCCAGGAAGACATAGTCAGTTCCCTAGAGTTATGGGATTATGCATGGTTTTTTATATCCAAGATTTCTGCTTTCAGTTCTTGATAAGCGCTATGATGTTTCGCTCGTTCCCATGCAAGTTCTAAGGCCTTACTTGCATCTTCATGTTGGTCCATGAGAGTATAGCAAATATAGGCATAATAATGAGGATAGGGATCTTTATCCCGCAACAATGCAGTCACAGCGTAGGCATGTAAGGCCTGAGGATAAAGTTGGCTCATATGCAAAGATGCTCCTAGAGAAAACCAAAATTTAGAGACAAAAGGATTAAAAAAGACTAACCAGCGAAAAGTTTCACTACTTTCTTGGTATTCTCTATTCAGATAGGCGTTGTAACCTTCTTTATAGACACGCTCTAATTCCTCAGAAGAGATTTTAAAAAGTTTTTGGTATGTATCTAACGGAAGATCTTTACTTGGAAAATATCCTGACAGATAACTCTCCAAATCTTCCGGAAAGGGATAATCTTCTTTGCTCGATGAAGCTATTTTTTCTAATAAATAAGCTAAATATGACATTACGGACGCAAATTGTAAATAAAGGTATCCATGAGTTCTTTAAGAAGTTTTAATACATTGGAGCGTGCTTGATGGCATTGTGAAACTTCTTGAAGATGCCTTTGCATATCGGTTCGTTCAAGCTGTGTGATTTTCTCCATATTTTCTTTGCGCATCTGAATATTTTCTTTCAGGAGCTTTTTCTCTTCTTCAGACCATTGCAATGTGTCTGTTATCGTTACCCCAAGTTTTCTAGCTTGATCTACAAGAGCTTTCATTTCTGAATTCTCTCTCCAATCAATAGCTCCTTTCTCAGAGTTGATTTTAGAAATGAGTAACGTTAATGTGTCTACGTTATCGGTACGTTCTTTAACACGCAGATATAATTCTTGGGCTTCCGCTTCAGCTTGTCCGAGAATTCTTTCCATAAGTTTCATAAAACGTATAAATACGTTTTCAACTTTTGGAGTGGGAATTGGGGCAAATCCTTGCAGAGGAGTTGCTGCTGTGAAAAGTGCCATTGGAGATTGTGCTTTTCTTTTAAATGTTTTTTCTTCCTCAATGTTAATCTCTCGAGACTGCCGTACATCATTAAGGTAGCGTAGATGCGCTATGGAGAGTCCGGAAGAAACTTCTTCAATTTCCTCAAAAGAAACCTTAGCTTTGTATTTTTTCCCTCGGTCTCTTCCTTGAGAATCATCTTCTTGATGCTGTCCTTCATGTTGTCGATCTTGTTTTTGATCCCGACTCTCGCGATCTTGTTTAGATTCCTGCGACTTTGTTGTGAGGATTTGCTGTTCTTTTTTCTCTGTAACAAAGGAACCATAAGATTGAGAAGAAATGTGTTCTCCATCTTTTTCCATTCGAGATTGCTGGGATGCTGTTGTATGAACAGCGCGTTGAGCAGATTGTCCCAAGGTATGTTGTGTTGAAGAGTGCGTGGTGGGAGATCGAGAATCAGAAGTTTTCGTAGAAGAATAGCCGGCGAAAGCTTTGGAGGATTGTTGTGATTCTTTCGGTGCGGCATGTGTTTCTTTTGTAGATCTTGGCGCCACGTCCTGAGGTTTGCATCCTTCTTGAGGAAGAAGTTGTTCTTGTTTCTCTAAACTTGTTGGTTCTTCTTGTGTTTTTGTAGGATCAGCAGTTTCTAAAGCCTGTAGGAGATCAGAGATGAGTATCTCAACTTCAACGGTTTCCGGGGGAAGGAAAACAAGGTTATGCGTGCAATCTTGTAAGGGGTTAGCATTTTCTCCGGAAGTTGCAGAAATTTGCGCAAGAGCAAGAGCGGCAAGAGAACTTAGAGAAGCCGGCGCTGATCCTTCTGAAGTAAACACAGAAAGCGCGACTTCTCCGGCTGCGGTTTTTAAAATGCTGGAAGTTGTTGATGCTGAGGATGAAGAAGAGGCATCTTCCTTTAACGTCATGTTGGTAGATGGGACTGCTGAAGGCAGGGGAGTGTTCATACTAATTTTCGCACGAATAAGTTATGGGGACATAGAAACGATGAAAATTATATAAAACCCCATTTTCCTGCAAGTTTGATTATGAAAGGGTTAGACGATAGGAGAGAATACTCGAGAATGTAGGGATTTTCTATTTACAAAAACAGCATTAGGAATCAAAATGAATCTGCTAACCACCATAGAGTGTTTTTCTGCCCAGGTGGTGAAATTGGTAGACACGCTGGATTTAGGATCCAGTGCTTCGCGGCATGTAGGTTCAAGTCCTATCCTGGGCATTTCAACATCTCTTCTCTAGGAAAAATCATTAAATTCCCGTTCGTAGTAAAATAAAATCTAGAGTTTTAGATTTTTTTTGAGGAATTTCATGAAGAAAATGCTTCTAATTTTCGCTTGTTTTCTAAGTTGTTGTTTTTCTGCAGCTTTTGGAGAAAATTCCCTTGCTTCGGAGTCTGTGTCCCTAGTAAAGGCGGTGCCTGTATCGGGATTGCAATTTCAAGAACAAAACGGTCACGTTCCCTATAGTTTCTACTATCCTTATGATTATGGGTATTATTATCCTGAGACTTACGGAGGATATACAGGAACGTCACAGGGTAATGACGATTGTTATTCGCGATTTGAGGATGGCACCTTTTTCTATCATTGTGATTAGGGATTTCTTGGGTGATAGGAAAGAAAATTTTCCACTAAGGTATCCGCAGCTACGTGAGTATAGATCTCTGTAGAAGAAATACGGGCGTGTCCGAGCATTTCTTGAATGACGCGAAGGTCAGCTTTATTGTCTAATAAATGTGTTGCAAAGGCATGTCTTAGAGAGTGTGGCGAGACGCGTTTATGGGTCACTTGCTTTGCGTAGTAGTGGATTCTCCTCCATACACAAGAGCGTTCTAACTTGCGCCCACGTGTAGAGAGGAATAGGTGATGTTCTTCCGGGTTTTTCTTTTGAAAGTTCTCTCGAAAAGGACAAAGATAGGTATCAATAGCTTTACAGGCGAGTTTTCCTAGGGGAACAAGTCGTGTTTTAGAACCTTTTCCGGTAACACGTAGAAAATCATCACTAACGTCACCAATGCATAAACCACAGAGCTCGGATACACGAATGCCTGTGGAATATAGTGTATGGAGAATTGCGGTATCTCTAGCAGAAATGACAGGAGAAACTCTATCTTGTTGAGCAGCAGATAAAAGAGCATCAACTTCTTTTGGAGTTAAAACAGAGGGAAGGCGTTTCCAAATTTTCGGATGTTCAATAAGAGGAGGGTGATCAAGGAGCTTTGCCTCTTTAAGAAATCGGAAAAATACTTTTAAGGCAATCAGGCGACGCGCTAAAGTAGACTCGGCTTCTTTGCGTTTATGTAGCTGCTGAACAAACAGATATACGCTATCTTGGGAGATTTCTTTAGTTGATGTAATAGCGCTTATTTTTAGGAATAGGGTAATGTCCTGACAATATGCAGAAATAGAATTGCGGCAAAGACCGCGATCTACCGAGAGAAAAAGAACAAATTGTTCAAGAATAACATCACAAAACTGGGCTGAGGTCATAAAATCTAATTTCGGCTGGTATAGTTTTGAGTATAGATATTAAGGTAGTTTTTAAGCTAGGACGAGGTAAACGATGGATAGAAAAGGCTTTTTAGAGAGCTCCTCAACAAAGATATTACAAGATTTGGCTGTAGCCCCTATAGATTTGACAGTCCCTGGAGTAATTTCTGAAGAGCGTATAGAAAGATTTTCCTTGTCTGTAGAAGGTTTTACATTAAGTTACGCTACGGAACGTATCGATGAGGGGATTTTATCTGCATTAACAGATTTAGCTTCTGAACGCGGTCTTATCGAATCCATGCAGGCAATGCAAAATGGAGAAGTTGTTAACTATATTGATAACTTCCCTAGTGAATCTCGACCTGCTTTACATACCGCGACACGTGCGTGGGTTAAGGAAATCCCTTTAAAAGGTAATGCTGAGGATATTTCCTTAAGGTCAAAAATTGAAGCGCAACGTCTAAAAGATTTTCTTAATAAATATAGGGACGTCTTTACAACTATTGTACAAATCGGAATAGGAGGTTCCGAACTTGGACCTAAAGCTTTACATTGTGCTTTAAAAGGCTGTTGCCCATCGGATAAGAAAGTATATTTCGTATCTAATATAGATCCCGACAATGCTGCAGAAGTTTTACAAGAGATAGATTGTGCAAAGACTTTGGTTGTCACTGTATCGAAATCAGGAACTACATTAGAGACTGCTGTTAATGAAGAATTACTAGCAGATCATTTCTCAAAACAAGGGTTGAGTTTCCGCGAGCATTTCATTGCCGTTACCTGCGAGGGTAGCCCTATGGATGATACGGATAAATATCTTGAAGTTTTCCATATTTGGGATAGTATCGGAGGACGCTATTCCTCTACATCTATGGTTGGTGGAGTTGTTTTAGGCTTTGCCTATGGCTTTGATATGTTTTTACAGCTCCTTGAAGGAGCTGCGGCTATGGATTTGGCCGCTTTAGAACCTCGTATGAGTGAGAATCTTCCTCTATTATCGGCAATGTTAGGAATCTGGAATCGTAATTTCTTACGTTACCCTACTTCTGTTGTAGTTCCCTACGCTACAGGATTGGAATACTTCCCCGCGCATCTACAGCAATGTGGTATGGAATCTAACGGGAAGAGTGTTGCTCAGACTGGGGAGATAATAAGTTTTGCTACAAGTCCTATTATTTGGGGTGAGGTAGGAACAAATAGCCAACACTCCTTTTTCCAATGTCTCCATCAAGGTAGTGATATTGTTCCTGTGGAATTCATTGGTTTTCTTGAGAATCAGAGGGGAAAGGATATCGTTGTATCAGGATCTAGTTCTTCTCAAAAGCTTTTCGCTAATATGGTAGCCCAGGCGATAGCCTTAGCAAAAGGACGGGAAAATACTAATCCGAATAAAAATTTTAGAGGAAATCGTCCCTCTTCTATTCTTGTATCTGAGAGACTCACTCCTTACGCTATGGGAGCTCTTTTAGCCTTCTATGAACATAAAATAGTCTTTCAGGGTTTTTGCTGGGGAATTAACTCTTTCGACCAGGAAGGAGTTACTTTAGGAAAAGACCTAGCGAACCAGGTTCTAGAGGTTATGCAGGGGCAAGCAAAAGCAGGAACCCTTCTTGAGGCAGAAGCATTGTTAAGACTTTTTAACGATGCTAAAAAATAAAAATACCTGGATCTAAAGATTTGAGAGAGACAAAACTCGTTTCCTCTCAATATTTTAATGGTTTTTATGGTATAATTAGCGCTTTCATTTTCTAAGCGATGGATGAAACGCTATGTTTTTTATTCGTGTGCGTTCAGTAGGATTTTTAGATATTCACGGTGTTTTATCTACTCGTAAGGGAGAACAGGTTATCAAATCCGGTACGGGGGTTTGGGTAGGGGCTCGAGGAGCCATTTTCTATCGTATAGCCTTCTAGCCTTCTTCAATGTCGTTTTTTGATTTGCAACTGTTTTTAAGAAACAGTAACGTTTCTTTTTGTCTTTTTTCACACGCCAATATTTTTTGAGATTTTTCTACTCTGTTTTACTCGGACATTCCTATCTTTTATAAGAGTTTGGAATGGGAACTATGGTTTGACAGAAACGTTATTAAAGCATAAGTCTTGGTATAGAATTCAGATGCGGAGTATTGTGGATAAGAGCACAGCGCTTTTATTTATTTCGCCTCTTAACACGGTTTTAGCTGGGGAATTTTCTTTCTTTGGCTATCGAAAAATAGACGCGCTTGATTTTGTTTTTATTTAAAGATTATAGTGATTTTTTTTAGGGAGGCGTGATTATGAAATTAACACGTACGGTTAGTGTTGCTGTGACGGGTGGAACAGGGCAAATCGCCTACAGTTTTTTGTTCGCTCTAGCTCACGGTGATGTTTTTGGTAATGATTGCGGCATTGATCTACGCGTGTATGACCTCCCAGGTTTAGAAAGAGTACTTTCCGGTGTTCGTATGGAACTCGATGATTGTGCTTATCCTCTTTTACAATCCCTACGTGTTACGACTTCTTTAGAAGATGCTTTTGATGGTATTGATGCAGCTTTTCTAATAGGAGCAGCACCCCGAGGTCCTGGAATGGAACGCTCGGATCTTTTAAAACGTAATGGAGAAATTTTTTCTCTGCAAGGTTCAGTGCTAAATACTTCTGCTAAACGAGATGCGAAGATTTTTGTCGTTGGAAATCCTGTGAATACCAATTGTTGGATTGCTATGAATCAGGCTCCAAAATTGAATAGAAGAAATTTTCATTCCATGCTCCGTTTAGATCAAAACCGTATGCATACGATGTTAGCACATCGTGCGGAAGTTCCTTTAGATGAGGTTACTAATGTTGTTATTTGGGGTAATCATTCCGCAAAACAAGTTCCTGATTTTACACAGGCATTGATTTCAGGAAAACCTGCTGTAGAGGTCATAAGTGATCGTGATTGGCTTGAAAACATTATGCTGCCTTCTATTCAAAATCGAGGAAGTGCTGTGATTGAAGCTCGTGGAAAGTCTTCTGCGGGATCTGCCGCTCGTGCTTTAGCAGAAGCTGCACGCTCTATTTTTCTTCCTAAAGATGGAGAGTGGTTCTCTACTGGGGTATGTTCCGACTATAATCCTTACGGTATCCCTGAAGATTTAATTTTTGGTTTCCCATGTCGTATGTTGCCCTCTGGGGATTACGAGATTGTTCCTGGATTATCCTGGGATGCCTTTATAAAAAATAAGATTCAAATATCCTTGGATGAAATTTCTCAGGAAAAAGCCAATGTCTCTTTGTTATAGTGCAAGTTAGTGGGGTGATTTATGACTCAATCTTTTGATGTATTAAGTCAAAATGCTTTTAAAAAGATTTTTAATAAACAGCGATTTCTTTTTATTTTTTCTAGTTTGTGCTGTTTTGGTTTTGTTTTTGCCATATTTTTAAAACTATGTTCACAGTTTGTTCTTAGTTTTTCGTTGTCGACACTAGGATTGGGAGCTTTTTTCTCTTCTTTTAGTATTGTTTGTGCTTCTGCTGTCATTGTACAGGCACTTTTAAAACAAGAATCCGCGGGAAATGTGGGTAAAATAATTTCAGCGTTTCATAAGAATTGGAAATCGCTTTGGTTATCGCTACTTGTTTCCATGCCATTTTTTATAGCTATGGTTGTAGTAAGCACAGTAATTTTACTCTCGGTATTTTTAAGCTCTTTACCTTGGATTGGTAAATTCTTTCATACCTTGCTAATTTTTGTTCCTTACCTTTCAGCAACAACTTTGATCTTGCTATTTCTAGGTGCGTTCGTATCTCTATTCTTCTGCATACCCGCTTTAAGTGATCATGATAGCATTGACTATATGCACTTACTTCGTTGTTTTCAGGGAAATATCTTGAACCAATCTATTGGGTTTGTCATAGCAGCGACACCTCTAGCTTTGTGTAGCTGGTTAGCTTTAGATTCGTTTTATTTGATGTCGCATTTAGTCTGTTTATCAGATATGAATACAGGATCATTCTTGATGGAAGTCTTAGTATTGGTCATGCCAATAGCTTTAATTCTTACACCTGCAGTTTCTTTTTTCTTTAATTTCTCTTTTGATTTTTACTTAGAGAAGCAAACCTCAAAAGAAAATCTAATTAAAGAGTGAATAGAAACTCTTTAGCTATATAAGCTGTAGATTGTTTTAATACAGCTTGAGCGAGCATATCTCCGGTAAGACCGTGATAAAGTAGACCTTTGGATCCTAGACCCCCTAGGAACCAAAGGTTTTCTTTTATTCTACTAATTACAGGTAAGCGAGTAGAACTTGATGAGCGCATTCCTGCATAATAGTTAAGGATTTTTGCTTCTTTAAGAGCGGGAAATAACGAAAGAACAGGGGGCATGATTTCGTTGTAAGCAGTAGTTTCGTCAGTAACCGGTTCGGGCTGGTTGTGTTCGAAAGTTGCTCCTAAAATGCAGGTATTATTTTCTGTATTTGCCACCATATATTTATGCGCATTGATACTAAATTGTGGCATGGCTAGGCCTTCAGGCCAAGAAATTTCTATAAGCTGACCTTTTACACTAGATAGAGGGAGTTTCTGTAATTCGGGGAGAATATGAGCATTAGCTCCGGGAGTTACAATAATGTGATCGTAAAACTCTTCGATATCTTCAATATTTTCTATAAGTTCGTCATAAAACTGCGTACCAAGATTAGCACAGGCATCCCAAAGACCGTTAATATAGGCATTATTATTTATAGTTACGCCGTTCTTTATGAATAGGGCGCCGAGATTAGAAACTATACCCGGAACTGTCATTTCACAACGTGCTTTTTCCCACCATTCTAATTCATTAGGAAATTCTTCAACGCGTTTCATGAAAATTTCGGCCTGCTCATCGTCTATAGCTGGGCGGATTATTCCTCGAGAAAGAACAATAGGGATATTTAATGCTTTACTAGCTTCTGTGATTAAGCCGTGAGTAGAGGTAATTCCTAAATCTGCAAGCGGGGGTTTACTAGCTTTTTTCCCAGTAAAGCCATGAAGGAGGCCCGAAGATAATCCCGATGCGCCATGACCTAAAGGAACGGGATCGAAAAGATCTATTGTTGCTGTTCCCTGAGAGTGTAGTAGCAAATGCCAAGTTACAGAAAGCCCAGCATACCCTGCTCCTAAAACTGCTATACGCATATGTTTACCTTGAAATCTAGGATCTTAATTAAGAACTTGTCTCTATATCTACTCCTGAGAATAAGCAAATAATGCATTAAATAACAGAGGGGAATGTAGAAGAAAAGAAAGGAGAACTAAAGAAAAAATGAGAGAGGCCCGAAAGCCTCTCCCAAAGGGTGATTGAGATCGTTATAAACGGATTTTTTCCGTTGAAAAGAGGAAAATCGCTAATAACGCTAACAAAGCAATTATTGTAATTTCTGTAACCTCTTTTTTTGCAAAAAAAGTTTTCGCATTCTTACCTTTCTTCCCAGCATCTATGTAGAATGGAATACCTAAAGCCAAGAGAATGATCGCCATAAATAGGTAATTTAAACCTCCAGCATAGATCAACCAGATAGAATAAATAACACCAAAAATTCCTGTGTATTTTGCAGTGGAAGATTTAATTGGTCCTTTATTTGGATAATTCTTGTCTTTGCTGAATTTAAAAAGAAAAGCAGCACTTGCTAAATAGGCAGGTAAAACCATCACTCCTGTAATGCTCAGCATCGTATTCCATGCATTTGTTGAAAAATATACGAGAAGCATCGCGATTTGCATAAGAGCACTCGTTATATATAACGAGACTTTAGGAGAATGCGCAGCATTTTCTATTGTGAAGATCTCTGGGAATGTACCATTTTTCGCTGCAGAATAAGGAATTTCCGCAACGATCATAGTCCAAGATAACCAACTAGAGAGTATGGCTACAAGAAGACCTATGTTCATTAAGACCTCACCCCATTTACCTACAAGAATATCTAATACTCCAGCAGTTGAAGGATTGGCAATACCAGCAAGTTGATGTTGAAATAGGGAACCAAAAGGTAGGATAGATAACAGTATGTAAACAGTTAAGCATCCTACAAAACCTAGTATAGTAGCTTTCCCAACGGCACTGGAGTTTTTCGCACGTGCCGACATAACGACAGCACCTTCGATTCCAATGAAGGCCCATAAAGTCACCAACATTGTACTTTTCAACTGGCTAGTTACTGATCCTAATAACGGTTGTGTTTTTGTAGCTGTATGTCCCCAAAAATCCGTTTTGAAAATAGCAAGTTTGAAAACGAATGCTGTGATAACAATAAATACAATAAGAGGAACGAGTTTACATACTGTTCCGATAATATTGATGAAAGACGCCTGACGGATTCCTTTAAGGACTATGAAATTGAAAACCCATATAAGGATAGAGCCTCCAATAATTGCAGGAATAGTATTTCCCCCTTTAAAATAGGGAGGAAAGAAATAATTTAATGCATCCATGGTCATAACGGCATAACCGACATTACCAAAGATTTGGCATAACCAATATCCCCAACCAATAGTAAATCCTATATAAGGTCCAAATCCTTCTCGGCTGTACATGTAGATCCCTGTTGTTAAATCAGGGCGTACTAATGAGAGAATTTTAAAAGTATTGGCAATAAAAAACATGCCTACGCCTGTCAGGATCCACGCTAAGATAATAGCTCCTGCTCCCGCGGATGCTGCCATATTTTGGGGAAGGCTAAAAATTCCTCCCCCAATCATAGAGCTAATTACCATACCTGCTAAAGCTATGGCTCCAAGATTTGTCTTGGTTTTACCCCCATTAGAAATCATGAATTCTCCTTATCTAATTGTTGCCGGATCGGCATTTTCAAAGTTGAGAAACCCTAATGCAGTTAATGAGAAGCCATACTTTTGCTTAATATTGATGTAGTTATGGAAATATTGAAATTCACTATGTTTGACAACGGAGCGAAGGTCTAGTTCATGCTGTAGGGATTTTTTTAACCACATTTTTGCATGAGATTCTGCGATCTCATCATTAATCCATGTGGGGAAAAATTCTACGTATTCCGCGGCCCATCCACCGATAAGCTCACCGTTTTTATCCTGTCCCCAGCAGATGCCAACACCTGTAGCAATTGCATGAGTACCATCTGATGTGGCAGCTCCGCGTCCAGCCATGATCACTTCTAAAACAGCACCATGTTTGAAGAATTTAACACATTGGTCTACGGGAACAATATTCCCAAAAAGTTCTTTAGGTAGTACAGATGTATAGGGAACGATGTTAAAATTTTCGACTTTCGCTTGTAAAAGAGCGGAGTCATAGCAGAAAGTTTCGAAAGGTTGAGGAGGCATTCCATCATCGGATTCTCCTACTCCTCCCGTGTGGAAGGCTAATGTTGGGTAGCGTGTCCCGTAAGGCATGTATAAACTCCTAAAGATGTAGATAATGAGGTTATAGGATTAGGTAGAGAAGTTAGCCCGAACACCGTAAACTCTAGCAGAACGTTTATCAGGTCTTCGTGCTGGATGAATGTAAATTTGTAGATCTGGAGTTAGAGAAATATGAGGTCCAAATCCTATAGTTGCAAATGTTTCTACTACAGTTTCATATTTGCGAATTTTTCTTTCCGTAACGACTTTAGGATTCACTTTGCTTATCGAGCAAGCAGCTCCTAATAGATCTTGAGAATTACGATTTATTGGATTTGCTGATGCTAATCCAAGAACATAAGAACGATTAAGATTTACTGCTGTTCCTGTAGCTCCATTCCATCTTCCAAATACATAGAGTTTTTCACCGAAGTGCTGACCAAAATTCAGTGACCATCCTGTTGTTTGTGTAGGCTGCTGAGGAACCTTTCTCGTAGAATAAATTAATGCAGAATATTGCCCACTACCTAGTGTACTTTGTGGTGCCCAAGAAAAGTAACCATAAAAGTTATAGCGGTTTCTTGTGAGATTATAGACATCAAAAGAAGTCCCTAAAATATTATAGGCATCCTGAAAACCAGCCTGGATATTTATAGAAGGGGTAGGTGTAAATTGTACATAGGCACCAATACTTCCTAAGGAATATGTCGCACTAGCATTTTGTGATAAGGCATAGCTTAAAAATCCAGATTGCTGATCGTTGTCGTATAAAGTTCCGTCTATAGAATATAAGCTATATTGGCCTAACGAAACGGTAAGCATCTCTCCTGGGAATGTCTGTGAGAATGTAAGTTGTGATAGTGTATTTGCTCGAGAGCTGTAATCGTTGATCCCACCGGCGATGCCTATAGCGTTGTTAGCATTCTCCGCGTTGTTTCTCCAATAACGTATTAGGGTATAGGAGAAATCAATACTCCCCACGCCTGCTGTAGGGCTATTGTATAACTGCCAAGAAATGCTAGGACTCATGTAAAATTGCCAAGTAGGCTGCTTTTCATCGATTGCTGTTAGGGCACCTTTTTTAGGATAAAACCATTGAGGGAGAATGGTAAAATCCACAGATATTTGAGAGTTAGTCTCTTTTTCTATCGAGTACAACAATTTTGAGATCGACAACCCCTCATCGCAAGGGTGATCTTCTAAGACATTACGTACTGGGGTAAGTATGTGACGACGAGGTTCTTGGCGTAAGGTTTCAGATGATTCTGATGTGACAGGTAAGGAGGAAGTGTCAGAATCTTTAGCGTTACTTTTTTTTAGTCTGTCGGAGTATCTATGATGATGATGCTCAGGGTGATTTGGATCGATTCCATAAGCGGGCATCGTCAACATACCGTAAGTACATAGAGCGGTTAATAGAGAAGAACGAAAAGACGCCATGAACTACCAAAAGAAAAGATACGCTGCTCTTTGTTGTGACTCTAAAAAAAAGAAGTTTTTTTATGCCATCATTTTTGGTAGAAGTTAAAGAATTATTATCTTAACACTACTCTGTCATCCGATGTCTTAAGAGTAAAGCAGCAGCTTCGTTGCTGAGAAGTTTTTGAGAGTATGTGTATTGAACCTTAGAGATTTCAGGGATATATATAGGGGGTAAGAACTTCTGAGCTGTATAGGTAATTCCTAGATAGGAAATTTTTTTTAATTTGCATAACTCACCGATACGCAAAACATTTTCCTTATGATTATCAATATAAATGATCTTTTCAGGATGAGCATCTATAGCATCTAGAAATAGTTGTAGTCCTGGCCCTTTGTGTAGTTCTTCTCCGAATAACACCCCGGAAGAAAAGAGAATCCCTTTTGGTAGATAGGTAGGCGTGGCGGGAGCTGTGCTATCTAATTCTAGGTTTAAGCTTTTCAATTGTTGCAAAGTGATATTTTTTGAAGAGTGTTTACGTTCTGTATAAGCAAAAAGTGTTTTCTTTTTTTCGTGGATCTTTGTGATGAGAATTTGCATAGCGTTTTCTATAGTTTTTACAGATCCTTTTTCTTGAAAACCTTCCCAATAGGGGTAGGTAGTTTCCCAAGCTTCATTTTCAGAAAGCCCTAATTGTTGAAATCCTTCTACTGTTTTCTGTAACCATAAGGATTGTGTTAATGCTTGAGCGCCTTCTAATAAAGTGTCATCAAGATCAAATATTAACCAAAAGTCACTGCTATCATAAAGGATATCACCTGCGATCTCATGAATAGATTTTACCTCTACATAACGTGCGGTTTCACTGCTGTAAATAGCTAGAGGGAAAAGAAAAAAGAAAAATAGACAATATTTTTGCATATGCTTTCGAATAAAAAATTTTAAAAAGCATAAGGCAAAACAAGGATTTTTTACATGGCATTAACGATATTTTCCACACTCATACGGAATCTCTCACTATCTTCTTCAGAGAGCTTCCCAGGGAACCATAGAGAAAATTGTAGTAAAGCCTGCTCTGCAAACATTTCGTATCCATAAAGGATGCGGCATCCTTGCATTTTAGCCTTTCTTGTGTAGGTAGATTCTTTAGGTAATGTATTGATATCGATAATTACAGGAGGGGAGATTTCAGGGATTTCTACATTAGGGGGAAGGCATAAAACCAAGATATCTATATTGTGATTTTCTGATAGAGAGCTTAAAGGAAATGCATTCCCATTACATAACTCAGCGAGTTTTTCAGCATTAGCTTTTGTCCGGTTGAAAATACTAATACGAGCTCCTGAATAAGCAAATGTTGTTGCTATAGCCATTGCTGCTCCTCCGGAGCCTACAATAGCTACATGTGTATTTTGTAAGGCAATATTTTTGCGTTTCAAAAGGTTTAATAGCCCCGAACCGTCTGTATTGTATCCCGTGATCTTATTATCATTGAAAACTAGAGTATTGCAAGATTGACAATGTTTTACAGAAGTGTCAAGAACATCGATATAATCAAGAACATCCGTTTTAAAAGGCATGGTTACACTAAGCCCACGAAAAGGGAGATCTCGCGTTAGAGAGAAAAATTCTTTAAGTTCTTGAGATGTTAAAAGAATTTTTATGTAGCTCATTTTCATATTGAGTTCTGAGAACAGCTTATTGTGGGAAAGATGACTGATACTACGATCTACGGGATTGCCAATAAGACCATAAATACTGGCTTCTGAAGAGAGATTGGCATAGTTATATGCTAATAGATCTTCTATAGAAAGTTGTCCTGGAGCTACTTTAGGAGCATTTATCCCCGAAGCATAATTAATAGCATTTTTCATTAATGGCGAAAGTATGCGAGAGGCAATTCCTTCATTGCCCATGCAAAGTACTGTAGTATTTTCGGGAAGATGTTTTTTTATCTGTATATAACGGAGAGTGTCTATGGATTTGGTTGAGGTAATAGCGATTTTATAATGATGTGCTTGTTGTTTTAGCATATCGTTATAAAGGTTCGGAACGTATTCTGAAGTTTTGCTATGATATGAAAGAATAATCTTTATATTAGGGTATTGATTTTGGATCGTTCTTAAGGCTTCTTTAGGAAAGTCTTTATCGATATCGAGATAATCAGGCTGTAATTTTGCTAGTTCCATGGTGCGTTCTACCCATGCTGATTCCGATAAACTAGCGTGTTTTTTTAATGTGAGAATAGGTTTCTTTGCTAAAGAAACCAAGTGTTTTAGCTGATCTGATGATAGAGATAAAAGATAGTCGATGCGCAATTCTATACTATCTACTAGAGGTAACGAATGCAAAAGTTGTTGTTTTGCCTCTGAAAAAGAAGGACCGCTAATTGTTGCACATAACATGACATTCACTTTTTAGAACTTCATAAAGGATATCCATTTTTGGTGTTGCACAATAAGTACCATTATAAGGAGCAACTCTTCCTAAATGTTCTATCATGACCATTCTTACAGCTTTTTTCGATAGATTTTTCTTATCATAACCGAGTGTGTGGATAATATTTTCCGGATTATAAAATCCGTTATGAAGATGTTGTGGGATCAAAGATCGTAGTTCTTCAAGAGTTGTAGGCAAATAGAAATGTTTTAATAAATTGTATAACTGCTCAATAAGATAAGGATTTTTCATAATTCCTGATTCTAGAGAAATTCTCATTTCTATCATCATTCCTACACTTACTGCTAATCCATGAGGGATATACCCTTTGGATAACGTTTCTATTGCATGGGCAATCGTATGACCAAAATTGAGTATTTTTCTTAGATTCTTATCTTTAGGATCTTTAGCAACAATAGCAGCTTTAATCATGCAGTTTCTTTTAATAAACTCATTGAGAATTTCCCGGGAAGAAAAGAGCATGTCACTATAATTATGTAAAAACTCCCATATATACGCGTCGGCAATACACCCGTGTTTTATGGATTCAGAAATTCCATGAAACCATTCTTTCTTTGGTAATGTTGCTAAGAACTCAGGACATATCCACACATCTTTCGGGGGATAAAAAGTTCCTAGACGATTTTTTAATCCTCGTAGATTGATACCGTTTTTCCCACCGATGCTTGCGTCAATCATTGCTGTCATTGTTGTGGGAATTAAAAATAACTGAACCCCTCGACAATATGTAGAAGCCAGGAATCCTGCCATATCTAAAACTATACCCCCACCGATACCAATAATTGTAGATCCTAAAGAAACATCTTGATCCACAAGCTGGTTTTGTAGAGAAATAAAGATTTCCCACGTTTTATTTTTTTCTCCAGGGGGGAATGTCAATAGGATTACCTTGTAACCTAAAGAATCCATGAAATCTAAGATGGGAGGAAGAATTTCTTCTGCCACATGGAGATCGCTAATAATTACAATAGGAAAATTCGTAGATATTGAAGAAAATAACTTCTTATTGAAGAAATTTTCCACGAGTTTAACGTTGTGCGGGTCGGAGATAAAATTCTCTATCATAGCTTAGCACACCGTTGTTGTAATAATAAATCAGCAAGAACAAGATTTACCATTGCTTCTACAACACCCACAGCCCTTATAGCTACACAAGGATCATGACGACCCTCTTTTTGTGTAGCATAAATAGTTGGTTCTCCAGTTTTTGTTGCTGTGAAGCAAGGTTTCCTAATGGAAGATGTAGGCTTAAATGCTACGCGTCCATGGAGAGGCATTCCTAAGGTAATTCCTCCCAGAGATCCTCCACAGTTATTCGACCCCATAGAGATATTCCCATCTTCAATTATAAATGGATCGATATATTCTGATCCAAATCTATCTGCGGAAGCAAATCCTAAGCCTATTTCAAATCCTTTAGCAGCGGGAATGCTCATAAGTGCTGAGGCTAAGACTGCCTGCACTTTATTAAAAACTGGCTCGCCAAGACTTTCATGAATAGGAGAAGTAATAAAAGATACTACTCCGCCTAAAGAGTCTTGTTCATTTTGCAGGCTAGTTAATATTTGTGAAATAGAGTCCTTATCGATAGGAGAAAGGAAAGGAGAACTATAGATACTTTGCGCGAATTCTTTAGAGAATTTCGGATATTCTTCAATAGATTCTTTTCCGATTTTAGATAAGAAGGCTAAACAATGAATATCGTGGTGAGCAAGAATCTTTGCTGCGACAACCCCTGCTGCTACACGACATGCCGTTTCTCTGGCGGAGGATCTTCCTCCTCCTAGAGGATCTACAATACCATATTTTTTTTCATAAGCAAATTGTCCGTGACCAGGACGATAACGATCATCTTGCTTAAGATACGTATCACTTTTTACATCGGTATTGAAAATTTGGAGGGAAATAGGAGTTCCCGTTGTCTTTCCTTGATATACTCCGGAAAGAATATGAACGTTATCGGTTTCTCTGCGAGGAGATGTTCCAGGTCTTCCGGGGGATCTACGTGACATTGCCGGGACGAAATCCTCAGGTTCAAGCAGTAGACCTGCAGGACAACCGTCGATAACAACCCCAACAGAGGGCCCGTGAGATTCCCCCCACGTGGTCAGAGAAAATAAAGAACCGAATCGATTTCTCATTGATTTAGTAAAGTATTAAGAGATTCGCATGCAGATAACAACGAATGCTTGTCTAAGAGATCTACATGATCTAGAGGAAAAGTATAATTCGCTACACGTTGCATATGATCTATACGTTGTTGTAAGATTTCTTCTACATTGGGCGCACGCTTTAATCTTTCAGGAAGGCCCCGCTTCAAGAGTCGTTTATGAATTTCAATAACGGGAAGAGATAGATAGACCAAAGTTCCCCTGTTCTTAATTATAGCACAAGCTTCTTCGTGCATAATTGTACCTCCACCCAAAGCTGTGACGCTATTATCTAGGGGTAAAGAGCGTAGGGCTTCTATTTCTAAAGATGTAAATACCTCGTCTCCAACAGATTGAAATATCTCGCATGCTGAGGAATATAGCTCGTTGCCATAGTTACTTACAATTAAATCATCGATATCAAAGAAAGAAATCGATAGATAGTTAGCGAAGGCGCGACCCAGCAAGGTCTTGCCTACGGTTGGTAGCCCGCACAGAAATAGATTCATAGTATTCCTGAATATTTGTGTTTAGGGAATTTAAAATTTGTATAAAATTTGGAAAAGTTTTTTTTATACATTCAGTATCAGAGATAATACTATCTCCAGAGGCATACATCGCTGCTATAGATAACGCCATGGCTATTCTGTGATCATTATGGGAATCCATACAAGCTCCATATAGAGGACTAGGATTGATGAGCAAACCATCATGACAGGGTTGAATACATGCACCCATTTTTTGCAGTTCTTCGGTAATAGCAATAATGCGATCGCTTTCTTTATCTTTAGCTCCTCGAGCATTATATAGATGTGATGGGGAGGTAGCAAAGCAGCAGAGAACCGCAAGGATAGGAAGAGCATCGATAAAGGGATCCATATCTATATTCCCACCAGAGAATGTTGAGGGGAAAACAATAACGGTATTGCTTTCAAAAACAATATTTGCTCCCAGCTTCTGAAGGAGAAATAACAATTCTTTATCTCCTTGGACATCATCGACATTAAGATTTTCTAAGTATGTAGGATGTGGGGATTGAGAAAGTAGTGCAGCAGCAACAAGAAATGCAGCACTACTAAAATCACCCCCAACAGTATAGGAAAAAGCTTCGGGTTGAGCTTTTCCTGGAAATGAATAGGTGTCTTCTGATTGTGAATAGGGGATGGCTAATTGTTCTAACCACCATAAGGTCAATTTAAACCAGGGTCGTTCTTTAGGATTGATTATAGTAAACGAGAAAGGACCTTCTGCTAAAGAGCATGCCATTGCGAGCGCTGAGGCATATTGCGAATCGTCTCCTAGGACTTCAGTATATCCTGAAGAAATAGGTCCTGAAACAGAGAAAGGGATTGTGTGGAGATCTCCTTGATACGAGAATGTAGCTCCGAAATTTTCTAAGGCTCGGATTAATGGAGCTATGGGACGCCTTTGTAGTTGGGAAGATCCTGTAATTGTTATTTTTTCAGAAAATATCGCTGCAATTGCTGTGAAAAAACGAAAAACGATTCCTGAACTTCCTGCATCGATAACCGTGTTTTTTGGTAATCTAAGATTGGAGGTTCCTGTAATTTCAAGAGATGTAGAGCTTTTATGAATCTTTGCTCCAAGTTGCTCACAAACTCGAATCATTACTTCTGAATCAGGAGATTCTAAGACGTTATTTATTATTGAAGTGCCATGAGATATAGAAGCCCAAAAAATTGCTCGTAGAGTATGGGACTTCGATGGAGGAATGGTAACATTGCCAGAAACAGACGAAGGAGAAATCTTATAAGCAAGCATTTTGGCTAACTTATTTTAGTTTTCCAAAAGCTTGCCTGAATTATTATTTATCGTCTAAGAAAATGTAATTCTTATAAGGTTAAACTGAGCAGGTTGTTTCTGTTAGTTTTTCTAAATAACTTAGTAGCTGTAAGCATAACGTGCTTTCGAACTCGCAAGCATAAGAAAGAAGTTCTTCCGCATGAGGTATTGTTGCTAATTCTGATTCCATTTCTGCTAAATGTTCCTGCTCTTCTAAGATGATTGATTTTATTGTAATCTTGCTTCCTGCATCTTTCAAAACATTATGATAGATAGGATAGAGTTCGGAAGCGCGCATTTCTATAGCAGAAGTTACAAGTACATAGGCAGTAGTTTTTAATGCTTGTCCAGAAAGATGGTATTGATTTTTAAGTACCCTACATGTGCGCAAATCTAGGAGATGCAAATAATACTTTATTCCATACGTCCCTAGCATTTGTCCTAGAGAGTAATCGAGAAAAGGTTCATTGGAGATTCTCGATATTTGTGTTTTTAGATAAAACGCATGACGGAATTCTTCAGCAGCATGTTTTAATACTTCTCTTTTCACTTGTGTAGGATGCTCGCTAGCTGAGATTTTTTTTGCCCCACAGTTTTCTAAAAAGGACAATGTATTGATCCATTTACTGTGTAAATCATCAGAGGCAACTATATTCTTAAGGACAGATTGCCAACGTGTTGCACAGGATGCAAATGTTTTTATTGTACTCGTAAGCATAGGGCCTCCTGGAGATAATGATAAATTCTATGAAGGTCTTCCTCATGGATGCAATAGGGAGGAAGCACGTAAATGGTATTTCCTAAAGGACGTAAAATTATGTGGTTTTCTATAAAAAAATCATAGAGCGTGTCACGTAAATTAGAAAAATATCCTAATGAAGATGTGGGATAGTCTATAGCAAGCACTGTTCCTAAAACATCACAACGTTGCCAATGTGCTCCATAATGTGATTGGAAGTGTTTATGACAATTCTCAATCATTTCTCGTTGATGTCTACATTGAGGAGATAACGTCAGATCTAAAGAAGCGAGAGCTGCCGCACATCCTAAGGGATTCCCTGTATAGGTATGGCCGTGGAGAAACGCTTCTCTGCGGTCTTTAGATACAAAAGCTTGATAAATCTCTTCTCGGACTACAGTCACAGCAAAGGGAAGAAATCCTCCTGTCAATCCCTTAGAAAGACAAATTATATCAGGAGGTGTTTGGATAAATTCTGAAGCAAATAACGGTCCTGTACGTCCAAACCCTGTAAGAATTTCATCAGCTATACATAGCACGCCATAATGTTTAGCGAGTTCTAGGATAGCATTCAGTCCTTCAGGATTATGTATGCGCATGCCTGCTACGCCCTGTAAAACAGGCTCATAAATAAATCCTGCAATTTCTCCAGTAGCAAATAGAGCTTCTGCTTGTTGTATAGAAATATCTTCTTTTCCGTAATAAGGAGGCTCTATAGTGTTCGTAGGAAAAAATAAGGATTGGAAAGGTTTGTTTATATCTGTAGGTCCTACTACAGACATAGCTCCGAAAGTGTCGCCGTGATAACCATTTGCTAAAGATACAAAACGTGTCTTTTTTATTCCTCGATTGTAGAAATATTGTAGAGCAATTTTTATAGCTATTTCTATAGAGCAAGACCCGTTGTCAGAGAAAAAACAACGTTCTAAGCCCTGAGGAAGAATTTGAGTGAGTTTTTGTGAGAGCTCTTCAGCAGGAGAATGTGTAATATTAGAAAAAATTACATGTTCTAATTGATCCGCCTGCTCAGAGATTTTCTTGGCAATATAGGGATGAGTGTGTCCGTGGAGGTTACACCACCAAGAAGATATAGCATCAAGATAGGCTGTTCCAGATTCTGTGTAGAGATAGGCACCTTCTCCACGTGTAATATGGATAGGGTTATGGTCTAACCCTGGCTGAGCAAAGGGATGCCATATCTTAGAATGTGTTTTCTTTGTAGAAGTATATTTTACATCTTGAGGCATAGTTTTTCTTCTTTAATTTTCCAGGTTTCCTTCCATAGATTCGCGTAGTGTTGTACTGTTTCTTTAGAGATGGTGGTTTCGTGATTTAAACGTCCTAAAAAAGGTGCCCCTGTCATATTAAGTAGCCATTTTTCTTCTTCCTCAGAATATTGATTGAGAACCATACCTAAGATATTTAAGTTTCTTGCTCGCATGGCCTCTATTGTCAAACATGTGTGATTAATACTTCCTAAATAACCTTTGCTCACAAGTACCCAAGAGCATGGCCATTTAGCAAAGACATCTCCCTGTAGGGAGTTTGGTGTGCATGGCGAGAGAAATCCTCCAGAAGTTTCAATAATCAATGTAGCTTGTGTTTCTGGGAGGGAGATATTGTCTTCATGAATGAGAATATTGTCAGCTTGTGCTGCTTGATGTGCTGCTAGCGGATGGGTAAATCGATAAGCTTCTTCATGACATAAAGTTCCTGAGAGTTCATGAACTATCCTGCTATCAGAACGTTCTAAAGACCCTGCTTGTATCGGTTTCCAATATTCTGCCTGAAGTAAACTAGTTAAGATCGCACTGACAAAAGTCTTGCCTACTTCTGTATCAATTCCTGCTACGATAATATGCATAAGCTTTCTTGAATTTCATATAATTTATTCAGAAATTCTGTGATTTCACTTTTTGTATTAAATGCGTGAAGACAGATTCGTAATAATTCTTCTTTTTGTTTTACCGTTGGGCTCACAATAGGACGTACGTCAAATCCAGAATTTTGTAGTTTACTAGCTGCGGTATGTACTTGTGTGCTTCCTGATATACATAGGGGCTGAATTGGAGTATTGACATTGTCTTGAAGTATAGGGAGTTGCATGCTTTTGGCATTTTCTCGGAAATAGACAATCAGCTCTTGGAGATTTTTTCTAGGAACTGTAGCTTTTTCATTGTATTGATAAGCGAGGTGTATCATTGTAACCGCATGGGGAGGTAGAGCAGTTGTATAGATAAAAGGACGAGAGAAATTAATGAGGTAGTCCTTAAGAAGTTTACTACCTACAATAGCTGCACCATGAATTCCTAAAGCTTTTCCAAAAGTATATACAGTTGCTGCCACATCATTTTGCAAGCCTAAAGAAGCTACAAGCCCTTCTCCTTTATCTCCAAAGATACCTATAGAATGCGCCTCATCAACAATAAGATGAGCTGAATATTTCTTACATAATTCACAGATAGTTTTTAGAGGAGATACAGAACCATGTAGAGAATATACAGATTCTACACAGACAAATGTCTCTCCACGGTGGGGTTGCGATAAGCGTTTTTCTAAATGCTCAATATCATTATGACGAAAGGGGATGCTTTGAGCTTTAGAAAGACGAATTCCATCGTGAATAGAAGCATGGATATATATATCATGAATCACACGGTCTTTCTGAGAGGCTAATGCAGAAATTAACCCCAAATTTGCTGTATATCCCGAATTAAATATCAATGCGCTTTCTCTATTGTGATAGGCAGCAATGTATTGTTCCACACGATCTGCTAACAGAGATTGCCCTGTGAGCAGACGTGATCCTGTAGAACCTAGGGAATGGGTATGATCTAATGTATTAGAGAGTGCTTGTTTCAATTCTAATGATCTAGCAAAGCCTAGATAGTCATTAGATGTGAAATCTATAGTCGCCGAGGTCGTTTTTAAAGTTCGATACGTGTTTCTATGTTTTTGTTTCTCTAGTCTTTCTGTTAGCAGGTCGCAGATTGGCATGGCTGCCCTCTTTTCATTGAGAATGCTGGACGGTGACGCATCCCAAGTAAATTCAGCATAGCAGTATCTTCATTCATATCGTTGTTATCTACGGTTAGAAGCTTCTCTCCATAGAAAATAGAATTCGCTCCCGCGATGAAACATAGCGTTTGTTGTTCTACAGATAGAAAAGCGCGCCCTGCAGCGAGACGTACCATAGAATGAGGAAATACAATCCGTGCTGTAGCTATTGTGCGTAATATTTCCCAAAAGGATATCGATTCTTGATCTTGAAGAGGAGTTCCTTCTATAGGCCAGAGTACATTTACAGGCACAGATTCTGGCATGCGTTCTCTACAAGCTAGAGTATGGAGTAATCCGATACGATCATCGGCAGTTTCTCCCATACCAACAATCCCACCGCAACATGTGCTAATTCCGGATTTCTCAACTACATCTAAAGTTCTCAAACGATCTTCATATTTTCTTGTAGTAATGATAGTTTTATAAAATCCTTCAGAAGAGTCTAAATTATGATTATAAGCATAAAGACCGGCCTCATAAAGTTTTTCTGCTTGGCTAGCAGTTAACATTCCTAAAGCACAACAAACCTCAGCTCCCATATTTGTAATACCCTTGATCATTTCCAGGGTGCGATCAAATTGATGATTATCCTTTACCTCTCTCCAAGCAGCTCCTAGGCAGACACGCGTAGCTCCCGAGTCTACAGCATGTTTTGCTCGGTCCATAACTTCAGTGATTTTCATCATTGGTTCGGGTTTGACATTAGTTTGGTAGCGGGAAGATTGTGCGCAATAGGCGCAATCCTCAGTGCAACCTCCTGTTTTTATCGAAACTAGATAACAAGTCTGTAATTCTGAATGGGGAAAGTTACTTCTTAGTATAGCATTCGCTCTATGAATTAATTCAAAAACGGGTGTGTCATATACTTCTTTAATAGCTTCTAATGACCATTGTTCAGGGCATTCATTCATAAATAATATTTTCCTAGAAAGAGGTTGAAAACGTAGACAAAGGAGACAATTTTTAACACAGAATCTGTAGAAAGTCAATATTAACAGAGTTTTGAAAAACTATGTTAAAGCATTTAAAATTAGAAAGATAAACGTGCGTTTTATTTAGATTTAAAACTAACTTAACTAATAAGTGTGTTTAATAAGATGGGATTGGAAGCTTTCCTATTATTTCATTAGATATAGATGAATCAACTAATTTTAATAAGAAAGGGGTTAATGAAAAGAGGTTGTGCATCCTCCATCAAGAATTAAATTAGTTCCTGAAATGAAGGATGATGATGAAGATAGAAAAAATTCTATAGTTTTTGCTAGTTCCTCAGTTTCACAAAAACGTCGTAGAGGTATGGACTCAGTCTCTTTATTATATTCTTCTAGGTAGCTAGAGTGGTTTGTTCTCGCTTTTTCTCGGATTCTCTCTTCATGGAATCGGGTGCGTACAACTCCGGGAGAGACAACATTTATGCGAATTCCTTTTGGGCCTAATTCGTGTGCCATTGCTTTGGCATATGTTGTCCACATACGACGAATAACACAGGAAAGACCGTAGGAAGGAATTAACTGTGTTGATGTGGTTCCTCCTATAATAACAATAGAGCTCTGTGGACTCATATAGGGAAGAGTAGCTTGAATTAAGGCTGTCTGTGCTACAAAGGTTATTTGCAGTGTAGCTTCCCAAGATTCTGGAGATTGTAGTATCCCGCTCCAAATAGGACGCGGGGTAGAAATAATGAGTCCTTGAATAGGACGATTCAGGTCTTTGAGTGTTCTTTTATAATCGGCGAGATATCCCGGAAAGGAGTAGTCTATGGCTAGGGTTGAAGAATTAGGATTCTTCTCATGTAGGGCGCATAGCTTGCTGTTTTGTCTTCCTACGAGTAATAGATAGTAATCTCGATCATGAAGATAATGTGCGATTGCTGATCCTAATTGACCTGAAGCTCCTGTGAGCACAATACAGGGATGATTTTCCTCTGTTGTTGCGAATGCATAAGTAGAGGAACAAAGGACCAATGAGATTAAAAAATAATGAAACCGTCTTCTAAGATTGCTGCAGTTATACATAGGGAATTCGATTTATAGGTGTTGCTCTGTATCAGAATAATCAGATTATTGGCCAAGATTATTCAGATAATTTCGTATAAAGTTTTGTGTTTGACTATATCCCATGGCGGGGATTTGATAGTCAGGATTTTCTAAATATTTTTCAAGGAATAAGGATACCCAAATTCCACAAGATGAACCATCTTGTTGTATAGGGGTATTGACAACCTTTTTTACAGTAAATGGGGAACGCCCTCCATCAGCATCGAGATGGTAGTTTCCTAATCTAGTTGCAATAGACTTTAAGGCGGGATCAATCTTATTGTTCTCTATAAAATGCGCAAGACTATCGAAGAAAAGAATCTCTCTTCTATCTAGATTCACAATGACTAGTGTCCAGTGAGATATTCCTGCGTAACCTGCTTGTATTGTCGCCCACATTCTTGTTACCATTTCATCTTCATTATTAGCCATAGGGTGGTGCCACATAGGATAGGCGAATATGCGGAAATTGTTACAATTTCTCCCCTGCAGATGGGGATAATTGCTTATTTCATTGTGGCGACATTGGGTAAGATCGGGTTGATCTAGGGGCCCTTGCGTATTCAAGTCAAGCATATGCATGTCTTGAAGTATCATACGTTCTATAGAAAAACGGCTAGCTGCCATTGTTTCTGGTGGAACAAACAGGTCGGTGTAGTGTTCGGATAACCGCAGGAATTGATCTAAAATTTGTGATTGATCCCAAGATGGGAATGCGATCATTGGTCCTGGGGTATAGGGAGTAGTTTGATATGTTGTATCGTATCCGTAAGGGGAATACGGAGGATAATCATAATCTACACAGATTTCATGAGTATTGAGATCTAAGATATTTTGTGTGGACATGAAGCACAGAATTAATCCTAGAGTAACTATAATAAGTATAGCAGCGAGAATGACTCGGGCTAATTTACTTAAAAATGAAGCATTATCAAATGATCCTGGACCCGTAATAGGTGTTTTTTTCTCTATAGACCCGGATCTTTGATCTTGAGGGGTCAGGGGAGTAGGGTTGTATAGGGTATAGATCGATCCAGATTGGACACTTGGCGGGGAAAGAAGGAAATTAGCCATAAAACTGTTTTTTTAATTTTTTTCGCAAAGATTATAACTCTTTTAGAAAAATAAATCATTTAGTTTTAAGTATAATTAGTTATTTTATACTAATGTCTCGTATTTTGTTTTTACATTGTCTTTATAAATATTAGATATTCTCCTTACTCCCATATAAAAAATGGGAGTAGTAGCTAGGCTAAAGAAAACTTTATAAAGATATGAGCAGGTCATAATTTGTAAAGTTTTTGTAAAGGATAGATGCATTCCTATATAGACGACGCCGAGATCAACAATTAGGGTATCCACCATTTGTGAGAGCATGGAGGAGGCGTTATTGCGTATCCAGGGAGATGATCTGGGAAAGCGTCGTTTAAAAAAATGAAAGGAAATGATGTCCAGCTGTTGTGAAACAGAGAAGGCGGTAAACGAGGCAATAAAAGCTATTGGACTGATATCAAATAGAGTATGCCAGGCATCTGCGATTGCTGCGGATGAAGCTGGAAGAAGAGAAACGATTTGGAGAAATATCAGGCAGAAAATATTGCCAACGAATGCTGAAAATATCATGTGTCGCGTTTTTTCAGGACCAAAGATCTCGTTAACGATATTAGAAATCACAAAGGTTAGAGGATAGAAAAGTAGTCCTCCGGGAATAGTGAAGTAGGGGGTAACTACGAGCCTAGAAGCTGCTACCAGATTCGATAGAATCAGGATTAATGAGAAAGCGAGGGATAGATTAAAAAATATCTTATTTTTATGAGAGGACACGGTCATTTAAAAAGTAGATGATATCTTGATAATATATATCGTGAGGGCCAAAAACAATGAAATCAAGCTGCCCCTCCTCTAGAAAGCATTGCATTTTTTCTGAGATGTTATTTAATTCGCTAAACTCGTGAATGATAAAAAATGTTGTTTGTAGAGAACTTGGATTACAAGGACGCTGTATAATGTGTTCTGTTTTAAATGGAGAAACAAACACATTGTTATTAAAGGTGTGGGATAATTGTTCCGTCGAGCTTAATATGGCAGCTCCGTAGGCTTTTCTTTGTCCCTGTTCTTCAATAAGACCGTTTTCCACTGTAAACCAAAAACATCGTGAAATGGCAAGAGCGTTGCTGTTAAGGATGCGCGGCTGATCTTCTATGGGATAGATATCTTTTGCTCGTCTTACAGCTTTTATAAATAGCTGCCCCATAGCAGAGAAAAACTTCATAAATTCGGGATGTAGCAGCCAAGGAACGTGGCAAAATAAATCATGAATAAGATCAGGAAGAACGGAAAATCCGTCGTCATCCAAGGTGCGCATTTGTGTGGCTATAGGGAACCGCTTCTCGCTCAACTCAAATAAATAATTGTGCGGAGGGAGATAATCTTGTGTTGGCGATAATGTAAACCCTGATTTTGATAATAAGATATTATTTATATGATTGAAATCTATAGGGGAGCCTTTAACTAGATTTAGAGCCTCTAAATACTCAAAAAAAACTTGAGGACAGTAAGCTTCCCATAAAGGAAGTCGAGAATTTAAGAGGGCGTCCGAATGATTTTCAGATTTAGAAAGTATTGTGGCAATGTGATGAGCCATGAACGATCGGAATTTTATAATTTAGGAGCTACTTTAGTTAACAAAGCTTTCTGTTTATTGATTATTACAGATTAAAGAATGATTCACATGGAAAAGAATCAAAGAGATTTAAATTCTAAGGTCCTTTAGGATTTTTGTCGAGAGAAAGCTAAGCTCTCTCAGAGCTATAAATAACGGTGTTTTTCTGCATTTTGAGATGAATTTATGCGTGTTGGTATTATCGGATGTTCAGGAAGAATGGGAACGTTGCTCACCACAGCATTGCAATCAATCACACGCTTTACTTTAGGTCCGGGCTTTTGCAGAACGAGTGCACATTCTCTATCTTCTGTTATAGAGAATAATGATGTTCTTGTGGATTTTTCTTCCTCATCTTTTTCTGAAGAATTTCTTGCGGCTTTGCTTCGTAATCCAAAACCTTTAATTTTTGCTACGACTAAACCTATAGCTTCTTCATCCATAGATAAAAAATTAGAAGATTTAGCTGCTTGTGTTCCTGTTGTTGTATGTCCAAATACTAGTTTAGGAGCATACGTACAAAAACGTTTAGCTGCTTTGCTCGCTAGTGTTTTTGATGATACCTATGACATCCGTATTACTGAGGTACATCATAGAAAGAAGAAAGACTTGATCTCAGGAACAGCTAATGAATTAGTTTCTATTCTTTGTGATACTAAACAGAAAGAATGGCAGCAAGAATATCGTGTTGGATCTAGCTGTGACAACGTGAAAAATATTGAATTGCATGCATCACGCGTCGGTAACATTTCCGGGGAGCATGAAATAGCTTTTATCAGTGATAACGAGCAAATCACTTTACGGCATACGGTCTTTTCTCGTGAGGTCTTTGCTGAGGGAGTTTTGAGAATTTTAGATTGGCTGTTAAATGAATCCCCACCTCCCGGATGTTATGGACCTGAAGTAGGGCTAAAGGTTTCTGTGTGAACGAACAGTTCTTGCTTAAAAAACAAAACCGTTATTACAATGCGGCCTCCAAGATTTCTTGATTTTTGAATAAGAGGAGTGCGTATTTCGTCTTATCGATGCTCTAAATTAAGTGGCTGTTTTGTTAACCCACTTTCTCATTCACTATCAATGATGATATAGTATGATTTCAGGAGGCAACACATGCGTGTGGCTGTTTTGGGGGCTACCGGACTGGTTGGTCAAAAATTTGTAGCTCTCTTGGATAAATGGTTTCCTTGGCATATTTGTGAAGTTGTTGCCTCCGAGACAAAATATAGTCAAACTTATGGTTCTGCGTGTGTTTGGCAAGAGTCTTTGGGCCCTATGCCGGAAAGTATGGTCCATGTGCCTATTCGTAGAATCGAAGAGATCGAATCAGATGTTATTGTATCCTTCTTGCCGGAAAGAATAGCGGAATCCTTAGAGACATATTGTCTGTCTAAGGGAAAATTAATTTTTTCTAATTCGTCCGCCTTTAGAATGCATCCTGCGGTTCCTATTATTATTCCCGAAATAAATCAGGATCATCTTAGCCTTATTGCTACGCAGCCTTTCCCAGGAAGGATAATAACCAATTCTAATTGTTGTGTCTCTGGTATTGCTTTAGCTTTAGCTCCCCTGAAGGAATTTAAGATTGATCGTGTGAATATTGTCACTTTGCAATCGGCAAGTGGTGCTGGCCATCCTGGAGTTTCTTCTATGGATGTTTTGGGGAATACTATTCCTCATATAGTGGGAGAAGAAGAAAAAATCCTTAGGGAAACATTAAAGATTTTAGGGAAATGTGATGAACCCGCACAGTTTCCCATAGCAGTTACTGTCCATCGTGTTCCTGTAGTTTATGGACACACGTTAACGTTACATATAACTTTTCTTGATCCTGTCGATGTAAAGGACATTCTTAATTGCTATCATCATAGGAATGTAGTCTTCCCGGGTACGTATAAGCTTTATGATTCTCCTTGGCATCCACAAGCAAGAAAAGATCTTGCAGATGATGACATGCGTGTGCATATAGGACCCATTACTTATGGGGGCGATTCTCGAACAATAAAAATGAATGTATTGATACATAATCTTGTCCGAGGTGCTGCGGGCGCTTTATTGACGAATATGCACAATTATTGTTTTCAGAATTCTGGAGAATATGCATGTCTCCAGTAGTATATAAATTTGGCGGGACAAGTTTAGGAACCGCAGAGAGTATACGCAAGGTGTACGCTATTGTTCGTAAAGATACACCGCATTTTATTGTTGTCAGTGCTGTAGCAGGAATTACAGATTTACTAGATATGTTTTGCTGTGTTTCCAGTGAATATCGTGAACAAATTATTCTTGATATTGCAAACCGGCATAATGAAATTATTCACGAACTTCAACTCACATTTTCCATATCTCCTTGGATAGAAAAGTTAGATAGTTATGTAGATAGAGCAGAAATTTCTCCTAGTGATCGAGCTGAAATTCTTGCTTTAGGTGAGGATATATCAGCTTCTTTATTTCAAGCTTTCTGTGATAGTAATAACTTTCCTATAGAGTTTTTAGAAGCAAGAACTGTCATATTGACAAATGGCGCCTACCATCGTGCAGTTCCTGATATTTCGCGTATGCGAGAAAATTGGCATGCTCTTAATCTCAAAAGTGATATTTGCTATATCACTCAGGGATTTATAGGAGCAGATACTTCTGGGAAGACCACAGTATTGGGTAGAGGAGGAAGTGATTATTCCGGAGCATTAATTGCTGAAATGAGTAATGCTGAAGAAGTACGTATTTATACTGATGTGAACGGTATTTATACTATGGATCCGAGGATCATTGAAGATGCGCAACTCATTCCAGAGTTGAGTTTTGAAGAAATGCAGAATCTCGCTACCTTTGGTGCTAAAATTCTCTATCCTCCTATGCTTTCTCCGTGTGTACGTGCAGGGATTCCTATTTTTGTAACCTCGACTTTCGATGTTTCTAAGGGAGGTACTTGGATCTATGCTATGGATAAAACTGTAAGCTATGCACCCCGTGTAAAAGCACTGTCCTTACGTCAGCGTCAACGATTATGGTCTGTAGATTGTGGTGTTTTAGGTGCTGTTAGCCTAGATAAGATTTTACCTATACTAGATACTTACCATGTTCTTCCTGGTTTAATAACTTCTCAGGATGCGAAAGTATCCTTTACAACAGATGACGATGATATTTCTGAAGAAATTATCCAGGACCTCTATAGCAAGCTATCTGATATAGGGATAGTGCACATGCTTTATGATTTAGCTTTGATTACTATGATCGGTTCTGGATTAGCTTCAACAAAGGTTGTAACTACTGTTACAGATAAATTACGAAATTATCCTTCTCCGGTTTTTTGCTGTTGTCAAAGTTGCATGGCATTGAGCTTAGTAGTTCCTGAAAATCTAGCGGGAAACATTGTAGAACAACTCCATAATGATTATGTTAAGCAGAAGTTTTCTGTAGTATAATAGCAACCATTATGAAATTACTCACCGCGTGCGTCACTCCTTTTCTTCCTAATTATGCAATTGATTTCCCAAGTTTTGAGAAGATTTTACGTTCTCAAGAAAAAGAAGGAAATAGTGTTGTCCTTCTTGGAAGTACTGGAGAAAGCCTAGCATTAACAATAAAAGAGAAAGAGGCCCTGGTTTCTTTCGCTTGTTCTTTGAAGCTCCAGGTTCCTATAGTTGTTGGGGTCTCTGGTGTTTCACTAAACGATGCTTTAGAATGGATAAAGATATGCTGTGCTTATTCTATTGAGGGTTTTTTAATCACTAGTCCTATTTATACAAAACCCGGGATTTGCGGTCAGACATTATGGTTTGAACATCTCTTAAATGCTACGGATAAACCTGCAATTTTATATAACATTCCCTCTAGAGCAGGAACGCCTTTGTATTTAGAAACTGTACGTACATTATCTACCCATCCTTCCTTTTATGGAGTAAAAGATTCTGGAGGGTCTGTTGAAAAATGTCGCGAATATATGCAGATACATCCCGATCTTATTTTATATTGTGGCGATGATGGTTTGTGGCCGCAAATGTATTCATACGGAGCTCAGGGACTCATTTCTGTTTTGTCTAATGGTTGGCCAAGAGAAGCGCGTAGCTACGTAGATAATCCTTATCAAGAAAGTAATGCCTCATTGTGGCAAGAGCTTTCTCTTTGGCTTAGTCATACGACAAATCCTATCGCAATAAAGGCATTACTCGCGTATAAGCAAGACATTGCTCATAATGTTTTGCGTTTGCCCCTATCTTTCAGGGATTTGCAAAATGCAGAATCTTTGCCGATCATTGTGAAAAAAATGTCGCAATGGTCACAAGTATATCAGCCGGTTCTCGGATAGATTTCACCAAAGAGAGTACACATTTTCAATAGGTTATATTGCAAAATATAACAGCTCTTTCCTGTTGATTTTAAATGATTTGTGCTGCATTTTCCTTTGCTTGTTAGCGCTTTTTCTCTACTTAATTACAGATGCATCGCCATACTAAAATTCCTTTGTTGCCTGTTCAAGCGATTGAACCTATAGCTGGACTGAAAAATGAACAGAGTCAGGTAATTTGCAAATCGAATTTTCTGAATTTTATTTTAGAAATGCTTAAGTTAGATAGAATTTATAAGTTTTTATCAAGAATCGGGCTAACACGATTCTCTGCCTTTATTCATCATGCTATGTTGATGTTCATCACAGTAGTTTATATATCGCTTTCTTGTGTTTTACATATTTTATGCATGCATAATCCTTTAGAAGATAAAGAGAAGAAAAGATATTTCAGGTATTGAAAATCCTCTTGTGAAATTAGTGAGAGCTCTTTTTATCTATAAGATGTATTAATTTTTACTAATATTTATCTTAATTTCTATATTTTTATTTATAACAATTTTAAGGTCGTTTTTTTTTACACATTTGTTTGCTTTTTGGATTTTTATCTCCTATACTGCCTCATGAATTTGATTGGGTTGATTCAAATTAAGTAAGAACACGAGTTGGTATGATTAAGAGATTTTTTATTTATAGTTTAACCACTGCACTCCTGCCTTTAGTATGCTGTAGTCATATTTTTGCTGAGACTACAGAGGCTGCTGTCCAAGAACCTGTTGAGAAACGAAGTTCTAGAATGGATTGTTGTTTTGATTCTATAAGTGACGGCGATAGGGAAGCCCTAGCAGATCAGCTAGATTCTTTGTTTCAAGTTTTAGTCGAGGAGGGTCAAGAATTATATCGTGATCTTGCTCTTGTATGTAAGAACGAGAATATAGAATTAGAAAGTAATGAACAGGCTGTAGAGTTAATGAAAGAATCTCCCTCTGGGCAGAGAATTCTACAGGCGTGTAGAAATATTTTCTCATGTCTTCATATGTCTTCTGAAGAATTAAGTGATGAAAATCTTTCTTTTGATGTTTTGTTACAAAAACTCGATGAGATTGGCAATATCTGGCGTTATTATCGCCATTCTAAAGATATGGAATATGCTTATAAAGATCTCGAAATGCGAGAAAAAGAATTGGATTTTAAAAAGGACCTTCTTGCTTGGCAGAAAGAGAAAACAGATAAGGAGCTCGCGTGGAAGCGTGAGAGGTACGCTAGAGATATGGTGATGCACAAGAGATGATAACAAACACCAGAGTTTGGCAATCTTATAAAAGTATCTGTGATTTTCTTCGCAGATACTTTTTTTATTTTATAACCCAAGAGATTTTAAAAAAAAGCTGTAGACAAAATAGAAGTAATGCATCAAAAACTTATGTCAATTTTTTCACAGATACGAATTGTCAGGCAAAATCTAGTCTGTAAGTTCGTTCATCCTAACTACTTTATAGAAATTATATTTTTTAAAGTGTGGGGATGTGGTCGTGGAAACATCTCTAGGTTTGATTTTACAGAATGAAGTGCTACGCATAGTACAAAGGCTTGTTGGGAAATAGGGACTATCCTTTTCTTGGCATGAGAGTTTATGAATACCTATATCTGCCTATATGGCTGGATGTTTTTATGGTTTTGCCTGTCGATCTTGGCAGCAGTCCGAATCTAGAAAGTATCAGTTTAGAAGACCAAGAAATTAATTCTAACGATACCGAGCAACACTTTCCTGAACAGACTACTGAACAAGTAAATTTATTTATTCACGGGGGTCCTAGACCGTTTGTCACGGAATCCTCAGATGTATTTGAAGCCGTAAGTGTTTTTGATGACAATATAGAAATGCCTGCGGCACATCATATCGATGTTACCTACATTAATGGTAGCTCTCAAACTCTAATGGAGGCGCAGCTTGAATCCTTATACATTAGTGAAGTGCGTAACACAGCTGTACGCATGCTGTATAATTCAGGCTCAGAAGATTGGTGCTCGCGATTGTCTCGCAGACCTGTTTTCTCTCGATCTAGTCCGTTATGTCAAGCATTGTTAGATTCTTTGCAGCATTTCTTCTCTCATCCAGGGAATCGGCATAGAAGACATACAATTATATTTTACGGAGATGGGGGAGCTGCGGTTCAGCAAGTGTTAGATAATTCTCCATATGCAGATAATATTTTTGTGATTGGTATTGCTCCAACCGTATACGTCAGGGGAGATAATGTACGTCACTTTAGAGTATCTGGAGATGTCACCACTCTTTTTGATCGTGATGGATTTACACAAACTAATGTAACGACTGTTCCCTACTCGTCGGGAACGGAGGGTTTATTTTTCCCAAGCATACGTTGCCCAAGTTATCTTTGGGCTTTGCGTTTAACAGGAACCCCCCCCCCATTTATCTAAAGTAGTTCAAGAGAGGACTAGCTTTCGTTATCCCACATATAAGTTATGTAAAAATGCCCTAAGAGTCGGCAGTGTGTTTTGCCTAACTCTTTCCTCGGTATTTGCTATTGCTTTAATTTGTGGGGCAGCTCAGCCCGCTTTAATCATCTGTTTAGTTATTTCTTTGGTTCTTACCCTAGTGCTCTTGGCAATATCCTTGCGTCGTTATATACGACGTGAATTCGGGCCCGCCCTTCCTGAAGGTTTTCTTTCAGTAATAAAAAAAGAGTTTCCCACAGCTATTTATGAGCTAGTAGTTCAGGAGAGATTGAATCTTCAAGAACTTCGCGCTGTTATTTCAGGTTTATCTTCTGGGATATTTACTTTTCCCTCGAAAAGATCCCGGGAGAAGGTAGAGAGATTCGGTCTTGAGCGTTTACAAAGCGCTTGTGAGGGTGTTCAATTGCCCGATCTAGAGAAGATCTTATTAAAGAACTGTCCTTTTTATTTAATGAATAAGTTTATCCAACTAGGTCCTAAAGAGTTCCCTAAATCTGTTAATTTACCTCCCGAAGTCTATTGGTTAAGTCGTTTAGGATTGTCAGACAGTCATGTTGTATTTTTTAATTTTTATGTTTGGATTTTGTCTCAAGTAGTGTCTAAGGAAGAATATGAAACACTTTTGAAGCATGCGAAAGATTCTACTTGGGACCAGATTAAAGATTTAACTGGGGGCTTAAGACTTCGTGTAAGAGAGGGTGTAGACAACTATTTTATCGAAGAGGTTGGTCTGACTAAAGGTTCGCTGAAATCTCTCGTCGGTGGCCCCTGGTTATTGTATCTATGTAAACATGGTGTCTGTTGGGAACAATTACAATTACTTAAAGAATTAGACTGTTCAAGTGTTAGCCTAATGGATGAATTCGAAACGTCTCATAGAAGAACTTGTTTGATGAAATCATACTTTTCTATTTCACCCTATGTTAATGAAAGTGATATCGAGACTTTTGACTCACACGTAATCTTATTTACTTTTAGCGAATGGAAGGAAAGTCTTGATTTACATAAGGATAAAAAGGATTTTTGTATTTATGATGAGACTATGACTCTCTTAAAAAAACGTAGTCAAAGTATTTTGCGAGAATGTGATACAGATAAAGATATCCCCCCTCTGCCTGAGCGCAACATAAATAGAGAGACGGCGGCGATCGTAGAGTGAAAATCTTTTAAGTTTAGACAGTAAGGTAGGTTTTGTGAATCCACTTCCAAATGCTCGATACCCGATCTCCTCGGAACAACGTCAATCTGCATCGGTAATTAAACAGGCGAGTAGAGCACGTAATTTGATGATTGGATTGCGCAATCATATTATAATTATAGGTAGTATATTTTTCTCTATTGCCTCCGTTGCATTAATTGCTATAGTCGCTTGTGGATTTACACAACCTGCAATCCTTTCTTGTTTATTAATATCTCTCATTGTCGCTGGGGTCATGCTGATTTTAATGGTGCGTCATATCCGCGAAACGCGACCTGTACTTCCCTCGGGTTTTCTTTCAGTAATAAAAAAAGAGTTTCCTACAGTTATTTATGAGCTAGTAGTTCAAGAGAGACTGACTCTTCAAGAACTTCGTGCAGTTCTTTTAGGTTTATCTTTAGGAGCATTTACTTTTCCATCGATAGCATGTCAGGAGAAAGTAGAGAGATTTAGTCTTGAGCGTTTGCAAAAGGCCTGTGAGGGAATTCAACTGCCCGATTTAGAAAAGATTCTGTTGAAGAACTGTCCATTGTACTTTGTTAATAAGTTCATTCAATTAGGTCCTAAAGAATTTCCTGAAGCCGAAAATATGGATCCTGAGATTTATTGGGTGTGTCGTACAGGGCTAGATTCTATATATAATACCGCCTTCGATCCTGATACATGGGTATTAGCTCATGTGATCACTCAGGAAGAGTATGAAATGCTATTAATGCACGCAAAAAATAATACTTGGGATCAAGTTAAAAAGACTTTTATTGCTAAAGAATTAAATCCTAGACTTAAAAAATTTATAGAAGTTGCAGATGTTGAAGGTTTTACTATTGATAGAGAGATGTTGTTATCGAGTCTGCCCTTAGCGTCGATACTAAGATTATGTAAGCACGGAGTCTGTTGGAAACAGTTGGAACTGTTTAAGGAAGTAGAGTGCAAATACATAAATTTCTTTACTCTATTTGAATTGGCATCTAGGAATTTGAATGCCATGAAGTTAATGCTTGTTATTGCTCCTCATATTAATGAGAATAAGAAAGAATTCGATCCGTTTATTACTCTAGTTACTTGGGAAGAATGGATTCAAGAATATAAAAAAATAAAAGCACCTAGTTTCTTTTTTGCTAATACTTTAAAGTTTTTAAGTAAGAAAAGTGGGAAGATTCTAAAGCATCCACTACCGTTCGAAACTCCTGTATATTCTACAAATATTCATACAGGTGAGAGAGTTTTGGAATCTGATTCTGCAAAAGGAACGAAGTTTTTTAATTCATAGTGCCCTCTAATCATATAACTTAGTGAGCATATCAAGAATTTAACAAATATACCCTCACATTCGGATGCCAGCGCTGCTTTGCCTATAGTGAAATCCTCTTTTAAGAATAAGTTATATAAGAATACAGCTCTAATAGTAGGTGTTTTTTTTGTTTAGCTCTTTCCTCGGTATTTGCAATTACGCTAGCTTGTGGATTTATACAACCAGTGTTGATTGTATGTTCGGTGGTCTCCGTTGTTCTTGCCGTTGTGTTTTTGGCAAAGGTAGCGCAAAGTTATAAAAGACAGGTTTTTGATACCTCTCTTCCTTCAGGCTTTCTTAACGTAATAAAAAAAGAATTTCCTGAAATCCTTTACGAGTTGATTGTTCAGCAGAGATTGACTCTACAAGAGCTGCGCGCTGTTATTACAGGTTTATCTTCTGGGGTATTTACTTTTCCTTCGAGGAAATGTCAGGAGAAGGTAGAGAGATTTGGTCTTGAGCGTTTGTAAAAGGCCTGTGAGGGAATTCAACTGCCCGATTTAGAAAAGATTCTATTGAAGAACTGCCCATTTTATTCAATTAGTTCCTAAAGAGTTTCCTGAAGCCGCAAATATAGATCCTGAAATGTATTGGGTATCTCCAATAGGTTTGTCGGATCATGCTGACATAGCGTTGCATCCTTTTATTTGGATTCTTGCAAGGGTTATCTCTAAGGAAGAGTATGAAACATTGCTACATCATGCACAAAATTTATGTAAGCATGGAGTGAGTTAGGATCAACTATAGTTATTTAATGAGGTAAGTAGTCAAAGTATCAATCTATTGAATGCTTCTGATTATTCATTCAGGGGTCTGAATATTCAGCGATTGTTATTTGTCATTGCTTCCAGCTTGAAGGAAGAGTCTCAGGATTTTGATCCGGAAATTGCTCTTCTGTTATCAGAGGAATGGATGAAAGATTATGAAAAGAATCGACATAAAGATGATCGGAAGCTTTTTAACGGTACTATAGATCTTTTAAACAAGAATTAAAAAAAATTTTTATAAAATTAGAAGGTGAGGGACTTCCTGAGGTTTATAAATATGACCTGAATAGGTCTACTGGGGAGAGAATTCGATAGGAATAGCTATTCGTAGATTCTTAATTTTAAAAATGATATAATCGCCCTTTAGTTTGTTTATTTTTAATAGTTTAAGGGAATTGTGAATCCATCAAGTATACCTTCACATTCTGGTTCTAACGGATCTTCAATAATTAAACAAAATATTCAATCATGCGTAACAGATAGGTTGCGTAAGTATGCTTTAATTGTAACTAGTATTTTTTGTTCGATCGTTGCCATTGCTATGGTCGCTATAGTTGCTTGTGGATTTACACAACCTGCAATCCTTGCTTGTTTATTAATATCTCTCATTGTCGCTGGAGTGATGCTGGTTTTAATGGTGCGTCATATCCGCGAAACGCGACCTGTACTTCCCTCAGGTTTTCTTTCAGTAATAAAAAGAGAGTTTCCCACAGTTATTTATGAGCTAGTAGTTCAGGAGAGGTTGAATCTTCAAGAACTTCGCGCAGTTCTTTTAGGTTTATCTTCAGGAGTATTTACTTTTCCATCGATAGCATGTCAGAAGAAGGTAGAGAGATTTGGTCTTGAGCGTTTACAAAAGGGTTGTGAGGGGATAGAGTTGCCTGATTTGGAGAAGATCTTATTGAAGAACTGTCCATTTTATTTTGTTAATAAGTTCATTCAATTAGGTCCTAAAGAGTTCCCTGAAGCAGAAAATATGGATCCTGCACTTTATTGGGTATCTAGAACTGGGTTCTCCTCTACTTGCAACACGGTCTTTGATCCCTATGTCTGGTTGTTAGCGCATGTGGTGACTCAGCAAGAATACGAAATGCTATTGAGTCATGCGAAAGATTCTACCTGGGATCAAATTCGAGAAACTTTCGTTAAAGGCGAGCTGCGTAATCGACTTGGAGCATTGATAGACACTGTAGATATAGAATACTTCGATACGAAAAGAGACTCTTTGAAGGCATGTCTTGGTGGTTTAGGTTTTACGTGGCTCCTCTATTTATGTAAGCATGGAGTTTGTTGGGAACAATTACAGTTATTTAAAGAAATTGAAAGCAGGGATATCAACTTTATAGCCATGTTCGATGTATCCTCAAGAGGGATGACGACCACAAAATTGATCTATGCCATTGCTCCTTATATTGATGAGAATAAGGAAGAATTCGATCCATTTATTTCTCTGATTACTTGGGATCAATGGATCCAAGAATATAAGAATAATAAACACAATCGTAGATGGCGTTTCTTTAAAGGGACTATGAATTTCTTAAATAAACAGAGTAAGCACATCTTAAAATACGATGACATTCCTGGGAGCCCCAGCTATTCTATAGATAATCGTACGGGTAGAAGAACCCTTGATTACGGTCCCTTTGACGATGGGAAAAATCAAGAAATAGAATAGGATCTATAGAACTCTACTTTTATACTTGTTTTGTATATAAGCGCCACAGAATCATTCGGATAAGGGATGAGCGCATCTTGCTGTATTTGGATGTTTTAGAAGTTAAGTAATAATTGGATACTATGACAGTGATAGGTGTTTCTCCCACTTTATCAGTAGTTAAGCAAAATAGTGGAATACGTTACCTTGTAGATACTTTGTATAAGAATGCTCTACTTGTCAGTAGCCTATGTTGCTTATTTCTTTCTGGTATTTTTACCATCCTAGTTGCTTTTGGGATAGCTCAGCCTGTAATCATTACATGTTTGGTGCTATCCTTTATTCTCTCTGGAATACTTTCGGGTCTGATTTTGCATCGTTGTGCAGCGCGAGATGGAAGATTGCCCATACCCGAAGGTTTTCGTTATGTAATTAGAAAGCATTTTCCTGAAGTGCTTTATGATTTGGTTATTGAAAAAGAATTAACACTCCAAGAACTTCGTGCTGTTATTTCAGGTTTATCTTCTGGGACATTTACTTTTCCCTCGATAGCATGTCGGGAAAAGGTAGAAAGGTTTGATCTTGAGCGTTTGCAAAAGGGCTGTGAGGGGATAGAGTTTCCTGATTTGGAGAATTTGCTTTTAAAGCACTGTCCGTTTTATTTCATGAATAAATTTGTCCAACTAGGTCCTAAGGATTTACCTCAGTCAGAAAATATGTCCCCCGCTACCTACTGGTTTTCTCGTACAGGTCTATCGGATAGATTGGATACGGTGTGCCATCCTTATGTTTGGTTTCTTGCTCAGGTAATCTCTCAAGGTGAATATGAAACTTTGCTGTTGCATGCGAAGAAGGGAACGTGGTTTGCAGTTAAGGATTTATTCAAAACGGTTATCAATAAAATTCTTATACATATGAGAAATATTCCTCTAGATAATGTTTGGACAGAAACAGAAGCGCTATTTACCTGTATTAAGCTGCCCTGGCTATTATACCTGTGTAAACACGGTGTTAGCTGGAAGCAACTACAGTTGTTCAAAGAAATACGCTATCAGGATGTAAAGTTTCTTAATAAGATCAATAGGTTGGAAGGGGGAATCAACCTGATGAAATTAGTGAGCACAATTGCCCCTTGTATTGATGAAAATAGAAAAGGATTTGATCCATATATCGCTTTGCTAACTTGGGATGAGTGGATTAGAGAGCATGAAAATCATACTCATTATGAAGGAATAGTAGACTTTCTAAATAGCCGCAGTAAACATCATTTAACGAAACAGATTATCTTTAAAATTCCCTGCTATTCTTACGATCCTATTACCGGAGATCGCAAATCTAAGAGATGGCTGAAAATTATGAATTAAATTTATTTCGACTACTCTCTCTGCCTTAATTCACAGACAGTGCCGAACGGATTTATTGATTGTTTTTACCTATGTAAATTGGTATAATTTTTCGAATTTATTAGATTAAGTAGGGTGTAGATTATGAATCCTATACAAACTTCCCCTCTTCCAGGATCTAATGCTTCCTTGATACTGACGAAAAAAGACAGGAGCACGACGCCTTGTATAACAGATAAGTTGCATAAATGTGCTCTAGCCGTAGCGAGTCTTGTTTTCCTTGCGCTTTCTGCTACATTTACAGCCTTTATTATCTTAGGACTTACTCATTTTTCCATTGTTTTAGGTTTAATAATTTCTCTCGCTCTTTCAGGAGTGATGCTTACATCGTTATATCGTTTATACCATCCATGTCGAGAAAAATTACCCATTCCCTCGGGCTTCCTTTCAGTAATTAAGCAAGAGTTCCCTCAAGTAGTTTATGATCTAACTATTCAGGAAAGACTGACTCTTCAAGAACTTCGTGCTGTTATTTCAGGTTTATCTTCTGGGACATTTACTTTTCCCTCAGAAGCATGTCAGGTAAAGTTAGAGAGATTTGGTCTTGAGCGTTTACAGCAGGCCTGTGCAGATATTAAATTACCCGATTTAGAAAACCTACTTGTAAAACATTGTCCTCTCTATTTCATAAAAACATTTATTCAGATCGGCCCTAGAGAGTTTCCAGAAGCAGAAAATTTGGATCCTGAAGTCTATTGGTTATCTCGTACGGGATTAACCCACCGTTTGGATACAGCTTTTCATCACTATATCTGGATTTTCTCTAAAGTGATTTCTAAATCTGAATATGAAACTTTATTAGATCATGCTCAAAATAACACCTGGGATCAAGCGTATCCTATGGTTGAGGAAATCCGAACCCGACTTATAGGTCGTGTACCAAATGAGTCTGTGGAATATTTTTATGTTGATAGGGCTTGGCTATCCCATTGTTTTAGTCAATTTTCTCTAGAATGGTTGTTGTATTTATGTAAGCACGGTGTTTCTTGGGGGCAATTACAATTAATTGGACAGGTGGAATGTAGAGATATGATATTCCTTTCCATGTTCAATGATGCCAACGGAGGTATGAATTTAATAGAGCTCATCCTCTCTATATATCCACATATTCAGGAAGATCATGATGAATTTGATGCTTCCATTACACTACTTACCTGGGATGAGTGGATTGATGATTATGAGAAACATAAAGAGGATTTCGGTTGGCGTTTCTATGATAGGACGATTACCTTCTTAAATGAACGTAGAGGGGAGTCTTTGATAAGAAAAGAGCTTCCACATATTCCTATTTATTCAATAGATAGTGCAACAGGAACGAAGATACTCGAGTAGTGTATTTTATAAAGCAGCGCTCTGGATTTACTTTTCATCATTTCTCCGGTTGCAACTAATAATTTTTATGTCAGATTTTTCTAAGAAATAAAGGATTCTGAAATGGATTGATTTTGCCTGTTGTTTTTAATTTTAGATGCGATTAAAAAATCTCGGATTTTTTTTGTTTCCAAAATTTAGAAATAACTAGGTGGGCTATGACTTTAAAAAACATATTCCCTGAGACACACTCCTTTCATTCTTTATCCTTAATAGATCTGGGAAAGAAGATGCGTTGCGTAATGGATACATTGCGTAAGAATGCTATAGCTATAACGGGTATATTTTGTTTTGTCTTTGCTGTTAGCTTTTTATCATTAGTTATCTATGGATTTTCTCATCCTTTAATTGTAATAGGTTTGGTTCTCTCTTTAGTTGTTGTGGGAGTAGTAGTTGCTCTGGCATTACGTCATGCAATGCTTAAGCTGAAGCATCCTCTTCCTGCAGGGTTTCGTTCTCTGATAGAAGAATCTTATCCTAAAATTATTCATGATCTTGTCTTCAGTAAGGCTCTTAATTTTCAAGAATTCCGTGCTGTTTTATTAGGATTGTCTTCAGGGAATTTTAATTTTCCTTCTGAAGATTGTAAAAATAGAGTGGAATCGTTTGGCCTTGAGCGTTTGCAAAGCGCCTGTGAGGGCATTCAATTGCCCGATTTAGAGAAAATTCTGTTAAAGAATTGTCCTTTGTACTTGATAAATAAGTTCATTCAACTTGGTCCTAGGGAATTTCCTGAGGCTGAGCATATGGAACCCACTGTGTATTGGGTGAATCGAGCAGGTTTATCGAATATAAATCAAACAGCGTTTCATCCTTTTGTTTGGCTGTTAGCACGTCTTATTTCTCAAGAAGAATATAATATGCTATGCCAACACGCACGAAATAACACTTGGGAAGAGGTGCGTACTCTTGTTGAAGAGCTAAATTTGCGATTTAGAACGTATTTAGAAAATGAAACTATAAAAGGATTTGAACGAAGGGGTTCATGGTTATTAGAAGATTTTAATAAATCACGCGCTCCTTGGTTATTGGCGCTATGTAAACATGGGATTACTTGGGAGCAATTACAGTTATTTAAAGATATAGAATGTCGCCAACTAAGTTTTCTTCATACATTCGATACATCTCGTGTTGGAGGTATTCTCATGGAATTATTATTAGTTATTTCTCCTTATCTTAATGAGGAAAATTCAGAAAATTTTGACCCTAAAATAGCTTTACTTACATTGAAAGAGTGGATGCATTTCTATCATCATGATTCTCATCGTGTTTATGGTTTTCATAAAGGGACTTTAGAATTTTTTAACAAACACAGCAAAGGTAACCTGCAGAAACCAAAACTTTCCTCGTCTCATCTTCATTACTATCTCATAGATCCCAATACGGGAGTAAGATATCGCTGACCAGCAATCTTATTAATGCGAATGCTGATTCTGGTTTGATGTATTATTGATTTTCTTAAGTATTTAAGAATCAATTTTTGTTCCTGGGTACAAAAAAAATATTCTATTATCAATTACTATTTGATCTCCTAAGTGGTTAATACATAATTTGTACTTAAAGATATTGTGTTAGCATTGAAAATGAGAATTGATAATCAAAGACCTGCGGATGCTCAGGAAGGAAATAGAGCTACCGCACCCTCTGTTTCTAATAAATTTGCTAAATCTAAAATTTCCTACGCTTTAATAATATTAGTCACGCTATTTGCCATCGGGATAATAGCTCTTTCTGTTGCCATCCCTGTATTAGGCTTAACAATTAGCGTGGGGCTTCCTTTAATTGCTGCAGCTACTTTTGGCTGTATTAGTGCATTGATTGGATTGCAGCGTATTTATGCACATAGAAGAAATCGTATTGTCGAAAATAAGAAAATCCCTAATAAATTGCGTGAGCGAATTTTTGCTAAATATCCTCGAGCTTTCCTGTCTCATATACATAAGGAAGATGGTTCTACAGCTACAGTCTCTGTGTTAGATAAATATAATTTATCATTTGCTCAGCTTTATAGATTAGGAGTTTTAGCTTCGGGAGCAGATAGAGATCCTCTTACAGATTCTCAAGAATTACTCGCAGCTTTTAATAGTTTATCTCAAGAATCTCGGGAAAATTTGGCAAATTTAATGCGTAATGGTGAATTAGATTTAGATTCTATCATTGAAGAGAATTGCCCGTGCTATTGGTTAGAAACTTTCTCTTCTAAGGTGCTTCAGGATTATAATAGTGATATCTTAAATAGTTTAATCACTGGACAAATGGCGTTTTTAGGAATTTTTCATCCTGAATATTTACCAGTTTTCTCTTCAATAAGTATGCAAGACTATCGAACATTATCCGCAGCTATGGATCAATCCATGTATACCCTCTGGAAAGAAGACGCTAATGTAAAAGCTATAGTAGATAGAGCTTTGGCTACACAACCTTCTTTATCCAGAGAAGATAGAGAAGAGTTTCTGATTTGGTTATATTCAGGATTAGGGATTTGCACGTTAAATACAGAAGCAAAAGCTTTGCTAAAAGATCTTAGCGATCATAAAGGTCAGTATTTAAATAAATTTTCAAAAAAACAGATTTGGAATCGTATTTTAGATATATCTACAGATGTCGATGATGTTGAATTTCAACCTAGCCTTGCTTATAAAACCTGGGAAGAATGGGTATAAAGCAGTTGCGTTTCTGATATAATATTCAAAATAATCAGGGCTGTTCTTAACCTATACGTAGTTTGCTAATATCCTCATTTGACCTTGCAAAGGTGATTATATTAGTATGACTTCGGCTTTTAGTTTTTTCCTGACATAGAGAGTTCTCGATATAAAAGCTATAGAGAATGAAACAAATAGAGGTATTGTGAAAGAGGATCCCTATTTAGAAGTAAAAAGACACTTAGCTCGTGAAGCTGCTGCTTTAGTGACCTCCGGAATGCTTTTAGGATTGGGAAGTGGTTCGACCTCTAGAGAGTTTATTAGAGCTGTTTCTGCAAAGCAGAAAAAAGAGAACCTAGATATTCGTGCTGTAGCATCTTCAAAAGAATCCTATTCTCTAGCCAGTAGTTTGGGTATTCCTTTAATTGATGATGAAGAATTCACTGAAACCGATCTTGCTGTTGATGGTGCTGACGAAATAGATCCCCAGCTACGTATGATCAAAGGTGGAGGCGGAGCTATGTTTCGAGAAAAGATTCTACTACAGTCGAGCCGGCGATGTTTAATACTTGCTGATGAGAGTAAAAGTGTTGAGGTATTAGGAAAATTCGGTGTTCCTGTAGAGATCAGTCCTTTTGGAAGGTCTTCTATTGTTGCTGCGTTGGAAAATCTTGGATATCAGGGTCATCTAAGAAAGAATCCTCGTGGGGGACTTTTTATCACTAATAACGGGAATTATATTTACGATATTCATACTCCGAATGTATATCCTCATCCCGAGGAAGATCTTCTGAAGCTATTACAAATTCATGGTATTATTGAAGTGGGGTTTGTTATAGCGAATGTAGAAGTATGGTTTGGTTATACCAACGGTCAAATTGGTAAGAAAAATACTGGTAAAGTATGAGTATAGAGAAAGAATTGCTCCAAGATACCCCTTTGGTTTTGCTTAACTTTTACAAGTTAGTTAGCTTTTGTCATTACGCAGGAATTATCCTGGGTACCGATGAGAAGAAATTTGCGATATACGGACATGTATCGATGGGACAAGCATTTCAAAATTCTGATCCCTCACACTTTTCTTTATCACGACCATTAACTCATGACCTTCTCAATTTTGTTTTCTCAGGTTTTGATATTCATGTAATGCGTGTTGTCATCAGTGATTACAAAGATAATGTATTTTACACACGCATGTTTTTAGAGCAAAAACAAGGAGATTTCCTTTATATCACAGATGTTGATGCTCGCCCTAGCGACAGTATTCCCTTAGCGCTTACACATAAAGTTCCTATTCTTTGTGTGAAATCTGTATTTGATGCTGCCGTAGCTTACGAAGAATAAAATATCACGGTATCTTATGGCAAAAATTCCCTATGCTATTTTAGAGAAAGGCTCATTGTTATTGGCTTCTCCTGATACAGATCAGGGAGTCTTTGCTCGCAGTGTAATTTTATTATGCGAGCATAGTCTTAATGGTTCATTCGGGCTAATTTTAAATAAGACACTAGGTCTAGAGATATCTGATGATATTTTTACTTTTGATAAGGTGTCTAATAACAATATCCGTTTTTGTATGGGGGGTCCTCTACAGGCGAATCAAATGATGCTTTTGCATTCCTGTTCTGAAATTCCTGAGCAAACATTAGAAATCTGTCCTTCTGTATATTTAGGGGGAGATCTATCTTTTTTACAAGAGATCGCTACTAGTGATACGGGACCTACGATCAACTTATGTTTTGGTTATAGTGGTTGGCAAGCAGGGCAATTAGAAAGGGAGTTTTTAGATGGAAATTGGTTTTTAGCTCCTGCAAGTTATGAGTATGTATTTTCTGATAATCCTGAAAATCTCTGGTCTATGATTCTTAAAGATTTGGGAGGGAAATATGCATCGCTATCAACAGTTCCTGAAAATCTTCTTCTGAATTAGACGAGAGATTTATTTAATCTTTAGAAAGTCTTTTTCTAGGTTTTAAAGTGGCTATGGCTCAGAATAATCCCGGATTTTTTTAGGGGGTTATATGCCGGTTATTGATGAAACAATAATGACATACGCTGATGCTTGTCGCTATTTTCCTGGAGGAGTAAATTCTCCAATACGCGCATGCATTCCTGTAGGAATTATTCCTCCCATTGTCTCTAGTGCTTCTAGAGATATTTTTATAGATAGTTTCGGAAAAAATTTTATTGATTTTTGTGGATCTTGGGGATCGTTAATCCATGGTCATAGCCATCCAAAAATTTTAGATGCTATTTGTACTGCAGCATCTCAAGGCACCTCCTATGGCCTCACTTCGGAAAATGAAATTTCTCTAGCAGCCACTTTATTTTCTTGTTTGAAATTACAAGATCACAAACTACGTTTTGTTTCTTCAGGGACGGAAGCCACAATGACTTCTGTACGTCTTGCTTGTGGAGCAACTAAGCGCTCAGTGATTATTAAATTTTTAGGATGTTACCACGGACATGCTGATATTTTGTTAAAAGGAATTTCTATAGACGAGAGTAACCTTTTGGAAGTTTCTCTTATCGTAGATAAATATTTTTCTTCGAATCCTTGTCTCCCTATTACGTTAATTTTACCCTACAATGATGTTAAGGTTTTTGAGGAAGTAATGCGGCAGATAGGAGAGCGTGTTGCTTGCGTGATCTTCGAACCTATAGCAATCAATATGGGGGTTATCCTTCCTGAATCTGGATGGATTGAGAGTATTATAACTACATGCCGATGTTATTCAGCTTTATCGATTATGGATGAGGTTGTTACAGGATTTCGTATGGGAATTCGAGGTATGCGTTCTATCATTGATGCCGTTCCTGATATTACTGTGTATGGTAAGATTTTAGGGGGAGGTATGCCCGTCGCTGCACTTTTAGCTCATGAAAGTATTATGGATCATTTGATGCCTCTGGGGACAGTATTTCAAGCAGGAACTTTATCAGGAAATCCTATTGCTATGGCCGCAGGACAAGCCTCAGTAGAGCTTTGCCAGGAGATAGATTTTTATCCTAAGTTAAGAAATCTCGCAGAAGATTTTTTGTCTCCTATAGAAGATGCAATCCGTTCTAAAGGATTCCCAGTAGCATTGGTAAAAGCGGGTTCTATGTTCTCATTATTCTTTAGAGAAACACCTCCGAAGAATCTCTATGATGTGCAGCAATGTGATCAGAAAGCTTTTGGTATATTTTATCGGCATGCGTTTTCTCAGGGAGTGTATTTGTCTCCTGCTTCTATGGAAGCGAGTTTCATTTCTGCTGTACATAGTAAAGAAAATCTAGCCTATACGCAAAATGTGCTTATTGATAGTTTAGTGAAAACATTTGAAAGCATTTAAGATAAAAGGTTTTCTCAAGGTTTTGAGGATATGAGCATGGAGGCAAAAAAACGTTCTCGTGTTTTCCGTATACTCTGTTTATTCCCTTTGGAATTAGGCAGATGGATGGGTTTTACCTGTGCGGTAATAAAAAGTTTTTCATGGAAGAAAAGCTTATTTCGATCTGCGAGTATACAGGGATATGATATCGGCGTTGCCTCTTTACCTGTAGTTATGCTTACAGGAGCTGTTACAGGAATCGTTTTAGCTCTACAATCCTATTATCAACTAGGTATTCATGGCTTATCCTGCGCTATAGGATTTTTCGTTGTGAAAAGTATTCTAGTAGAAATAGGCCCTGTACTTACTGCTCTTGCCCTCTCTGGAAGAGTAGGAGGAGCAATTGCTGCATTCTTAGGAACTATGCGCATGACTGAACAAGTTAGTGCTATGGAAACTTTAGGGGTTAATCCTTTAGCCTATTTTGCACTACCAAGAATTATTGCAGGGATTATTGCTATGCCTGCTTTGGTAATTGCTGCGGTATGGTCAGGAATTTTTTGTGGATATTTGCTATGTCGTTATGCCTTCCAACTTCCTGCTCAGGTCTATTTGCATATGGTATCAGGAAATGTATTTGTATCCGATATTGTGATGGTGATTGTTAAATCTCTAGTATTCGGATTTATTATCACGTCTTTAGCCTGTTATCAGGGATTAGGGAAACATTGTCGCATTACAAATGTGGCGAAGGTAACCACAGCAGGAGTTGTTACTTCGTATATCTCTATCTTATTTGCTAATTGTGTGATTACATCATTCTTTCATGTTCTAGGTTGCTAGGGAGAGATATGGTAGAGCCCTGGATTTCTGTAGATCGTATTTATAAAAGTTATTGTAATACCGAAGGTCAAGGTCATACGGTATTGCATGGGATTTCCTTGCAGGTATTTCCAGATGAGCTTTTAGTGATTTTAGGTAAATCTGGGACAGGGAAAAGTGTCCTCCTCCGTCATATTATGGGATTAGAGATTCCTGATTCTGGAGAGGTGCGTTATGCTAAGGAACTTACCCATAAAGGACGTTTAAAAGATCTCACCATTGGTATGGTGTTTCAGGGTGGCGCCCTTTTTGATTTTCTTTCTGTTAGAGAAAATGTTGCTTTTGGTCTTCATGCGTATAATGAACGCCATAAGGTATTTTCTAAAGGTGAGATAAACGCTAAAGTAGATCAAGCTTTAGCGAACGTAGGATTAAGTTATGCCGCAGAGTTTATGCCAAATAAGTTGTCGGGTGGCATGGTTAAGCGTGTCGCTTTGGCACGCTCTTTGATTTATTCTCCTAAACTTGTTCTTTATGACGAGCCTACAGCGGGATTAGATCCCATGACAAGTCGGGAAATGACTCATCTGATTTTCCGTTTGCGTAGGGAACAGGGAATCGGAGGAATTGTTATTACCCACGATATTACATTAGCATTAACTCTTGCAGATCGTATTGCTATTCATCATGAAGGAACAATTCCCCATATCTATACAAAGGAAGAATTTATAGAGACAAACGATGTATTGGCAAGGCAATTTCTTGCCGGTCAATAACATTGTAAAATGCCGATTAAGGAGGGCGAGTGTCTAAAGAAGATCGTAAATCAATATTTTTTGGATTATTTCTTTGTGTGGGGATTTTAGGTTTATTTTCTGTAATGTTATTCACTCCTAAAAGTCGTGGAGACGGCAAGCAAGAAATTCATGTGGCTTTTACTCATCTTAGCGGTGTGAGCAAGGGAATGAATGTTTGCCTTGCGGGAAAGATAATTGGTTCTGTAGCTTCTGTACAAAATATTATGGATAGGGGAATTTCCGGAGAGTCTGGAGAGCTTTATTGTTATGAATTGGTATTAAAAATAGATTCAGGAGTGTCTCTATATAAAGATGATACTTTTGCTATGTACTCTCCTAAAATCATAGGGGAATCTATTGTAAATATCATTCCTGGCAAGACAAGAGGAGAATGTAGTCGTCTTTATGCTCAGGATTTAGTTTATGGGCATAATATTGATCCTATTGAAAAGCTGATACAATTTGTTGATAAGGCAGATAAAGCGTTAGGGAAACTAGAAGCTGAAACTGTGAATCTCTATTCTAAAATATCAACGCTGCTTGATGAAGAAAAAGATTCTTCATTAGTGAAACAGGCGCGCTTAGCAACAGAATCTATATGTAAAAGCGCGGACAGATTTGCCGATTGTTTAGACAACACACGTATTGGACGGATCGATGAATTGATGGAAGATTGTAAGGATATTACCGCTACTGTTAAAGATTACGGATTATTATATCAGTACAATTCGCAATGGAAAAAACAACAAAGAGCAAAAAATAAGAAAAAACAGAGTCTTGAGCAGCAGGAAATCGCCTTGGAAAATAGGTAGATTTTTTGTTTTTTCTATGCCATGAAGAAAATGTTTCAGCGGGGTGTTAGGGCTGTTTTATGGATAAGATATCGGATGCGGTAAGTGAGGCTCTAGAAAAAGCTTTTGAGCTCGCTAAATCAGCAAAAAATCCTTACGTAAGTGAAAACCACTTCCTTAAATGTCTTTTAGAGAATACGGAATCTCTGTTTTATTTGATAATTAAGGATCTTCACAGCAATCCTAAATTACTTATTTCTGCAGTAGATGAAGCGCTTTCTTTAGAACCTTCAGTTGTTGAAGGCGATGCAATGCCTAAGCCTTCACCAGGACTGCAAAGTCTGCTATTAGATGCGAAGCATGAGGCTAAAGATCTGGGAGATGAATATCTTTCTGGAGATCATGTATTATTAGCTTTTTGGAAATCCAACAAGGAGCCTTTCGCTTCTTGGAAAAAAACGGTAAAAATATCCTTAGACGATCTTAAAAAACTCATTATTAATATAAGGCGTGGCAATCGTATGGACTCTCCTAGTGCGGAAAATAATCTCCGAGGCCTAGAAAAGTATTGTAAGAACCTAACTTCATTAGCGAAAGAAGGAAAGTTGGATCCTGTGATAGGTAGGGATGAGGAAATTCGTCGTACTGTTCAAGTGTTATCGCGAAGAACTAAGAATAATCCCATGCTTATAGGTGAACCAGGAGTAGGAAAAACAGCAATTGCTGAGGGACTAGCTCTGCGTATTGTTCAGGGGGATATTCCCGAAAGCTTAAAAGGCAAACAGCTCTATGTTTTAGATATGGGAGCGTTAATTGCAGGAGCTAAATATCGCGGAGAATTCGAAGAACGATTAAAAAGCGTTCTTAAAGATGTAGAATCTGTTGATGGCGAGAGCATTTTATTTATTGATGAAGTCCATACTCTTGTAGGCGCTGGGGCTACTGATGGAGCTATGGATGCAGCAAATTTATTAAAGCCTGCTTTAGCACGTGGAACACTCCATTGCATTGGTGCTACAACTCTTAATGAGTATCAAAAGTATATTGAAAAAGATGCCGCTTTAGAAAGGCGTTTCCAACCTATTTTTGTAACAGAGCCTTCTTTGGAAGACGCGGTGTTCATTCTTCGTGGTCTTCGTGAGAAGTATGAAATTTTCCATGGCGTGCGTATTACCGAGGGAGCATTAAATGCTGCCGTTCTTCTCTCTTATAGATATATCCCAGATCGTTTTCTTCCTGATAAGGCGATTGATTTAATAGACGAAGCTGCGAGTTTAATTCGCATGCAAATTGGTAGCCTACCTTTGCCAATTGATGAGAAAGAACGTGAACTTGCAGCTTTGATTGTTAAGCAAGAAGCTATAAAGCGTGAAAAAGCTCCTTCATATCAAGAAGAAGCTGAGGCTATGCAACAGTCTATCGAGCAACTTAAAGAAGAGCTCGCAGCTTTACGATTACGTTGGGATGAAGAAAAGAAACTTATCGCAGGTCTTAAAGAAAAGAAGAATTCTTTAGAAAATATGAAATTTTCTGAAGAAGAAGCAGAACGTGTCGCAGATTACAATCGTGTTGCGGAGCTACGCTATAGCTTAATTCCTGCTCTTGAAGAAGAAATACGCCAAGATGAAGAAGCTTTAAATCAAAGAGATAATCGTTTGCTTCAAGAGGAGGTAGATGAACGTCTTATCGCTCAAGTAGTAGCAAATTGGACAGGAATTCCTATTCAAAAGATGTTAGAAGGTGAAGCTGAAAAGCTTCTCGTTTTAGAAGAGTCTTTAGAAGAGCGTGTTGTAGGTCAGCCATTCGCCATAGCAGCAGTTAGTGATTCTATACGTGCTGCGCGTGTAGGGCTTAGCGATCCGCAGCGTCCTTTAGGGGTGTTCTTATTTTTAGGACCCACAGGAGTAGGGAAAACAGAACTTGCCAAAGCTCTAGCTGATCTTTTGTTTAATAAAGAAGAAGCAATGGTACGTTTTGATATGACTGAGTATATGGAAAAACATTCCGTATCTAAATTGATAGGTTCTCCTCCAGGTTATGTGGGTTATGAAGAAGGAGGAAGTCTTTCTGAAGCTTTGCGTCGACGCCCTTATTCTGTAGTGCTTTTCGATGAAATCGAAAAGGCAGATAAGGAGGTCTTTAATATTCTCTTACAAATTTTTGATGAAGGAATTCTTACAGATAGTAAGAAGCGTAAGGTAAACTGTAAAAACGCTTTATTTATTATGACTTCAAACATAGGCTCTCAAGAACTTGCTGATTACTGTGCGAAGAAAGGCAGTGAGGTAAGTAAGGAGACCGTATTATCTGTAGTTGCTCCTACATTGAAAAAATACTTCAGTCCGGAATTCATCAACCGTATTGATGATATCCTTCCCTTTGTGCCTTTAAATACCGAAGATATTATTAAAATTGTCGGTATTCAGATGCGTAGAGTTGCACAACGTCTATTAGAAAGACGAGTAACGTTAACTTGGGATGATTCTGTGATTCTTTATTTAAGTGAGCAGGGTTATGACAGTTCGTTTGGAGCACGGCCTTTAAAACGGCTAATTCAACAAAAAGTAGTCACGCTATTATCAAAGGCTCTACTTAAAGGTGATATCAAATCTGATACTTCTATAGAGCTTACGATGTCAAAAGACGTCTTGCTATTCAAAAAAGTAGAAGGCTAGTTCTTTAACGCAATTACTCTTTATCTATTGTTTTAGATCCTCTTATATAGAGGGTCTTTTTATTTATAATATCAGATTGTGCAAGGGCCTAAGTAGGCCCTGCCCCGGTGAGGGGCAGGGGAGGTGGAGGTGAGTTAGAACTGGATTTTAGATCCGAGGTCTATGTTGTAGGTTCTAGAAGAGCCTCTGAGCTCGAAACCGAACTGACTGAAGACTTCAAAGTTGGGGCTGAAAGATAAGTAATTTCCAGCACGGACTATGAAAGCTTGTCTAGCTAAGTTTGTCGCTTTAGTTAACCAAACAGCTGTGGTTGGGCTAACTAGCAGAGACGTTGCACAATCAGGATTGCTTCTTGCAATATCTGGAGAGTAGGCCAGAGTTAGGTTGTAAGAAGCACTATCATTTGCAGAGAATCTCTCAAACTTTACACCGATAGGCATAGCAATGTTTGTGAGATTACTGCTCTCAAAGTATCTTCCTTCAGAACTACTGTTTTCTTTAAAGTCTTCTTGGTGAGCATGAATAAGCTGGAACTTCAAGAAAGGTGAGTACATATCAAATAAAGAAGAATATTGAGACTCGATAGGCACAACAGCGCCGAGTTCCACTCCGAAGCAATCGTTCCCCCAATCACCCTTGATCTCTGGGTAGACGACATTTTGCGGAGCATATCTATCAGTCATATTGGTCTTCATATCATTGGAAGTATGACTGTAGGTGAGTTGTGCATTAAGGACTAAAGGAGCTTGCGCGCCGATAGTGTTTTGCAGTAGTCTATCCCAAGCACTCCAGAAGGAGGTGTGCTGATAGTAGATAGAGCCTGCGTAGATGTTAGAAGAGTTCTTTGAAACAAGATAGTCTTTATCTTTTCCAAACAACTGACAAAAAGCAGCGCTGAAGATATCTTCTGAAGGCGTTTGAGCAAACGCTCCTAATAGATATCCTACACTATTGTGACGGAATTTACGTTTTGTTTCCGTTCCACTTTTGTGTAAGAAGTTAGCCAATCCTGATACCCAGAAACCGCGTTGGTAATCAGCACCATTGACACTAACATCCATAAGATTCTGAATAGCGCGCACATCGGAGAAAGATCCCCAAAGAGTATTAGGAACTAAGGGCCCTTGACGCTCCGGGTTGGGGAGATAGCCAGTTTGTTTCCAATCGAATGTCGCTTTTTGTTCTTGGGCATTTGTTCCTTGTGCCCAACTTATTGTCCAATCACCTTGATAACCGTAGTGAGATCCGGAAGATTGATTCTTTAAATTTGTTGAAGGGGGTGTAATAGTTCCATTAGCACCAGCTTTTGCTACTATAGTAGATTCGAAGAGTTTTGTAGTGGAGAAGATAGGGTATTCGTACCCATTTCCGTCGGAATCGATTAGATTAACTGAGTTGATTGTTGTATTTTTACTTGAGGCCGTTGCTTCGATTTTGGCAGGTGAGGTACCCCCCCCCCGAAATAGAGATAGAAAGAACTTCAAATCAGATTTCTTTGGTGGAGATTGGTCATGGAAATGGAGCATTTGAGAGATTATCTGAATTATTGCGATTGGGAGATACTTCTGCAGAGGCGGAATTTAATTTCGCTCCAACAGCAGCAACTGACGTTGTTTTGTCGAGTATATTCAGTATATTTAGAATTAGTGGCCTATTGCAAGAGTGCATCATTCTTTCTGTTACTGAAGATCGAGATATTAGGGTTTCTTACGTAATTATCTGTGGCTACAGTATGAATTTACTTCGTTACTTTCTTTTGTTGTTTACAAATCGTCGTTCTGTTCGGGATGCGTTTAGAAGATTGAGATTAGTAGCCCAAGGTGCATCGCCTTTGGTTTTACTGGCGACTGTGATTGATAATGTAAACTGTCTAAGAAGATATGGAAGATCCCCATCAATTTTACCGCCTATATTTGTGATTGCGTCTACGTTAAGTGGCAGTGTCCTATTTATGGAGATGTTTAGAAATTGCTTGAGGGGATTACGCGGACGTGTCCAGAGCTCAATTTTACAAAGATTGACAGGATCATCTGAAGAATCTAGGGCGGTTGTGCGTTCTGCAGACGGCGGTAGGATAAGCTCTGTGCAGATGATGATAGGAACGGCTCACGGAATATTCTTAGCTTTTGCTGTGGGAGTTTTAAACAGCATAGTTATAAATGTTCCAAGCACGATAGGAAGAAATTCTACTACAGATACAGGTGTGTATTCTAATCAGTTGCACAATACTTCTGCAGCTTGGCAAACTGGGGATGTTTTAGCAGTATCACAGACAGTAAGTCTGTTTATATGTATGATCGTATTGGCAGCAAATATTATGATTATGGTGGATTTAGTACGTAGAAATCAACGACGGTAAAAAAAACGATAACTACATAGTATTTTTTTTAATTTCAGTTTATGCTTTGTTTCCTCGAAGCTAGAGAAGATAATGGTTATGGCAACAGCTCTTACTCCACATGCATGTGTGCAAAATCAACAACAGGTCAATTTATGGGAGGAATTTCCTTTGGTGGAGCGCATCGGTGTAGTACTCTCTATCGTTTTTGTTGTTTTTGGCGTAATTTGTAGTATCGTAGGTATGGTACTTGGTTCGATAACAACAGGTATTGTAGGTTTTAGTCTTTATATTATGAGCATCCTTTCTCTTCTTCGAGGTGTGGTTGTCTATAATCATTTTTCTTCGAATTACCTAGTTTATGGCTCTTTAAATGCGAAATATCAACAAAGAGAGTTTTGGGAAAATATTTGTGAATGCCCCGATCATGTCTTATGTAGCTAAAATTATAGATTTTCAGCTTAGAGAAATTGGTTTTAGAAGATAGCCATTAATCCTTGATAATCAATCATGTAAAAATGATTTTTTACTTTTGAAATCGATTGATTTTTATTATTTGCATCTTAGAATGACTTTATAAGAGTCTTTGTCTTTTTACTTATGTTTTTCCCCATCAAGGCCATTTTTAGGGGTTCTTGTTCTGGGTTGCCGTATTATTTTTTGAATTTCTTGCTTTTGGAGTGTAGACTCCAATGACGGCACCCACACGTCCAAATCCTTTTTCCTCCGGCAATGATGCTCAAGGGAGTGCGGAAGTTCGTAATGATGAAAATATAGAATCGGTATCTGAAATTAGCAATCAACAAGCTAGTTCAAGTAATCGGATAGCTGTTATTTCTATTCCCGAAGCTATAGTTCCTGTCTCTCAGAATAGATCCTTAATACTTGCAACTCCTGCAATACGTTTCCTTGTTCAACATCTACCTTCAGGAAATTCTCTTCCTAGACAATACCATCGCGTGGGCGTCGGATATGTCAACGGTAGCTCTTCAACATATCGTGAAGCTATGGTAGAAGCTATTCATTTAAGCGAAGCTTTGGTCGGAGGTCCTGTTTTAGGAGTTTATCATTCAGGGAGAGAGTTAACCCGAAGATATCTTACTTTTTTAGGTTCCCTTTCTCAAGATTCTGTAGTGTGTCAGGTTTTGCTTGCTGTTTGGGAAGAGTATTTTTCTCAGCATCCTGAGGGATGTTTTTTACAATATTTCTATGGTGATGGAGGGCATGTCATTGATGCGGCTCTAGCTGCAACTCCCTATATAGATAGGATAGAAGTTATAGGGATCAGCCCGACATTTTATCCTAGAGTGGGTCGTGTCACAACCTACCGATTATCAGGAGATGTTACATCACTTCTAGATCGTGAGGGTTTTCTTCTTTCTCAACCTAGAACTCTTTCTTACTCTCACAATTCTTTCGGAGTATTTTTCCCTTCATTTTGTGATCCTGCTTTCTTAACGGCAATACGCTCGCATATGTTAGAAGCAGCTCATGTAACTGTTTTACATCAGACAGTTGGACCTTCGACTTCTTTGATTAATGTTAATGCTTGGGAGGGCATATTAGCGAATAATCAGGTAGAGCTGATTAGCTTTTCTCCAGGAAATTCGACATTTTTTGATAGGGTAATTTCCTTGGCAAACTCACCTTTAACATTTACAGATACCGCAGAAAACTATGTAGCTCCTGGATTTATAGAAAGGTGTACTGTTGGATTGAGTATGATAGTTAGAGTGATGGATATCGTCACACTATTTTTCTGGACATCCGATGGTGAAACAATGGTTTCCATAGGTATATGTGCAGGGATTATGGGACTAGCTCTTGCACGCTACAGTCTTATTGTTTTTACAAATTCTCAGCGTCGTAGACGACGTTTTCGTTGGCTAAGACTTTTTGCTCTTGCCTGTGCACCCATGGAGATATTGGTAAATACCGCAGATATAGTGAATGCTTTGCGTTTGCTTATCGGTTACCGTATGGATGGGTGTGACACAGCGTTGTACGCCATGCTTTTAAATCTCGGTATCTTTTTAAATGTTCAGGAATTGATAACTTTTCCTTTAACACGCGTTCGTGGAGCATTGCAGGAGTATAGCTTTCGCGTATTATCTTTGAGAACATCAAGAGAAATTTCAGAGGAGCAAAATCAACAAGGTGCGGTTGTTCCTGCAGGCAGAGATATGGTGCAAGATGCGCGTATGGTTTCAGAGGCTGCTTTAGTAGCTGTGCACGGATTGATATTCCCCTACGTTTCTATGGTGATATCTATGGCGGGAATATCTTTGCATTCTAGTTGTCGTACGGTAAATGGTACAGAAGAAGATGTAATCACACATCCTTTCCCACCATTTTCGGAGGCTCTAGAGGATGGAGATGTCTACGCTGTTAGCCAGGTAGTTAATGTGGTGTTTTGCTTTTTCTTTTTTATAGCAAATCTAGTGATCTTCACCAGGATTTTCCGTATTCCTCATAGAAGGCGATAACAGAAAATCCCAAGTGAAGTTGTTTTCAGTAACTGTGATTAAGTAGGCTGCCAGTTTCTCCAACGTTTTTTAGGAGGTAGGTTCCTATCTCCTGGAGTTGTTGTGGAGCTTGTTGAAGGTTGATCAGCTTGCTGAGAAGATGTTCCTTCTTGGCTACTTTCACTGTCTGCAGAACGTTTCCTTGATGAGCCTTCATCTGATCCTGTACGGGGAGCCCCCGCAGTTTGAATTACCGAAGCACGTGGTGCAGGTTCTTCTTGCTCATCATCACTAGATGATCCTGGTATGGATGAACCAGAGACTGAAGATATTGCTGCTAGAGGAGAATAAGGAGTTCCTGGGCTAGCTAATGTAATAGTGCTTGATCCTGAGGAGCTTGTATGATCATCAACGTAGGAGAAAACAGGGGATCTTCTTGGGCTGCTTGTGGGTGTTGTAGATTTGGAATCCTCGTAGGAACACGGAGAGCCGAGCATGACAGAGCTTGTTTTTGAAGATGTCCGTAATATTCTTGGGCTTAGTGAATTAGTTGAGCTTAGAGGACTTCCTGGGCTAGCTAGTGTAATAGTACTTGATCCTGAGGAGCTGGAATCCTCACTGAAATCACCGTAAGGGTATTCTGCTGAAGAACTCGATCTTCTTGGACTCATTGAAGGAGTTCTAGGTGGTGGCGGTGTGGATCTTCCAGAATCGTCACTGAAGTAACCTGTATAGTCCTGGCTTTCTGGAGAACTAGATTCTTCCCAAGGACTAAATTGAGGTGTTTTTGGTGTGGAGGGTGTAGCTTCAGATGTTGATGATTCGCTGAATAAATCACAGCTAGATCTGCTTGGGCTACTTGATGGTGTTATTGGCATAGGTTGTGAATCCTCGCTATTGCTTTCATATCCAATGTAAGAAGTTAAATACGATGATGCCCTAGAAGAAGGTCTGATTGATCTAGATGAATCTGAAGAAATAGTGATAGGGCTTGGGATAACCGATTCTCCTCCAGTTGATCCTTCTCCCTCAGAATCACTTATTAATACGAATGATTTTTCTGAAAGGGCAGGTTCCCTTTCTGGGGATATTTGTGGTCTTGGACTTATTGTAGGGGTCCTAGGCGGTGTCGGTGTCGAGGGTGATCCGTCTCCACCTGGACTATAGGAGAAAACAGGTGAAGGTAGCGGCGAGGAGGTAATTCTAAATGTAGGGGATCCAGGTTCGGGTGTTTTTGGAGGTGGGGATACGAAAATCGATATCGGATAAGTTGCAGCGAGCTGCTCAATATCGGATGTATAATCTTCGGGATTTTCTTCCACAGTAATAAGAGTAGAAATAGATGAGACGCTTAATCTACGTGTGCTGATTGTTGAAGCGGGACTGCTCTCTGGAGGCCTTACTAGATGAGAAGAGCTGCTGTCGCTGCTGTCACTGCTGACAGGAACCGCGAGGGACTCTTTTGAAGAGGATGGTCGAGTGCGAGGTGTTTGGCGTCTCTGTCTTCGTCTTCTTTGTGGAGGTGGAGGTGTTTCTGGCATTTCCTCTTCTTCTCCCGAAGATTCTTCTCCGAATATAGTGGACGGATCTGGTTGAGTTGAAGTTACCCTGCTCCAAGGTTTTAGACCCATGTTCATGCTGAGTGTAGGAAATTCTCTGAGGAGTGCTTGTGGAATTTGTGTGCCATGTCTGTCGAATATGAATTTCCCTAAGATTCTTTCTCTGAAGGCGTTTGATGCAAGGCGGATTGTATCTTCGTCTTCTTCTTCGAATTGTCTACGCTGATCTGTGAAACCGGCATGCGGATGTTTACCCCTAGCTACTATGGAAAGGAGGAGAATTATTTTGATTAATTCATAAGAACAGGTGTAGATTGTTCCGCCTGCTCCATCGTCTTCTTCTTCAAGTAGAAGATCTCTGAAATTCTCATTTTTGATTATCGCCGCAAGAGTATACATCACACATGAGGCAATGCTACTTCCAGGGCTTGCTTTAAATAAGAAGTTATGGGTATGACCGGTATTCGTTCTATAACAACGAATTGTTCTGAGGTAGTTTAAACACCTCGCAAAGCAGAACGGAGATCTCTCACCATCTCTAGTTTTTACCCAGATTGTTTGGGCATCCTCAGGATTTGTATCTTCTGGAGCCGCGTGCCATAGGTCTAATATTTGTCCCGACATCCCTTCAAGAATGCCTTCATCTCTAATGTTGTCCGCCAAGTGCATCATCGATCTTGTTCTTCTAGTAATCGACACGTGTCTTTTATAAGAAGCGCTTATCTCTGTTTGACAACACCGCTGCATTTTTTCTTTTTCTTCTTCCGATAGTTCGCCGTATTGTTTTGACACCTTTGCGACATCGATACCCGATTTTAATAAAGAGTGGGCAGCACATGCATTTCCGTGAACTCGAGCGTATTCCTTCACATCGATATAAAAAGCACGCATACTATTTCCGGTAGGCTTACCGAAACAGCATGTCCAACAATGGCAAAAATCCAGCATTGGTTCTCCGCCACCTGAGTGGACGCAAGCTCCCGGAGGACACGAAGGGCATCCGGAAACACGTTTTAAACACCCGTCACCAGTTAAAGGAATGTAGTTCTCTACAAAGCCATCGATACGTTGCGATAAATTCATAACCTCTGATGGCGTAGGATTTGGAGCCGGAGGCGACCAATTTCGAAACGGACATGGTGCTGCAGGCCCTGGGGATCCCGCAGATGAACTACTTGATGATGATGACGGTGATGACATGTGAAATTACCCCTTTTTCTTTCCGACTCTCATTGAAGAACACAGGAGATGTCGGTAGAAAAAGGGATGGCAGCGGTTAACCCCCCCCCCGAACAGGAGGAGAGATTAGCGGGGTGGATAGATGTAGAAGATAAGAGGCGAAACATGAAAAATATGTTCTAAAATAAAAAGTCTTCGGATGCATTTTAATTCAAAACATAATAATTTCACAATTAACTACTTATGATTTTTTATTAAAAGAATTAATTTATATGTGTTTTAGTTAATTTTTCTTTTCATATCTTAATAAAGATGTATTTTTAAATTCAGAAATTGACAAGAGTAGGTATAAAGATACAGAATAGCGCAGAAACATTAGATATCGCAGATAGGAGAGAGAGATGGGTTATAGTCTGACGAAAAAATCTTGGCTGTTATCGGTATTGAATAGTCCAATAGCTAGGATCTTAGAGGGGTCGCTTTTCCTTGCTTTATTAGCAAAAATTACCTTGCCTCTACCATTTACTCCTATTCCTGTTACTTTCCAAACTTTAGGAATTTACTGTATTGGTATGGCATGCTCTCCGATGATCGCTGTTAGTAGTGTGATTGCCTATCTATTAGAAGGGTTATTCTTTCCTGTGTTTTATAGTTCAGGGTATGGCATAGCGACTTTTTTCGGACCAACAGCAGGATACCTTTATACGTTTCCTCTAGTTGCGCTATTCATATCACTACTTTATCGTAGATTTAAGAGCCCTAATGGTTATGTTTTGGCATCTATTCTTGCAGCGGCGGCATCTATCATACTATTGTTCGGGTCATTATGGCTCGCTTATTACTTTTATATGATGTCAATCACAGACACTGTAGATCTTATTCGAGGCTTACAGCTGGGTGCTGCACCATTTGTTATTGGAGAGACACTAAAGATACTACTCGTTGTTCAAGGAAGAAAGGCTCTTCAGTTTTTCCAAAAATAGTATTTTTAGTTCCTTGATAAAAATTCTTTATAGAAAAAGGTTTCTACGTTCGTGTAGAAGCCTTTTTTTAGTTAGATCCCTTTTCAGCGTTGCTTGAATTTTGAGAAGTCAGCGTATTCATTAGATCGCCGTGGTTTGTAACAATCTGTTTAAGATCGTTATAATTGTTTTGTGACTCTGTCTGAGCGTGGAAAAGTTCTTTATTTTGTTTTAATAGAATGTAGTTGATTTGCTGTATTTCTTTATTTGTTTTACTTGAGATCATAAGCAAAGAGCACAAACAAATAATAGAAATTAACGAGATGATAACGCTTCCAGAAATCATCAAAATGGGTAATGTGGGTAGCAGAATAGCCCCCGCAATACATCCTGCAAGGCCTGCGCAAATTGATAAGGCCACTAGGGTAATCGCTAGTTTAGATTTTAGATGGAATAGCATAGGAGCATCTTCAGACGAAGGCCCTGATAATCTAAGATTACTGACTTGACTCATAGAAAAAATTGTATGTATTTTTGAAAGATTAAAATCAGAGTAATTTAGAATTTTCTATTAAGTCAATAGTAAGAAAATGACCTTAGACATACGTTGGGGCGTATTTATTCTTGTATAGAGGTGTTTCGATACAGTTCTGTCGAGTTTTCGAGATTAGCAATCAAGCTTTTGCTATAGATAAGAAGTTGTTTGTTTTCTACCGAGAGTTTTAGATTTTGATCGGCTGTTTTTTTACACAGATAAGCAAGTAAAAGACATATTCCTAACATAGAAAATATCGCAAGCATACTTCCTACGGCAATGACGGGACTTAATGTTGGGGAACTTACTGCGCCAATAATAATCATAGTTATTCCAAGGCAAGCAAGTAAAGCTGTTATAACAAGAGTTGTATTTTGTAGGATTGTAGAGGGTCTGCTTATCTGTGGATCTAAGAAATCTAATTGAAAGAGACCTGTCTTCTCAGGAAGAGTGAGAATTGTCATAACATTAGAAAGTTATTATTAAAATCTATCTATATTAACAAAGTAACTTTCTTGTGGTCAAAAGAATAAGTATTATTTATATAATTCAAAAAAAAGGTTTCTATAAAAACATAATAGAAACCTCTTGTAATTAAGATTTTTTTGATTTCTTTGCGTTTAGAGCCTCTATCTCTTTTTGTTGGCGATTAAGAGAATCCTGATATTGATCTATCAGCTTTTTATTTTTATTTATAGATGATTGGATAGAGTCTAATTCCTTTTGTGTTGATGAAATAAAGACTTTGTACTCTTTCTGTAGTTGCTCGTGTTTCTTATCCGAGCCGTCTGAAATATCGCTAACCATGCTTTTTAATGTATCTAGATTTTCTTTTCGCAGTCGTAGAAGCATTCCACATAGGAATACGATGGAAATTAGCCCTGCGAGAGCTCCACCGACAATAATGAGAGAGGGTAGTGTGGGGAAAAATACAGCTGCGGTGATGCAAGCGGCAATACCTAGGCAAGCTATTATAGTTGTTGCTGAGACGGCTACCTTAACGCAGCGCTGTTGGGGGGGGGGGG
>NZ_JAPYKW010000004.1 GCF_036632095.1 Chlamydia sp. 04-14
GGGGGGGGGGGGTTAGTTGGTTGGATGTGTCCTCAGAGTGTTTTATACCTGCATCTCCGGTTTGTTCTAACAACCATGAAGGAAGTGACGGAGGTGGAGGAGGAAGGGCGTTAGGCGGCTCCATAAGATCTCCTAAATAATTTTAATTTATGATTCTAGAAAGTGTTTTTGAAACTAATTTACCGGCGATGACCCCTAATTATTGAGTGAGTTACTTGAGGCTATCGCATTAGCTGTTAGGCTCAAAAAGTAATAATAAGTTTTTAAAACCCAAGAGATTTTAGATTAGATCTTCCTAATAAGTCAAACACTATGAACGAGTTGTGCTAGAGGGTAATATAGAAAAGGAGATTAAAAAAGATAGTTGTGAATTGGGAATAAAAAGAACATGGGGCAGACAGGATTCGAACCTGTGACCAACGGGTTATGAGTCCGTGGCTCTAACCGCTGAGCTACTGCCCCGTGATTAAGAGAACGGATAGTAGCATATAACCTTCTGACAAGCAAGCGATATCCATCATCTATTCTGAAGATTTTAGATAACGTACGGAGATTTGCTTCATACGCATATATAGAGATTCCCCACCATTTATCCTTCCGATGGATAGATATTGGCTGAGTTGGTCAAAAAATACAGGTCTACACGTTAATACGGTGACGGGCGTTTCCCCAGAATATACTTCAGCAAATAGTGCGGCAATCCCTGAAGAGATCAGAGCTTCTGTATAGGTAAAAAAGAATAAGCGACCTTCTTGATATATCTCATAGAGATATAAGTCGCTCTGACAGCCTAAGACAAGGTTTTCTCTTGTAATTTTACTTTTATCGAAAACTTTAGATTGAGAGCCAATGTCTAAAAGGGAGTTGTATAACGCATCTTTATGAAATTTTTCAGGAAATAGTATCTCTGAAATGCGATGCTGTTTCTTCAAACATCCAGAATGGTGTAATGGGCATACAGAGGGTTCCAAAATTATTCCTCAACAACACGATTAGGCTCTTGTCTCAAGTAGATTAGAGTTTGCGATAGGGTAAGAATTCTTTGATTTGCTGAGGCAATAACAAGATCGGGATCACTGAAATGTAGGCGGTCCTGATACTGTGTTTTAGGTACGTCGAATACATAAGGCAAAGGCGCATTCATCTCCAATTGCAATGTATGTAACGCACTTGTCATTTGAGGATTATTCTGTTGCGCTGCAATTGCAGAAATCTGCTTTTGCATGATCATCTGATTTTTAATTAATTGGTATTGATTAATTGCTTTTTGAATATTTGCCACTTTTTTATCAAAAGCTTCTTGATCCGCAACATAATTATCATCATCACCTAAACGCAGCCCATAGCAGGTTAGAATACTAATTTGGTTCCCTATGCAGGCACCAATGGTAATTCCAACAGCTTCTGGAATGGCATAAATCAGAGCAGAAATAGAGGCAATAATTGTAGCTAAAAGAATTTGACGTGTTCCATTTGGGTCAAGTTGTTGCAACCCATAATTCATCAAATTCCAAAGACTATTCGTATTCTTATACTTATTTTTTCTATCTAAAACATTGGCAGTGAAAATACCAAAAATCACTCCAATACCTAGCCCAATACCTAGCCATATGGTTAAAGTTACTGCCATAGTATGGTGACAAGCTAATATTAGAGCCCAGGCAAGGATATATAATAGAATATATTTCCAATTATCCCTTAAGAAAGAACTAATTTTTTCTCCTACAGAACGTACGTGGTCTAAACATGTTTTTGGAGAAGGGCGATAGGGTAAAATGTTTAAAGAAGAGAGAGGCGGGATGGAAGAGGATATAGTAATTCCATTAATCTTGCTGTCAGGTAGCTGAGGATTCTCTATAGGGATATCCGTTTCGCTATCGGATTCACTATGATTTTGCACGCTTACCACACTCTCCAAGCTACTAGGAGAAGGAGCTCTAAAAGTAACAGAAGATGTCATTCTATATTTATTAAAGATAATTAAGTCGCTACATAGTAAAGTAAATTGATTTTAGTTGTAAATATTGTAATAAATTTTTCCACATGATCTGAAGAGTTCAATAATTTTTTTATAATATTTCGACTATCCGTGAAAGGCGTTTGACTTTTTCTTCACACTGAATATAATTCTGCTGCATTTATGGATGGAGCGGAATGGGATAAGCTCTATTCTTTAAAAAGACCAAATCTGCCCGTCTGGCCAGTCTTTAATGTTAAGATGTCTGTGGCCGAGAGGATTTTGTTTAAGGATAATTAATACATGGCAAAAAAAGAAGACACTATCGTGCTTGAGGGTAGGGTGCAAGAACTCCTTCCCGGGATGCATTTCAAAATATTATTAGAGAATGGCATGCCGGTCACAGCTCATTTATGTGGTAAAATGCGTATGAGTAACATCCGTTTGCTTGTTGGAGATCGCGTTACCGTTGAAATGTCAGCTTACGATCTAACAAAAGCTAGAGTTGTATACAGGCATCGTTAACTGTTTTCTATTGATGTTTTAAAATAAGTGACATAGACTAGGCAATTCTCTGAGCCATTATGAAACAGTGAATATAGGCCCAGATAGCTCAGTGGTAGAGCACTTGCATGGTAAGCAAGCGGTCGTAGGTTCAATTCCTATTCTGGGCAGAAGCAATGGTTGGAGTAAAACTAATTTAATGAGGATTCTGAAATGTCAAAAGAAACTTTTCAACGTAATAAACCCCATATCAATATAGGGACCATTGGACACGTTGACCACGGTAAAACTACGCTAACAGCTGCGATTACACGTGCGCTGTCAGCAGAGGGGTTGGCTAATTTTTGCGATTACAGTTCTATTGACAATACTCCTGAAGAAAAAGCTAGAGGAATTACTATCAACGCATCTCACGTTGAATATGAAACTCCTAACCGTCACTATGCTCACGTAGACTGTCCAGGTCACGCTGACTACGTTAAAAACATGATTACAGGTGCTGCCCAGATGGACGGTGCAATTCTCGTTGTTTCAGCTACTGACGGTGCGATGCCTCAGACAAAAGAACACATTCTTTTGGCAAGACAGGTTGGTGTTCCTTACATCGTTGTTTTCCTTAATAAGATCGATATGATTTCTCAAGAAGATGCCGAGCTTGTAGATTTAGTTGAAATGGAATTAGCTGAACTTTTAGAAGAAAAAGGCTACAAAGGTTGCCCAATCATCCGTGGTTCTGCTTTGAAGGCTTTGGAAGGCGATGCGAGCTATGTCGAAAAAATTCGTGAATTAATGCAGGCAGTGGATGATAACATCCCTACACCGGAGCGTGAAATTGATAAACCTTTCTTAATGCCTATTGAAGACGTATTTTCTATTTCTGGTCGTGGTACTGTGGTAACAGGACGTATCGAGCGTGGAATTGTTAAAGTTGGTGATAAAGTACAGATCGTTGGTTTAAGAGATACTAGAGAGACTATTGTTACCGGTGTGGAAATGTTCAGAAAAGAACTTCCAGAAGGTCGAGCAGGAGAAAACGTTGGTCTTCTCCTCAGAGGTATCGGTAAGAATGACGTTGAACGTGGTATGGTGATTTGCCAACCTAACAGCGTAAAATCTCACACACAATTTAAAGGTGCTGTTTATATCCTACAAAAAGAAGAAGGTGGACGTCATAAACCTTTCTTCACTGGATACAGACCACAATTCTTCTTCCGTACAACAGACGTAACAGGTGTTGTAACTCTTCCAGAAGGTACAGAGATGGTCATGCCGGGTGATAACGTTGAATTTGATGTTCAATTAATTAGCCCAGTAGCTCTAGAAGAAGGTATGAGATTTGCTATTCGTGAAGGTGGTCGTACAATCGGCGCTGGAACGATCTCAAAAATTATTGCCTAATATAGGTAAATTTATAAGCATGATTGAGGTTTTTGGTCTCAATCATGCTTTTTTGGGTGTGTAGCTTAGCTGGTAGAGCAGTGGCCTCCAAAGCCGCCGGTCGGGGGTTCGACTCCCTTCGCACCCGTATAGACTTAATTTTTGATCTAGAAATTCGCTTATGAAACAACGCAATCACCAAGAGACACTCTCTAAAAAAATCTCTAAGGCTAAAAAGCAAGCAGGAGCTGGCTTTCTAGACGAAATTAAAAAAATTGAATGGGTCAGTAAGCGTGATCTGAAAAGATACGTGAAAATCGTGATAGCAAGTATTTTTGGTTTAGGCTTTTCTATATATTGTGTTGATCTGGTGTTTCGTAAGCTACTTACGTTGCTAAGTAGTATAACAGGCTTTTTGTTTGGTTAGTTGCATGTTTAAGTGGTATGTCGTTCAAGTTTTTACGGCTCAAGAAAAAAAAGTTAAAAAAGCTTTAGAAGATTTTAAAGAATCATCTGGAATGGCGGATTTTATACAAGAGATCGTCTTGCCTATAGAAAACGTTATGGAAGTAAAAAAAGGTGAACATAAAGTAGTCGAGAAATTCATCTGGCCGGGATACCTGTTAATTAAAATGCATTTGACGGATGAATCTTGGTTATATGTAAAAAATAATCCTGGCGTTGTTGAATTTTTAGGTGGAGGAGTTCCTCTAGCTTTATCCGAAGATGAAGTAAGAAACATTTTAAAGGATCTCGAAGAGAAGAAAGCAGGTGTTGTACAAAAACATAAATTTGATGTTGGCTCCAGAGTCAAAATTAATGATGGTGTTTTTGTGAACTTCATCGGTGTTGTTTCTGAAGTTTTTCATGATAAGGGGCGCTTGAGCGTCATGGTATCCATCTTTGGAAGAGAAACTCGTGTTGATGATTTAGAGTTTTGGCAAGTGGAAGAGGTTGCTCTGGAACAAGAAAGTGAATAAGAGTAAGAAAATCTGTGTATTCTTATTCTCTATCTTCTTATAATTTTAGTTTTTCGTTTCTTCCTCTTTATTCATAGAGGGGCGTCAAGATAGAGTAAGGTTTAGTATGTCGAATAAAAAGGTAATTAAGTTAATTAAACTGCAAATTCCTGGTGGTAAAGCCAATCCAGCTCCTCCAATAGGACCTGCTTTAGGTGCTGCTGGTGTCAATATTATGGGATTTTGCAAAGAGTTTAATGCTGCAACGCAAGATCGTCCTGGAGACCTGTTGCCTGTAGTAATTACTGTTTATTCAGATAAAACTTTTACATTCATAACCAAACAACCTCCCGTATCTTCTTTGATCAAAAAGGCATTGAATCTAGAGTCTGGATCTAAAATTCCTAACAGAAATAAAGTTGGAAAATTGACTCAGGCGCAGGTGATGGCTATTGCCGAACAAAAAATGAAGGATATGGACGTCGTTCTTATTGATTCTGCGAAACGCATGGTGGAAGGAACAGCCCGAAGTATGGGTATAGACGTCGAGTAAATTGTAATAGGGCTGCATAATTATGACAAAACATGGAAAACGTATACGAGGCATCTTAAAAAGCTATGATTTTTCAAAGTCATATTCTTTGCAAGAAGCTATAGACATTTTAAAACAATGCCCCACAGTGCGCTTTGATCAAACTGTCGACGTATCTATCAAACTGGGCATAGATCCAAAGAAAAGTGATCAACAAATTCGTGGATCAGTTTCTCTGCCTAATGGCACAGGAAAAACTTTAAAAATTCTTGTATTTGCTGCTGGAGAAAAAGCTAAGGAGGCATTAGATGCCGGAGCTGATTTCGTGGGTAGCGATGATCTTGTTGAAAGAATCAAAGGTGGTTGGGTCGATTTTGATGTCGCTGTTGCCACTCCAGATATGATGCGTGAAGTTGGAAAATTAGGTAAGGTTTTAGGACCTAGAAATCTTATGCCTACACCTAAAGCCGGCACAGTAACAATGGATGTTACTAAAGCTATTGCTGAATTGCGCAAGGGAAAAATTGAATTTAAAGCAGATCGCGCCGGAGTATGTAATGCTGGCGTAGGTAAGCTATCATTTGATGGGAATCTTCTTAAAGAAAATATCGAAGCTTTATGCTCTGCTTTAATCAAAGCTAAGCCGCCGGCAGCTAAGGGGCAATATCTAGTATCATTCACCGTTTCTTCAACTATGGGGCCCGGTATTTCTATAGATACTAGAGAGTTAATGGCGTCTTAATTCAAGAGGGAAAATGAAAGAAGAAAAGAAATTACTCCTTCAAGAGGTAGAAGAGAAAATCTCCGCATCCCAAGGTTTTATTTTATTAAGATATCTTGGATTTACGGCAGCATATTCTAGAGAGTTTCGCAATTCACTCTCCGGAGTTTCTGCAGAATTTGAAGTATTGAAAAAAAGAATTTTTTTCAAAGCCATGGAAAGTGCTGGTTTTGATATAGATTCTTCGGATACCGGAGGACATCTAGGCGTAGTATTTGCTTATGATGATGCTGTCTCTGCAGCAAAACAAGTATTAGATTTTAATAAACAACATAACGATTCACTAGTTTTTCTCGCCGGACGAATTGATAGCGCTAACTTGTCGGGTAAGGAAGTAGAGGCTGTTGCCAAATTACCTTCAATAAAAGAATTGAGACAACAAATTGTAGGGCTGTTAGCTGCTCCTATGTCTCAGGTTGTTGGAATTATGGGATCGGCCCTTTCTGGTGTTATCTCCTGTATCGACCAGAAAACACAAAAAAACTAAGAAGAATGTTAAAACTCTCAAATTAAGTAAGGGTGACAAAAGTGACGACACAAAGTTTGGAAACTTTAGTAGAGACATTAAGCAGCTTAACAGTATTAGAACTAGCCGCTTTAAAAAAATTGTTAGAAGATAAATGGGATGTCACTGCTGCTGCTCCTATGATGGCTGTTGCTGCTGGCGCTGCTGTTGGAGGTGGTGATGCCGCTCCTGCTGAGTCAACAGAATTTGCTGTGACTTTAGAAGATGTTCCTGCGGATAAAAAAATCGGCGTTTTAAAAGTTGTTCGAGAAGTTACTGGATTAGCTTTAAAAGAAGCTAAAGAAATGACAGAAGGCTTACCTAAAACTGTTAAAGAAAAAACTTCTAAGTCTGATGCTGAGGATACTGTTAAAAAATTACAAGAAGCTGGAGCAAAAGCTTCCTTTAAAGGCTTGTAATCTATAGGAAAGAAAAATCCTTATAGATTTTTCTTTTCTTTTTTTATCATGTATACAATCGTAATACTCCCTTAACAGGCATACGTAGGCTTGTTTAAGGGAAGTCTTTTGGCATCACAATAGTCTTAGGAGAGCTCGCATGTTCAAATGCCCGGAGCGGGTTAGCGTCAAAAAAAAGGAAGATATCTTAGATCTTCCAAATCTTATTGAAATTCAAATTAAGTCATACAAGCAATTTCTTCAGATTGGGAAGCTTGCGGAAGAGCGCGATAATGTCGGCTTGGAAGAAGTTTTCAGAGAGATTTTTCCAATTAAATCTTATAACGAAGCTACTATCTTAGAGTATTTATCTTATAACTTAGGTGTGCCGAAATACTCACCCGATGAGTGTATTCGTAGAGGAATCACCTATAGCGTAACTCTAAAAGTTCGTTTTCGTTTGACCGATGAAACAGGAATCAAAGAAGAAGAAGTCTATATGGGAACCATACCCATTATGACAGACAAAGGTACCTTCATTATCAATGGTGCTGAAAGAGTCGTTGTTTCTCAGGTGCATAGATCTCCAGGAATTAACTTTGAACAGGAAAAGCACTCTAAAGGAAATATTTTATTTTCTTTTAGAATTATTCCTTATCGAGGTAGCTGGTTAGAAGCTATTTTTGATATCAATGATTTAATTTATATCCATATTGATAGAAAGAAACGTCGTCGTAAGATTTTAGCTATGACGTTTATTCGTGCTTTGGGGTATTCATCTGATGCCGATATCATTGAAGAGTTTTTCCAAATAGAAGAGCGCTCTTTAAAGAGTGAAAAAGATTTCACTCTTTTGGTTGGTAAGATTTTAGCTGATAATGTTCTTGACGAGGCTTCTTCGTTGGTTTACGGAAAAGCTGGTGAAAAACTTAGTACAGCAATGTTAAAACGCATGCTGGACGCTGATATTTCAACTTTAAAAATAGCTGTAGAGGCAGATGAGAATCACCCTATCATCAAAATGTTGGCGAAAGATCCAACAGACTCTTATGAAGCTGCTTTAAAAGACTTTTATCGAAGATTGCGTCCAGGCGAGCCTGCAACATTAGCAAACGCTAGATCTACAATTATGCGTCTATTCTTCGATTCTAAGCGCTATAACTTAGGTAGAGTCGGTCGTTACAAGTTGAATAGAAAACTTGGATTCCCAATGGACGATGAGTCTCTATCACAGGTTACCCTGAGAAAAGAAGATGTTATCGGTGCTTTAAAGTATCTTATCCGTTTAAAAATGGGAGATGAAAAAGCTTCGATTGATGATATTGACCATTTAGCAAATCGTCGCGTACGTTCTGTAGGGGAATTAATTCAAAACCAATGCCGCTCGGGCTTGGCTAGAATGGAAAAAATTGTTCGTGAGAGAATGAATCTATTTGATTTCTCTTCCGATACATTAATTCCTGGAAAAATTATCTCGGCAAAAGGTCTCGCAAGTGTTTTAAAAGACTTTTTCGGTCGTTCTCAACTTTCTCAATTTATGGATCAAACTAATCCTGTGGCGGAATTAACGCACAAGCGGCGTTTATCAGCTTTGGGCCCTGGAGGTTTGAATAGGGAAAGAGCCGGATTTGAAGTTCGTGACGTACATGCGAGTCACTATGGACGTATTTGTCCAATTGAGACTCCAGAAGGACCAAATATTGGTTTAATTACCTCGCTTTCTTCTTTTGCGAAAATCAATGAATTTGGATTTATTGAGACTCCTTACCGTATTGTTAGAGATGGTATCGTTACCGATGAAATCGAATATATGACTGCTGACGTTGAAGAAGAATGTGTGATTGCTCAGGCTTCAGCAACTTTAGATGAATATAATATGTTTGTGGATCCTGTATGTTGGGCAAGGTGTCGTGGAGAGGCTTTTGAAGCTGATACAAGTACTGTTACACATATGGACGTTTCTCCAAAACAATTGGTATCAATTGTTACAGGCTTGATTCCATTTTTAGAACATGATGACGCTAACCGTGCTCTCATGGGATCAAACATGCAACGTCAGGCTGTACCCTTGTTAAAGACAGAATCTCCTATTGTTGGAACGGGATTGGAAGCTCGTGCTGCTAAAGATTCTGGGGCCATTGTTGTCGCTGAAGAAGACGGAATTGTTGAATATGTTGACGGTTATAAGATAGTTATTTCCGCTAAACATAACCCAACATTGAAACGTACTTATGATCTTAAAAAGTTCTTAAGATCAAATTCAGGTACGTGCATTAACCAACGACCTTTATGTAGTGTTGGAGATGTAGTAGTTAAAGGTGATGTTATTGCTGACGGCCCTGCTACAGATCAAGGAGAGCTTGCTTTAGGAAAGAATATCCTAGTTGCCTTCATGCCATGGTATGGATACAACTTTGAGGATGCGATTATTATTTCTGAAAAGCTCATTAAGCAAGATGCTTATACTTCGATTTATATTGAAGAATTCGAACTGACAGCTAGAGATACAAAATTAGGAAAAGAAGAGATTACTCGTGATATTCCTAATGTCTCTGAGGAAGTTTTAGCAAACTTAGGTGAAGACGGAATCATTCGGATTGGTGCTGAAGTAAAACCTGGCGATATTCTTGTCGGTAAAATCACGCCAAAATCAGAAACAGAACTCGCTCCAGAAGAGCGTCTTCTACGCGCTATTTTTGGTGAGAAGGCTGCTGATGTTAAAGATGCTTCCTTGACGGTGCCTCCTGGAACAGAAGGAGTCGTCATGGATGTTAAGGTCTTTAGTAGAAAAGACAGACTTTCTAAGAGTGATGACGAACTTGTGGAAGAAGCTGTTCATTTAAAAGACTTGCAGAAGGGTTATAAGAATCAAATTTCAGTGTTGAAGGTTGAATATCGTGAGAAACTCGGAGCATTATTGCTTAATGAGAAAGCTCCAGCTTCGATTATTCACCGACGTACAGCGGATATCTTGGTTCAAGAAGGTACAGTATTTGATCAAGAGACTATAGAACTTCTTGAACAAGAGACTTTAGTCGATCTTCTTATGCCTCCCTGTGAAATGTACGATGTCTTAAAAGGTCTGCTTTCTGATTATGAGACTTCTTTACAACGTCTGGAAGTCAATTATAAAACAGAAGTTGAGCATATCCGTGAAGGAGATGCTGATCTTGATCACGGTGTCATTCGTCAGGTTAAGGTTTATGTAGCTTCAAAAAGAAAACTCCAAGTTGGAGATAAAATGGCTGGACGTCACGGAAACAAAGGGGTTGTTTCTAAGATTGTTCCTGAAGCTGATATGCCATATTTAGCTAATGGCGAAACTGTACAGATGATCTTAAATCCTCTTGGGGTGCCTTCGAGGATGAACTTGGGCCAGGTGTTAGAAACACATCTTGGTTATGCTGCAAAAACTGCTGGCATTCATGTAAAAACTCCAGTGTTTGAAGGATTCCCAGAATCTCGTATCTGGGACATGATGATCGAGCAAGGATTACCTGCAGACGGTAAGTCTTACCTATACGATGGAAAGACGGGAGAGAGATTCGATAATACTGTAGTTATTGGCTACATTTATATGTTGAAACTCAGCCACTTGATTGCAGATAAAATTCACGCTAGATCTATTGGACCTTACTCTCTAGTAACTCAGCAGCCTCTTGGAGGTAAAGCTCAGATGGGAGGTCAAAGATTTGGGGAGATGGAAGTGTGGGCTTTAGAAGCTTATGGGGTAGCTCATATGCTCCAAGAGATTCTCACAGTAAAATCTGACGACGTTTCTGGACGAACAAGGATTTACGAATCTATTGTTAAAGGAGAAAATCTTCTTAAATCAGGTACACCTGAGTCGTTTAACGTTTTAATTAAAGAAATGCAAGGTTTAGGACTTGATGTCCGTCCTATGGTAGTAGATGCTTAACAAATCACTTATTGGAGAAAAACAATAATGTTCGGAGAAGGTTCTCGAGACAATGTCACTCTATCTAAAGAGGGGCTATTTGATAAATTAGAAATTGGAATTGCCTCAGATATTACTATTCGCGATAAGTGGTCTTGTGGGGAAATTAAGAAGCCTGAAACAATCAATTACCGTACGTTTAAACCTGAAAAAGGTGGGCTATTTTGCGAAAAGATTTTCGGTCCTACAAAGGATTGGGAATGTTGTTGTGGTAAATATAAGAAAATAAAACACAAAGGGATTGTTTGCGATCGCTGTGGGGTAGAGGTAACTCTTTCTAAAGTACGTCGCGAACGTATGGCTCATATAGAGCTAGCAGTACCTATTGTGCATATATGGTTTTTCAAGACTACACCTTCAAGAATAGGTAACGTCTTAGGAATGACCGCATCTGATCTTGAAAGGATTATTTATTACGAAGAATATGTAGTCATCGATCCAGGTAAGACAGATTTAAATAAGAAACAGCTTTTAAATGATGCTCAATATCGAGAAGTCATTGAGAAGTGGGGTAAAGATGCTTTCGTAGCTAAAATGGGTGGAGAAGCTATCTATGATTTATTAAAATCAGAAGATCTTCAAAGCTTGTTAAAAGAGCTTAAGGATCGTTTACGAAAAACAAAATCTCAGCAAGCTAGAATGAAACTTGCTAAACGATTAAAGATTATTGAAGGTTTTGTTTCCTCTTCCAATCATCCTGAATGGATGGTTTTAAAAAGCGTTCCCGTTGTTCCACCTGATCTTCGTCCGTTGGTTCCATTGGATGGTGGAAGATTTGCTACTTCTGATTTAAACGATTTGTATCGTCGTGTAATCAATCGTAACAATCGTCTGAAGGCTATTTTAAGATTGAAAACTCCAGAAGTGATTGTTCGTAATGAAAAACGTATGCTACAGGAAGCTGTGGATGCCTTATTTGATAATGGTCGTCACGGTCATCCTGTAATGGGTGCGGGAAATCGTCCTTTAAAATCTCTTTCTGAAATGTTGAAAGGGAAAAACGGACGTTTCCGACAAAACCTCTTAGGTAAGAGGGTCGACTATTCCGGACGTTCTGTTATTATCGTTGGTCCTGAATTGAAATTTAATCAATGTGGTCTGCCTAAAGAAATGGCTCTTGAATTGTTCGAGCCGTTTATTATTAAAAGACTCAAAGATCAAGGTAGTGTCTATACCATTCGTTCTGCTAAGAAGATGATTCAACGTGGAGCTCCTGAGGTTTGGGACGTTTTAGAAGAAATCATTAAAGGCCATCCTGTTCTACTTAACCGAGCGCCCACGCTTCACCGTTTAGGGATACAGGCTTTCGAACCTGTATTGATTGAAGGTAAAGCGATTCGTGTCCATCCGTTAGTATGTGCAGCTTTCAACGCTGACTTTGACGGAGACCAAATGGCTGTTCACGTGCCACTATCTATCGAAGCACAGCTAGAAGCTAAGGTTTTGATGATGGCTCCTGATAACATCTTCTTGCCATCTTCAGGAAAACCTGTTGCAACACCTTCTAAAGACATGACATTGGGTATTTATTATCTAATGGCTGATCCTACATATTTCCCAGAAGATCATGGTGGAAAAATCAAGATCTTTAGAGATGTTACTGAAGTATTGCGAGCATTATATACAGGTGGATTCCTCGATGAACGTATAGGTAATCGTTGTGATGAAACCGGACGCGGCATCCATATTCATGAAAAAATCAAGGTGCGTATCGATGGTCAGATCATTGAGACCACTCCTGGAAGGGTTCTATTTAATAGAATTGTCCCTAAGGAATTAGGATTCCAAAATTACAGTATGCCAAGTAAGCGTATCAGTGAATTGATTTTGCAATGTTATAAGAGAGTCGGTCTTGAAGCTACTGTACGTTTTTTAGATGACCTTAAAGATTTAGGCTTTATCCAAGCGACAAAAGCTGCGATTTCTATGGGATTGAAAGACGTTAGAATTCCTGAAATTAAGACAGAAATTCTTAAAGAAGCTTACGATAAAGTTGCGGTTGTTAAGAAGCAATATGACGATGGTATTATTACCGACGGAGAGCGCCATTCCAAAACTATTAGTATTTGGACAGAAGTTTCCGAGTTGTTGTCAGATGCTCTTTATGTTGAGATTAGCAAACAAGCGAAGAGTAAGCACAATCCTTTGTTCTTGATGATTGATTCCGGAGCTCGAGGTAATAAGTCTCAGTTAAAACAGTTAGGCGCTTTGCGTGGTTTGATGGCGAAGCCAAATGGAGCCATTATTGAATCTCCAATTACTTCAAACTTCCGTGAAGGATTAACAGTTCTTGAGTACTCAATTTCTTCTCACGGTGCTAGAAAAGGTTTAGCCGATACCGCCTTAAAAACAGCGGATTCTGGATATTTAACTCGAAGACTTGTTGACGTAGCCCAAGATGTAATTATTACAGAGAAAGATTGCGGGACATTGAATCATATTGAGATTTCTGCGATTCGCCAAGGTTCTGAAGAACTTTTACCTTTAAAAGATCGTATTTACGGTCGTACGGTTTCTGAAGATATCTACCAACCAGGGGACAAGAGCAAGCTTCTTGCTAAGAATGGAGACGTTGTTACATCTGCCCAGGCAGAACTTATTGATGATGCTGGAATTGAAAGTATCAAAATTCGTTCTACACTTACTTGTGAAAGTCGTCGAGGTGTTTGCGCTAAGTGTTACGGGTTAAATCTTGCCAATGGTCGCCTTATTGGTTTAGGGGAAGCAGTAGGTATTATCGCTGCCCAATCCATCGGAGAACCTGGAACACAGTTAACAATGAGAACATTCCACCTTGGGGGTATTGCTGCGACATCCTCCACTCCGGAAATTGTTACCGATTGTGATGGTATTTTGGTGTACATGGATCTTCGTGTCGTTGTGGGCCAAGATGGAAATAACCTTGTGTTGAATAAGAAGGGAGCCATTCACGTTGTCCGTGATGAGGGACGTAATCTAGAAGAATACAAGAAGCTTTTAAGTACTAAGTCTATAGAAAGTCTAGAGACTTATCCTGTAGAGCTTGGTGTGAAAATTTTAGTTGGCGATGGTGAGAAAGTATCTTCAGGTCAAAGAATTGCTGAAGTTGAACTGCACAATATTCCAATTATCTGTGATAAGCCTGGTTTTGTAAAATATGAAGACTTAGTAGAAGGTATTTCTACAGAGAAAGTCGTCAATAAAAACACAGGGTTAGTCGAGCTTATTGTTAAACAGCATCGTGGTGAATTACATCCTCAAATTGCTATTTACTCTGATGCCGGTTTAACAGAATTGGTTGGAACCTATGCGATTCCTTCTGGAGCTATTATTTCAGTGGAAGAAAACCAAAAAGTTGATCCAGGTATGTTGTTAGCGAGATTGCCTCGTGGAGCTATTAAGACTAAGGATATTACTGGTGGTTTACCACGGGTTGCTGAGTTGGTTGAAGCTAGAAAACCTGAAGATGCAGCAGATATTGCTAAGATTGATGGTGTTGTAGACTTTAAAGGAATTCAGAAAAATAAACGTATTCTTGTTGTTCGTGATGAAATCACAGGAATGGAAGAAGAACACCTCATCCCATTGACCAAACACTTGATTGTTCAGCGTGGAGATAACGTGATGAAAGGGCAGCAACTTACAGATGGTTTAGTTGTTCCTCATGAAATCTTAGAAATCTGTGGTGTTCGTGAATTACAGAAATATTTGGTGAACGAAGTTCAAGAAGTTTATCGTCTACAAGGTGTGGACATCAATGATAAGCATATTGAAATTATTGTGCGTCAGATGTTGCAGAAAGTTCGCATTACTGATCCAGGTGATACAACTTTACTCTTTGGTGAAGAAGTTAATAAGAAAGAGTTTTACGAAGAAAATAGACGTACGGAAGAAGATGGTGGTAAACCGGCTCAAGCTGTTCCTGTATTGTTAGGAATTACCAAAGCTTCGTTGGGTACAGAATCCTTTATTTCTGCAGCATCCTTCCAAGATACGACTCGGGTATTAACTGATGCGGCTTGTAGTAGTAAAACTGACTACCTCTTAGGATTTAAAGAAAATGTCATTATGGGACATATGATTCCTGGAGGTACAGGGTTTGATACGCATAAGCGGATTAAGCAATACTTAGAAAAAGAACAAGAGGATCTTGTTTTTGACTTTGTAAGCGAATCTGAATGCGCTTGTTAGCTAGGCTTTAGGCTTTAACGATCGGAATAGGAGGTTAAGTTTTGATCCATAACCTCCTTGATAGTAATGTTTTTTTTTGGTAGCCTCACCGAAAGACGAATAGTGATAACAGGGTGCTTATGTCTAGCCAATTCGAGCAACTAAAACTCTTGAGTGTTCTTGTTTGTGATACTGGTGATCCAGAGTTAGTTAAATCTTCAGGATCTCAAGACGCAACGACGAATCCATCTCTTATTCTCAAAGTTGCGCAAGAGCCGAAGTATCAAGAATTGCTAACCGAAGCAATTGCTTGGGGAATTCGACAAAACGGCGATGATATTCAAACTTTAACTTTTGTTTTAGACAAGATACAGGTCAATTTTGGTTTAGAAATTCTTAACTGTATTCCGGGTAGAGTTTCTTTGGAAATTGATGCGCGTCTTTCGTTTAATGCAGAAGCAATGATTCAAAGAGCCATTTTCTTAAGTGAGTTATTTGCTGCTGCCGGTGGCGATAAGAAACGTCTTCTAGTTAAAATTCCTGGCACTTGGGAAGGAATTCAAGCTGTAGAAGTTCTAGAAAAACAGGGTATTGCCTGTAATGTGACTCTTGTTTTTAATTTGATTCAGGCTATTGCTGCTGCAAAAGCAAAAGCAACATTAATTTCACCGTTCGTTGGTCGTATTTATGATTGGTGGATAGCTGCTTATGGAGATGAAGGGTATTCTATAGAGGCTGATCCAGGTGTGGCTTCTGTATCGAATATCTATACATATTATAAGAAGTTTGATATCCCTACACAAATCATGGCCGCTTCTTTCCGTTCTAAGGAACAGGTATTAGCTCTAGCAGGATGTGATTTGCTAACAGTTTCTCCAAAACTGTTAGATGAATTGAAAAAGGATCAATCACCGGTTACAAAAAAATTAGATGTTGCAGCTGCTAAGAAACTAGATGTTCAACCTGTTGAATTAACAGAAAGTGTATTTCGTTTCTTAATGAATGAAGACGCTATGGCTACTGAGAAACTTGCTGAGGGTATTCGTATATTTTCTGGTGATACTCAAATTCTTGAAGCAGCGGTTACAGAATTTATTAAGCAAATAGCTGCCCAAGATGCGTAAGAAAAACTGTCTTTGAGTTGAAGTAAATACTTTAAAGGCAAATTAAAGAAGATAAGATGAACCATAACTCGTTACTTGTTTTTTCCTGTCCGTGCTGCTGCGAAGGAGAAGTTTCTTTTTCTGTATTTAGCTTGGAGGAAGTCCTAGCTTGTAGTTGTTGTTCTTCTACATATACCTTCGACCCGTCAATGCGGAACTCTATTCGTCAATTCGCTGCACTATGTTTGAGGATTCATGAAGCCTCTTCTATATTAGGAAATGCCGCAGTTTCTGTATCTGTTCAAGATAGCGCTGTAGAGATCCCTTTCCAATTGCTCTTTTCAAGATTCCCTGTAGTTTTCAATTTAACTATTGAGGGAAAAAAGATAGCAATTCGCTTTATTTTCGATGCTCTTAAAAGAGAAGTCTTACATAAAGAGAACGCATCTTTGGTTTAAAGATTCCGAATATTATTCTATTTCTGCTTGAAGAGCTTTCAAGGCTTCTTCGAGGATTGCATCTCCAGAAGCTGCCTCTTTTGCTGAAAGCTTGAATGAAGAGACAGTTTTTAAGAAAATCAACGATACATTGGGATAATCATCCAAAGTGGCCGTGCTTGTAAAAATGTAGGCTTTATGGTTGATAACCGCAACGCCTTGTAGGCAAAAAACCTTACCCCAAGAAGAATTTTTTTCTGTTTTAATGATAGTAAATTCTCCGTTAGCAGATTGAATATGAGTGAATACAGAAGATTCTAATGTCATTTCATTAGCTTTATGATACGCAAGGATCTCTTCAATATATTCAGGTTGCTTTTTAGATGTAATTTCTTGAGAAATATTAATCGTAGGGGTTAGCGAGCCTACGCCTTGTCCAATAAATACTACATCTAGTTTTTCGGGGAGTTGTGTTTTATCATTTATGCATTGCCAGTTATTCGGAATGCGAATTGAATACTCATCGCCAGAATAAGAAACCCATGAAACTAAGTGTTTTGATTTTTCCGTCTGCGGTATTTTTCTATTTTTAGTCGCTCTTTTTGCAACATAGCGTGAAGCAATTTCATTAGGAACAATGGCTTGTGATCTTTTCAATGCTCTTCGTTGAGAAACGCTTGAGGGACGTCTGTGAGACTGTTTTGCGCTGTTTTGTGGTGTTCTTTGTGTTTCAGGATTTGCGCTTGCTATGAGCGGCAAACTAGTAAACAGAAAAGAAATAAGAGCATGAAGTTTCATGGAAATCTTTTATTTAATTTTATTTAAATGATCTAATGCTATAATCTGTTGGATTAGTTGAATTATAATCGAAATTTTTTTTAAGATAAACTCTGTTTTCTCATGGTAGCAATGATATGGCAGATCTCGGTGCAGAAGACAAATTAAAGCAAATCTGCGATGCTCTACGAATAGAAACTTTAAAGCCTGCTGAAGATGAAGCAGACGCCATTGTGCGTAATGCAAAGGAACAGGCGAAAAGGATAATTGACGAAGCTCAGGAACGGGCTGCTCAGATTATTGCTTCAGCTCAACAAGAAGCTGACAATAAGCTAAAACAGGGAGAGTCTGCTTTAGCTCAAGCAGGAAAACGTTCCTTAGAAAGTTTAAAACAAGCTGTAGAAAACAAAGTCTTTAAAGAATCCTTAGCGGAATGGCTAGACAATGCTTTAGCTGATCCTGAGGTGTCTGCTAAACTTGTTGCAGCGTTGATACAAGCTATAGAAGACCAAGGCATTTCCGGGGATCTTACGGCCTATATCGGTAAACACGTGGCAACAAGAGCTGTTAATGAACTCCTAGGAAAATCCGTATTAGCAAAACTCAAAGGTAAGGGAGTGGCTGTCGGTAAGTTTATCGGTGGTGTTCAATTAAAAGTTGAAGATAAGAACTGGGTTTTAGATCTTAGTTCAGATACCTTGCTTGATCTTTTAATGCGTTATTTGCAAAAAGATTTTCGTGAAATGATATTTCAGGGCTCCTAGGTTTTTTTCTCAAATACGGAGTCCTAACCAAATTTAGAGTTATTGCTATGACTCAATACTACTTTTTATCGTCATTTTTTCTTCCTCAGCTCCCTGAGTCTCAGCCGGTCTATTCTTTTGATATTCTTGATGATTTACTTCATCTAAATTTATCTGATCAAGATCTAGGGTATTACGTTATCTTAAAACGCTTTTTTGATTTTGAAAATTTTGCATTTTTCTGGTCTGGGAAGCCCCTGCCACATTCTTATGGTATCGTAACACAAGACAATGTTGAGAGTATGGTTAATCTTCAACAATGGTCAGATGATTGCGAGTTTGAGGATTTTTTTAAGGATTTTCTATTACAATATAAGACTCCTAAAGAGCGTGTGGACAACTTTTCCTCATTGGTTAGGGAATTTCTATCATATTATCAACATAGCTCTTCTGAGTTCCTTCGCACGTACTTTGCTTTCAAGCAAAATCTACGTATTATTTTGGCAGGTTTTCGCTCTCGAGTCATGAAACTAGATGTTTCCTATGTATTAAGAGATGAAGACAGCTCTGATCCTGTAGTGCTTCAAGTCTTGATGCAAAAAGATGCTCCTAATTACGAGCTTCCAGGAGAATTTTCAGATTTGAGCGATGTATTACAAGATTACGGACGTTTACCTCATACATTGAATCGTACACTATCTCTTTACGAATTTCATAAAATTGAGGAGATGTATCGTGATAAATATTTTGATGCAAATGCAGTTTTAGCAAGGGTTGCAGCATATTTATTTGCCATTCGCAATAGTATGGTAAATTTAGAGAAAGGCAGAAACATTATTAATTCTATGGAAAAGGCAATCACATGGTAGCAACTTCAGGACAAACAACTCAGGGATATGTTGTAGAGGCCTACGGCAATTTATTGCGTGTGCGTTTTGAGGGACACGTGCGTCAAGGAGAAGTTGCTTACGTTAGTGTTAACGATACGTGGTTAAAAGCTGAAGTTATTGAGGTTGTAGGTCAAGAGGTTAAAATTCAGGTTTTTGAAGATACTCAAGACGTTTGCCGAGGAGCTTTAGTAACTTTCTCAGGGCACTTGTTGGAAGCAGAATTAGGTCCGGGATTATTACAAGGAATCTTTGATGGATTGCAAAACCGTCTGCAGGTATTGGCAGAAAGTAGCTTCTTTTTGAAAAGAGGGGAGTATGTTAATGCCCTTTGTAAGCATACATTGTGGGAATATACGCCAAAAGCTGTTGTAGGGGATGTTCTTCTTCGTGGAGACGCTTTAGGTTTTGTGAAAGAAGGATACTTTAACCATAAAATTATGGTGCCGTTTTCTTGTTTTAAAGAGGTAACCATCACTTGGGTGATTTCAGAAGGTAGCTATAGCGTTGATACAGTAGTTGCTAAAGCCCGAGATGCCGATGGGAAAGAATACAGCTTTACTATGGTTCAGAGATGGCCAATTAAGCAGGCATTTATCCAAGGAGATAAGGTGCCCTGTCATGAGATTATGGACGTAGGTGTACGTATTTTAGATACGCAAATTCCTGTATTGAAGGGCGGAACATTTTGTACCCCCGGTCCATTTGGTGCGGGGAAAACAGTTTTGCAACACCATTTATCTAAATATGCTGCTGTAGATATTGTGATTCTTTGTGCGTGTGGAGAGCGTGCTGGTGAAGTTGTGGAAGTATTACAAGAATTTCCTCACCTTACCGATCCTCATACCGGAGAATCTTTAATGCATAGGACGTGTATTATTTGTAATACCTCTTCCATGCCTGTAGCAGCTAGAGAATCTTCAATCTATCTGGGAATTACTATTGCAGAATACTATAGACAGATGGGTCTACACGTGCTTTTACTTGCTGATTCGACGTCGCGATGGGCTCAAGCATTAAGAGAAATCTCAGGAAGATTGGAAGAAATTCCAGGAGAAGAAGCTTTCCCAGCTTATCTAGCGTCAAGAATAGCCGCTTTTTATGAGCGTGGTGGTGCTGTACGCATGAAAGATGGTTCGGAAGGTTCTTTGACAATATGTGGCGCTGTGTCTCCTGCAGGAGGGAATTTTGAAGAGCCTGTAACACAAGCTACTTTATCTGTAGTAGGAGCTTTTTGCGGTCTTTCAAAAGCTCGTGCCGATGCTCGACGTTATCCTTCTATTGATCCGATGATCTCATGGTCAAAATACTTAGATCAAGTTGGAGATATATTAGAGAATAAGATTCAAGGCTGGGGAGAAGCAGTCAAAAAAGCAAATTACTTTCTTCGCGAAGGATCCGAGATTGGCAAGCGTATGGAAGTCGTTGGAGAAGAAGGTATCCCCATGGATGATATGGAGATCTACCTGAAGGCAGAATTATATGATTTTTGTTACCTCCAACAGAATGCTTTTGATGCTGTAGATTGTTATTGTCCCTTTGATCGGCAAATTGAGTTATTTTCATTAATGAGTCGTATTTTTGACGCGAAATTTAGCTTTGATTGTCCCGATAATGCGAGGAGTTTTTTCCTCGAACTGCAGAGTAAAATCAAAACCTTAAATGGACAGAAGTTTCTTTCAGAAGAGTACAAGGAAGGGATGGAAGTAGTTCTTAGGTTATTAGAGACGAAGATGGTACAAACAGCGTAAGGTTATGCAGACAATATATACAAAAATTACCGACATCAAAGGAAACTTAATAACCGTAGAAGCTGAGGGAGCACGTTTAGGCGAGTTAGCGGAAATCGAAAGAGTAGATGGAAGATCTTCATATGCTTCCGTTTTGCGCTTTGATGCTAAGAAAGTGACTTTACAAGTTTTTGGTGGTACTTCCGGATTGTCGACAGGAGATAGAGTAATATTTTTAGGTCGTTCTATGGAGGTTACTTATGGGGAATCTCTAATAGGTAGACGCTTAAACGGTGTAGGTAAGCCGATTGATGGTGAGGGAGAATGTTTTGGTGATCCGATTGAAATCTCAACACCTACATTTAATCCTGTTTGTCGTGTTGTGCCTAGGGATATGGTGAAAACCAATATTCCTATGATTGACGTCTTCAATTGTTTGGTTAAATCACAAAAAATTCCTATTTTTTCCTCCTCTGGAGAGAATCACAACGCTTTATTGATGCGTATCGCTGCACAAACAGATGCTGATATTGTAATTATCGGTGGTATGGGATTAACGTTCGTTGATTACAGCTTTTTTGTTGATGAGTCTAAGAGATTAGGATTCGCAGATAAATGTGTGATGTTTATTCATAAAGCTGTAGACGCGCCTGTAGAGTGTGTTTTAATTCCTGATATGGCTTTAGCATGTGCTGAGAAATTTGCTGTGGATCATAACAAGAATGTATTGGTCTTACTTACAGATATGACGGCATTCGCAGATGCTTTAAAAGAAATTGCCATTACTATGGATCAAATTCCCGCAAACCGTGGATATCCAGGATCTTTATATTCAGATCTTGCATTGCGTTATGAGAAAGCTGTGGATATAGCAAACGGTGGGTCTATTACTTTAATTAGTGTGACTACAATGCCTGGGGATGACATTACCCATCCTGTTCCGGATAACACTGGATTTATCACAGAAGGACAGTTTTATCTGAAAAATAATCGTATTGATCCATTTGGTTCATTATCTCGTTTGAAACAATTGGTTATTGGTAAGGTAACTAGAGAAGATCATGGGGATCTTGCAAACTCCTTAATACGGCTATATGCCGATTCTAGAAAAGCTGCTGAAAGAATGTCTATGGGCTTTAAGTTGTCAAATTGGGATAAAAAGCTACTGGCATTTGCTGAGCTTTTCGAAACACGATTAATGAGTTTAGAAGTAAATATTCCTTTAGAAGAAGCTTTAGATATTGGTTGGAAAATTCTTGCTCAAAGTTTCCATTCCGAAGAAGTGGGAATAAAGGAACAATTGATCAACAAGTATTGGCCGAAGTCATGTCTTCACAGATAAAGCTAACAAAGAATGCCTATCGTTTAGAGAAGGTAAAACTCTCACGTTTGGAAACATATTTACCGACGTTAAAATTAAAAAAAGCGCTCTTACAAGTAGAAGTTGCCAATGCTGTTCGAGAGGCTAGTGAGAGTATACAAGCATATGAAGAAGCTAGGGAAAGTATTTATGCTTTCGCAGAGCTTTATAGTGTTCCTCTTTATGTTGATGCGATTACAAATAGCTTTAAGATAGAGAAAGTTGAGAAGGACTATGAAAATATTACAGGAGTAGAAGTCCCTGTAGTGAGAAATATTGTCCTATCGGAATCTTCTTATTCTGTTTTAGATACTCCTATTTGGATCGATACACTTGTAGCCTATTCTAGAGAGTTTGTAATTAATAAAGTGCGTTCTGAAGTTGCTACAGAAAAGCAAAGAATTCTAGAGGAAGAATTAAGAAATGTATCCATTCGTGTGAATCTCTTTGAAAAGAAGCTGATTCCAGAGACCACACGGATGATTAAAAAGATTGCGATTTTCTTAAGTGATCGCAGCATTACAGATGTTGGCCAAGTAAAAATGGCTAAGAAAAAGATACAGCAGCGTAAGGAGGAATCCGAATGCGCGTAAATGTTGATAAGTATCTCTTTGTTGGAAGAAATCGATCAGAATTTTTTACTGCTTGTAGAGAACTTGGAATAGTTGAGTTCATCTCTGATAAGAGATTTATTACTTCTGAAAAATTGCGTCGTTTTTCTGAATGTTTAAAAATTTTAAACTGCCTGAAAAGAGAATATTCTTCAGCTGACTTATCCTTGTCAAAATCTGAGGATCTAACTGTTGAACAGATACTAGAGGAAGTGTTTTCTCTTCATCAAGAAATTCTCTCTTTGACAGAAGCTACGAAAGCTTTAAGGAAAGAGATTCTTAGAGTTAAACCTTTAGGGGCATTTTCTTCTGATGATATTATCGAATTTACAAGGAAAACCGGATTAACAATCAGATTTTTCTATCGAAAACATGTAGATGGTCAAGATATAGAAGTAGAGCAGCCCAATGTCTTCTACTTATCTACAGCATATAATTTCGATTACTATGCTGTGATTGGTGTAGTTAGCTTATCAAAAGATCAATTCACAGAGATCGATGCCCCGCACTCTGTTAACGAATTGCAATCTAAAGAATCTGTTCTTTTAAGAGATATCCATCTTAAGAAATCTAGAATTTGTGAACTTTATGCTTATCGTCAAGATGTCCTTGAAGGGCTATGTGATTATGATAATGAACAGCGATTAAGACATGCTGAAGATAGTGTGGAAGAGCTCTTTGATGGTAAGATTTTTTCTATTTCAGGATGGGTAATCTCTGATCATATTCAAGAATTAGAGAAACTATGTGACCAGTTTGATATTTGCTTACATAAAGTAGCTCCGGATCCAGATGAGATTGTTCCTACATATTTAGAAAATAGTGGTCTCGGACGTATCGGAGAAGATTTGGTGAACATTTATGATACACCAGCATCTTCAGATAAAGATCCTTCATTATGGGTGTTTATCTCATTTTTCTTCTTCTTTTCTATGATCGTCAATGATGGTGGTTATGGACTTGTTTTCCTAGCAACTTCGCTTTTCATAACGTTTAAAGCGCGTCGTGCTCTTAAGGGTTCTAAGTCATTGGCACGTTTCTTGAAGATGTTCTCTATTTTAGGATTGGGATGTATTTTCTGGGGATTTGCTACAACATCATTTTTTGGGATTTCTATAAGTCCTTCGAATCCTTTGCGAGAATATTCTCTGACCCATATGTTGGCTTTGAAAAAAGCTGAGTACTATCTCGATAAGCATCCTAAGGGATATAAAGAGTTAGTCAATGAACATCCTTTATTGAAAGACAAACAAAGTCCGGAAGAGTTTCTTCTTGCTACGGAAAAATCTAGTGGAGAGACGGAAGCTCGTGCTGTTGTCTATGATAAGTTTACGGATAATATCCTAATGGAATTAGCGTTATTTGTTGGAGTGATTCACATGGCTCTAGGAATGTTACGTTATATCCGTCAGCGTTATTCGGGATTAGGATGGATTATTTTTATGTGCGGCGCCTATTTGTATCTGCCTTTGTATTTGCAATCCGTATCTTTGATTCATTACCTATTTCATGTTCCTTATGATCTTGGAGGAGTAATTGGTTATTACGGAGTATTTGTAGGTATAGGTCTCGCAGTTGCTGGTGCTATTTTACAACGTGGAGTTAGCGGTGTTGATGAGATTACTGCGATTATTCAGGTATTCTCAGATGTTCTGTCTTATTTGCGTATCTACGCATTAGGATTGGCAGGAGCCATGGTAGGAACAACAATTGTGCAGATTAGCAACCGTTTCCCTCCTGCTATAGCTTTCGTTATTATTTTATTCGGTCATTCGGTGAATATACTTCTTTCTATTATGGGGGGAGTGATTCATGGACTTAGATTAAACTTTATTGAATGGTATCACTACAGTTTTGATGGGGGAGGGAAACTCCTACATCCTTTAAAGAAAGTAGTATGCCATAAGGTTGTGGATTCCGAGGGATAGATTTAGGTAATAATTCTACGGTTTGATAGAATCCGTGATCTTTAGAAAAATTAAATTATAAACAAGATAACTAAAGAACTCATTCTTCGAGGTTTTCTTGAGATATTATTATGAGATATAGAGGTACATAATGATTGATTTGTCGGTTGTTGGTCCTGTTTTCGCCATGGGCTTAGCCATGATAGGCAGCGCCATTGGTTGTGGTATGGCAGGGGTGGCTTCACACGCTGTGATGTCCCGAATTGATGAGGGACATGGAAAGATTATAGGTTTATCAGCGATGCCATCATCACAATCTATTTACGGATTGATTTTCATGCTTTTACTCAGAGATGGGATTAAAGATGGTAAAGTTGGTGCTATAGGCGCTATTGCTATGGGGCTTTCTGTTGGTATAGCGTTATTAATATCTGCTGTAATGCAGGGGAAGTGTTGTGTAAGTGCTATTCAAGCGTATGCGCGTTCTTCAGCTATTTATGGTAAATCTTTTGCATCTATTGGGATAGTTGAATCGTTTGCACTCTTTGCTTTTGTTTTTGCGTTATTATTATTCTAAAATCTTATTGATCATAGTCCTATTTCCTCTGGTATCGGTACTATGTTTATCAGCGTGTTCGCAACCTTCATTATCTTCATTTACAGAGTTTGTAGATAATGATTATACGGCTGCGGCACATCTGGGTATAGAGCAAGCTTGTGTTCATGAGATATTTGGTCAGCAGGTTGTTGTTACTTGGAGTTTGCCTTATCGAATGAAAAATATGCTTCCCGCAACTTTACATCTTTGGGTGTACTATGGCGATGGGAAGATAGAAAAATTGACATATGAAGTGCGTCAACTTTCTGGTTATCGTATTTATTGTCTGAAAGGCAATGATTATGAAGAGCGCCAGGGTATTGTTTCTTATAAGGTTTCTTTATCTAGCGGAGACAGAGAAATAGTCAGTAGACGCCATCATCTTTGGATGGAAGTTATTTCTGTAGATGCTTCTTAGAGCTAGGTTTTTGCCATTACGACATCTAAAAATACTATAGAGATTTGGATATAGAATTATGGAAGAGGATGAATTTCCCAAGGCTTATGATCCTAAAGGATTAGAGGAAAAGCTTTATGCTTTTTGGGAAGAGTCGGGTATGTTCACGGCTCAATCAGCAAGTGATAAACCCCCTTATGCTATTATTATGCCCCCACCGAATGTTACGGGCATTTTGCACATGGGACACGCGCTTGTGAATACTCTTCAAGACGTTCTTATTCGTTATAAGCGTATGTCGGGATTCGAGGTATGTTGGGTTCCTGGTACAGATCATGCGGGCATTGCTACACAAACAGTCGTAGAAAGACATTTATATTCTTCCTTAGGTAAACGTCGTATAGATTTTTCTCGAGAGGAATTCCTAAAACATGTTTGGGAATGGAAAGAAAAGAGTGAGGGAGTAATTCTTTCTCAATTACGTCAGCTGGGATGTTCTTGTGATTGGTCTCGGTTACGTTTCACTATGGAACCGTTAGCAAATCGTGCTGTAAAAAAAGCTTTCAAGGTGCTCTTTGATAAAGGGCATATTTATAGAGGATACTATCTTGTTAACTGGGATCCTGTTTTACAAACAGCACTTGCTGATGATGAAGTAGAGTATGAGGAGAAAGACGGTTGGCTTTACTATATTCGTTATAAAGTAGTTGATAGTTCTGAAGAAATTATCGTAGCAACCACACGTCCAGAAACATTACTTGGGGATACTGCTATTGCTATTTCCCCTGATGACCAGCGTTATAGTCATTTATTAGGAGCTAAGGTTCACCTACCTTTTGTAGATCGTGAGATCCCTATAATTGGAGATATATCTGTAGATCCTTTATTTGGTACTGGAGCTGTAAAAATCACTCCTGCCCATGATCGAGATGATTATCGCACGGGAATCAATCACAATTTACCTATGGTAAATATTTTGACTCCTACTGGAGAGATAAATGAGAATGGGGGAATATTTGTAGGATTAAGTAAAGAAAAAGCTCGTGAAGATATTATCACAGCATTGGACGCCATGGGGCTATTTGTTAAAAAAGAGCCTTATAAACTGAGAGTCGGAGTGTCTTATCGTTCTGGAGCGGTTATCGAACCATATTTATCGAAACAATGGTTTGTTTCTGTAGATAGTTTTCGAGATTCTTTACGTGAGTTTGTTGCCAGTGATTCTATAAAGATTTTCCCTCCAGAATTTACACGCAATTACCTCTCTTGGGTGAATAATCTTCGTGATTGGTGTATTAGTCGGCAGTTGTGGTGGGGACATCGTATTCCTGTATGGTATCATAAGAACGATGAAGATCGTATACTCTGTTACGATGGTGAAGGGATCCCTGAAGAGGTTGCTCAAGATCCTGATTCTTGGTATCAAGATCCTGATGTATTAGATACTTGGTTTTCTTCTGGATTGTGGCCACTAACATGTTTAGGTTGGCCTGATGTAGAATCTGGAGATTTGGAGAAGTTTTATCCTACAGCGGTTCTCATTACTGGCCATGATATTCTGTTTTTCTGGGTGACACGTATGGTGTTGCTTTGCAGTGCTATGGTTGAAGAGAAGCCTTTCGATGATGTTTTCTTACACGGATTAATTTTTGGTAAGTCTTACAAGCGTTATAACGATCTTGGGGAATGGACATATATTTCTGGGGAAGAAAAACATGCTTATGACATGGGGAAATCTCTTCCTAAAGATGTTGTGGCAAAGTGGGAGAAGCTTTCTAAATCTAAAGGCAATGTTATTGATCCTTTAGAGATGATTGCTAAGTACGGAGCTGATGCTGTTCGTATGACATTATGTTCATGTGCGAATCGTGGTGAGCAAATAGATCTTGACTATCGTCTGTTTGAGGAATACAAAAATTTTGCGAATAAGATTTGGAATGGCGCGAGATTTATCTTTGGTCATATTTCTAATTTAACGAGTAAAGATCTTGCTAATGGTATAGATAAGACTCTTTTAGGATTAGAAGATTATTATATTCTTGATGGATTCAATCAGTTGTTGAAACAGTTAGATTCTGCATATCAAAGTTATGCTTTCGATAAGATAACAACAATGGCGTATGAATTTTTCAGGAATGATTTTTGTTCTACATATATAGAAATTATCAAGCCTATACTTTATGGAAAGCAAGGTAGAGAGGAAGATCGGCTTACAAAGCAAAAGCTATTAGCAGTTTTGCTAGTGAACATTTTAGGTGTTTTGCATCCTATAACTCCTTTTGTTACAGAAACACTATTTCTGAAGCTAAAGGAAAAGTTAGGCGAGGTTAATGAGCAATGCACAGATGCTATCACAGCGCATGCTTTAGATATGTTGCGAGCAGAGTCTTATGTAGTAGCTCCTTATCCTCAAGCGATAGATATTGCTATTCCTAAGGATCTTCATGAATCTTTCGCTCTTGCAGAAAGACTAGTTTATACTATTAGGAATATTCGTGGGGAGATGCAGCTAGACCCTAGAGCTTCTTTAGAAGTGTTTGTTATTTGCCCTGAGGGAATTTCCATAGAGGCTTATGTGCCGATGATGTCTGCTCTTGGTGGGATAGCTTCTCTTGAGTATCTATTAGAAGAGCCCAAGGATCGTGTCTATAGTTTAGGAGTTGTTGAGGGTATTCGTCTTGGGGTGTTTGTTCCTATAGAACAAATTATCAAAGAGAAAAATCGACTAGAAAAAGAGAAAACACGTTTAGAAAATGCTATCGAAAGTGTCTTACGCTTATTGGATAGTGAGAGTTTCCGAGCAAAGGCTAATCCGGATCTTGTGCGTTCTAAAGAAGAAGCTTTAAAAAATAATCGTATGGAATTACAAAGTATTCTTGATAAGCTAGCGTCGTTTTCTTAGAACTAGAGGACAAAGCACTTTTGCAGCGTTACGATATTATCAGAATGATCGGTAAAGGGGGTATGGGAGAGGTTTATTTAGCCTATGATCCCGTTTGCTCTCGTAAGGTTGCTCTTAAGAGGATCCGTGAGGATCTTTCTGATAATGAGTTGTTAAAAAAACGTTTCCTCAGAGAAGCTAAGATTGCTGCTGATCTTGTCCATCCGGGGGTTGTCCCCGTTTTTACGATTTGTAGTGATAGTGATCCTGTTTATTACACAATGCCTTACATAGAGGGATACACTCTTAAGAGTTTGCTAAAGAGTGTATGGCAATGCGATTCCCTTCCTAAGGATCTTGCTGAACAAACATCAGTAGGAACTTTTCTCTCAATTTTTCATAAGATTTGTTCTACTGTAGAGTATGTACATTCTCGAGGCATCCTTCATCGAGATCTTAAGCCTGATAATATTTTGCTTGGGCTTTTTAGTGAGGTAGTTATTTTAGATTGGGGAGCTGCATTATCTAAAGAAATGGAGGAAGACTTCCTTTTGGATATCGATATCCCCATTGAGGGATCGTTGTTTTCCAATATGACTATCCCTGGTAAGATCGTAGGGACTCCTGATTATATGGCTCCTGAACGTTTGCGAGGTACTCCAGCTTCAGAAAGTACAGATATTTATGCTCTAGGAGTAATTCTCTATCAAATGCTGACATTATCTTTTCCTTATCGCAAGAAAAAGGGAGAGAAGATCAGCCTTCGTCATCAAATTAATTTTCCTGAAGAAATCGCTCCCCATCGAGAGATTCCTCCTTTTCTTTCTCAAGTAGTCATGAGAGCTTTAGCAGCAGATCCTAAAGTGCGATATCGTTCTGTAAGTGCTTTGAAAGCAGATATAGAACAGCATTTACAAGGAAGTCCCGAATGGACTCCTAAGATTGTTTTGCATACTCAAGATGCAGAGTGTTGGAAGTTTCATGAACCTATTTTATTATCTAAGTATTTTCCAATGCTGAAGGTATCGCCAGCTTTATGGTATGGCCTAGCAATTTCCAAAATAGAAAGTTTTTCTGAAGTCCGTCTGGAGTATACATTATTACGGAAGGGATTAGAAGAAGGCTTCGGTATTTTACTTCCTCCTTCTGAAGATGTGGATCACGGCGATTTTTACCATGGTTATGGTTTTTGGCTACACATTAAGGAAAATGTATTATCTGTATCTTTGGTGAAAAATGGCTTAGAGATACAAAAAACCTCCCGACATATAGATGGAAATAAGGACAAGTTTTTCATAGCTTTTGAAAAGCAGAATCACCGTTTATCATTAATTATCGATAATATCGTGTGTATGATTCATATGGATTACCTTCCTGCGCGGGGAGGACGTATTGGAGTGATCATTCAAGATGTTGCTGATGTTTGTGGAAATATTGTTGTTTTAGAAAGTAGTGGATCTTTACAAGTCAGTTGTTTAGCAGTTCCCGATGCCTTTCTTAATGAAAAGTTATACGATCGTGCAATTACATTTTATCGTAGGATTGTTGAGTCTTTCCCAGGACGTAAGGAAGGGTATGAAGCACAATTTCGTATAGGAATTGCTTTATTGGAAAAAGCTTCTGAAAGCAACGATACTGAAGGATTCACTCAAGCTCTTGAAGAGTTTTCCACTTTACATAATAGTGTTGCAGCTCCTTTAGAATATCTTGGGAAAGCCCTAGTATATCAAAGATTAGGGGAGTATAACGAAGAGATTAAAAGTTTATTATTAGCTTTAAAGCGCTATTGTCAACGTCCAGAAATCTCTCGTGTTCGCGATCATGTTGTCTATCGGTTACATGAAGTTTTATATAGCAATCATCGCATCTCTTTAGTCTTTATGCTTCTTGCTCTTCATGTCGCTCCCGAATCTATAAATTCTTCTGAGGAAGAGCACTTCCTTCAGAATCTACATGGGAAAATTCAAGATACTCTATTTTGCAATCTAGACATTTCTCCTATAGATTTCCGTTCTTCTAAAATGGAATTGCTATTGAGCTATTGGTCAGGATTTACATCATTTCTTCCCGGGTTATTTCAAAGATCTTGGGATTTAAAAGATTATCGTGCCCTTGCAGATATTTTTTATACGGCTGCAGATTCAGGGAATAGAGAGTTTATTGAAATATACTCAGAAGTTTTACGTGAGAATATTCAGGAAACGACGTTCACTGGAGAAATCGTGGAAATTCTCCCTGATCAGCTTTTATATTTCCTTTCAGGATTACAGCTTATCTCTCTTCACGAGTCTACAGAAAAGGTTTTTGACCATATTGAGAATTTAGATCCTGTTTTGATTCTGTATTTATTTGATTTGTTTGCTAAAGACGCTTTGATTTGTGGTAGAGGTGAAGAGATTCTCAAGGCTATTGCCTTGGTAGAAAAGTATATTTCTCCTCAGCAGCGATATGAGTATCTCTTGCCCTATGAGGTGCTTGCTTATTTGTGGATGAAAGACGGAGATAAAGTTTATGATCTCTTATCTAATTATGACGAATCTTTATGGATAGACGATAATAGCCATGCTTTCGTTCTTTATGGTTATTGGTTGGCACTTGCTGAGGATAGTTCCTTAGCTTATCTACATCTTTCAGGATGTCGAGAAGATTCTGTATATCCACGAGCTTTAATTGGAGTATTTTGTAGCCCATTAGGTATTTGTGAAGAGCAGCTGAGTTATCAAGAACGTCGGCAGCTCCTTTTACAGAAATTTATCTTTTTCCATTGTTTAGGAAATAGTGAAGAACGTGATAATTGTCGTATTGCTTACGATCTTCTCTCTATAGAGCGTCCTTTATAATTCACGTATGTATGTTTTTAATACCGACTTTTTACAAGTCGCTATATCTTTAGGTCGTCCGGAAAAGAGCACCTTGCCTCCGTATTTTCCAGATCCTGGTCCAAGTTCTATAATATAATCGGCATGTTTTAATAAATTTATGTCGTGGTCAACATAGATAATAGAATGTCCTTGGGATATTAGCGTGCGAAATAGCTTTTGCAGTTGGCATTTCTTATTTATATCTAAGGAAGTAGCTATTTCATCTAGAAGAAATAGCGTAGGTTCTTTAGGAGGTAAGTGGAGGAACCGAGCAATTTTTACAGAGATTTTCTCACTTAGTGATAGCGAAGAGAGATTTTGTCCTAACGGAAGATAGCCAAGCCCGGAATGTAGAAGAGCTTGTAAAGGTGCTTGGATTTTTTGAAGAAAAGGAAAGATAGTTATAACCTCTTCAATAGGGGTTTGTAAGAGCTTCCCGAAGTGTTTCCCTTCATAAACAACTTCTTGAGATAGAGGTTGAATGCGATATCCTGAACATGTAGGACATGAGCGTTTTTCTAAAGCATAAAAAGCTCTATCTATTAGGTGATATCCTAAACCTAGGCAATCTGAACATTGTCCCTGTTTTGTATTTGTACTAAGCATACTTGCTGTAATATTCAAGGCTTTTGCTTGTGTGAGCGAGGCATAAAAGTTTCTTAGGGACGGAGCAATATCAAAATAGGTGCTGATATCTGATCGTTGTGAAGAAACTAGAGGATGAGAATCTAAGAATACTACATTTAAGAAATGCTCATTCCCAGTAGCTATAAGTTTTTGTGCTTGTTTATAAAAACCTTCCGTTAGTAATGAGGTTTTCCCAGATCCTGATACCCCAGCGATCGCAACGAGACTATGCAGAGGCGCTTGTACATGAAGATTAGAAATATTGTGAATCGAGAGATGTACGTCTAAATTTTCTTTAAAGAGAACTTCTTTATGATCAGAATCTTCTATAGATGAAGGTGGTTGGATTGTTAGATACCCTCCTTGAGGTCCTGATCCTGGCCCCAAATCTATGGTATGATCCGCGTAAAGTTTTAATAGATTATTACGGTCTGTAGCAATAACAGTGTTATTGTTAGTGACGAGTTCTTTGAGCAATTTGATTAATGTTGGAATGTCTTGAGGATGTAGGCCTGATAGGGGATCTTCAAGAAGATAAACGATATCTGTAAGATTTGTAGAGATTTTCTTTGCAAGATGTAGGCGGTAATGCTCGCCATCACTTAGAGTATCCTGTTGTTGCCCTAAAGTAATGTAGCTCAATCCTACCTTATCAATGAAAGTTAAGCGGTTTTGTAAGTCTTGAATGATAGGTTGTGCTTGATCATCATGAATAGTCATTAAAAGATCTTTGAGGAAGCTGGTGTCTTCCAGATAGATATCTATGAGAGAAGTTTTCCCTATACGCACCTGCTGCGCATAGGTATGGATTCCCCATCCTGAGCATGCTGAGCATGTGTCGGATACGATTAAAGGATGTAAAAGAGGACATGAGGGAACAAGATTAAATTGTTCCATGAGAATTCTTTCTAGTCCTCCATGTTTTTGAGTGCCCTGAAATAATTTTTCCTGGGTAGGGGTATCAAGATCTTTAATTTGCGTAGATGAGGAAATCTTCAATTCTTTAATAAGATCAACCACACGTTTGGGAGAGTTATCAGGGAAAAATAACCTAAAGAGCTCTGTGGGGGAGTAGTTAAGAATTTTATCTTTATGTTTCGTTAAAGAGAGTTTTAAGATATTTCCTGACCCACAACATTGCTGACATTGTCCTTCAACATGTTCTCGGGATAAGAGTTTGCGTGTGATATTTGGATAACTGTTTCCTAAGGAATCCTGCCAACCTAGAGTGTAGGATAGAGAGTATTTTATTTTCCCACGATCGTGAATATGTAATCGTATTGTTGGCGATAATGAGAAAGCTAAAGTTAGTGACGATAACAAAGAGGATTCATGATTCCTGGAAATTTTCGTATGTTGGATAACGATTGCCGGATTTTCTAAAATTTCTGGAAGACGTTCTTCAAGATCATAAATTTCATTATTAGCAAATAGCTTTAAATACCCCTCTTTTTTCTTCATTTCCAAGGCAATACCTAGGTCTTCTTCAGGAGATATGGGTGCCGTTATTGTTGCGTAAGAATTTTCATACTTTTGGAAAAGTCTATCTACAATTGTTTGAGGAGTGATTTTTTCAAGGAGCTCACCCGTTAATGGGCAATGAGGCTTTCCTAGAAGAGCAAAGAGTTTCTCAAGACCATTGGTAATGTCCAAAGATGACGCTAATGAATGTCTTGAGTTTTTTCGTATTCCCGTTTTTTTTATTGCAACAACTGGCGATAACCCTCGAACGCTTTCTACTTGTGGTAGAGGGGTTTTCTTAATAAGAGCTTGACGAACGTAATAAGGAAATAACTCGGCATAAGCAATATTTCCTGCAGCATAAAGAATATCAAAGACCAAAGAATGTTTCCCCGAGGCTGAAGGCCCTGAAATTGCTGTCAGAGCATTGCGAGTAAGAGTCATATCAATGTGTTTGAGATTATGATGGTAGGCGTCTTGAATAGAAATATCTTTGAGAAGATGTCTATTTTGAGATTTTTCAGTTAGTTTGGGAAGAGCCTTGGTCTTTTTAAAATATGGTTCCAGAGCTTTTGCTGTAGGTGTATTCAGGGAAATCAGTTCTTCAGGGGTGCATGAGGCTAAAAGATACCCACCGAGATTTCCTCCTTCAGGACCAAGTTCAATAACATAATCAGCAATCTTCACAATATGCATATTGTGTTCTATGATTACTACAGTATGTCCTTGTTGAGTAAGAGACTGGAGAACATGGATAAGAGCATGAATGTCGTGAGTATGCAATCCTGTTGTCGGCTCATCAAGAATATAAAGTGTGGATTTTTTAGAAGGAGCGAGTAGCTCATAGGTAAGTTTTAATCTTTGGATTTCTCCTCCTGATAGGCTTGATAAGGATCTCCCTAAAGGGAGATGATCAAGACCTAAAGAGCATAATGCATGAATTTTTTCATGAATATGAGGAGTAGACATGAAAAATTTCTCAGCTTCATATGCTGTCATTTCTAAGATGTCAGCGATATTCTTTCCTTGATAGTTTACTTCTAAGATTTGAGATTGAAATCGTTTTCCGTGACAGAGTGGACAGGGAACCTGGGTATGATCATCAAGGATTATAGAGCCTAGACCTTGACATTCTGTGCAAGCTCCTAAAGAAAGATTAAAACTAAAATGGCCTTTTGTTAATCCCAAGCGTTTACTTTTAGGTTGTTGGGAAAATAACTCCCGAAGCTCATCAAAAGCTTTAATATACGTTAGTGGAATAGAACGTTGCGAACGACCTGGAAGATCACGAGTAATATGTACAACACGTTCTATGACACCCCCTTCTATATGTAAGTGGGAGTCTATATCTCCTTGAATAAAGCGTTCTATAGCGGGAACTAATGTATCATTAATTAAAGAAGATTTCCCTGATCCTGAAACTCCCGTCACTGCGGTTATTCTCTCTAGAGGTAGAGAAATAGTGACGTTTTTTAAATTATTTGTCGTGGCATCAGAAAGTGTAAGCGTCGCCTTTGCTTTAGGGAGTCTTTGGGGAATGTCTATAGTGAGTTCATGACGCAGATAGTTTGCTGTTAATGAATCTCCAGTTTTTAAAAAATCTTTAGGTGATCCATTAAATAATACTTCACCTCCGAAGATCCCTGCTCGTGGTCCGATATCGATAATACGATCAGCAAAAGATATCATCTGCTCATCATGCTCAACAAGAAGAATGGTATTTCCCTGATCGCGTAATTTTTGAATTACTTGAATCAGTTTATGAGTGTCGCGAGGATGTAGGCCTATCGATGGTTCATCAAGAATATAGGTGATTCCTGATAGCTCAGCTCCTAAATGCTTAGCCAAAGCAGTGCGTTCTTGCTCTCCTCCTGATAATGTTGCTAATGTTCTTTCTGGAGTGAGGTAGGAAAGTCCTAGGTTAATCAATGTGGAAAGACGGTTGTTTAGACCATCTAGTACTTCGCGAACAGAATTTGATGTAGTCGTTATAGAAGATGTGAAAGAAAAAAACTCATCAAGGGGCATTTTCTGAAATTCTAGGAAAGTCTTTCCTTGCCATAGGGCTGCAGAGGCATATTCTCCGATTCCAGTTCCTTGACATGTAGGACAGGGTGTTGCTGTTGTCCCTTCGGGAATATATTTTGAGGGTTTTGCTCCATAACGGACTTTCTCTCCAATATCATTAAGGACGCCTCTCCAAAGTTTATGAGATAAAGATTTTTTTCCTAATGTAGGATCAAAAAGACGTACAGGAAGAATAAGATGTTTTTGACCATAGAGGAAAGCGTTCTGGATAGAGTCAGGAAGATCTTTCCATGGAGTGTCTAAACTAAAATCCAAAGTGTCTGCGAGAGATTGATAAAGAGCATGATAGAAATAAGTAGAACAATTTCCTGCTAACTTACAGCAATTTTCCCGAATAGATAAGTCATTTTGAATGAGAGAAGGATCTTTAATAGTGATATAGATTCCTGATCCCTGGCACTTAGTACAACGGTCTTCAAGATTATGAGGAGAAAATAACTGTGGTGTTAATGGTGTATATGTCTGTTGGGTTTCAGGAATATGTATCTGAGTCGAAAAGGTTTCTTCATATGTCTCGGTATGTACAGAACAATGCCCTTGCCCTAGATCAAGAGCAGAAAATAAACTGACTTTCATCCTTGCATTGTTACTTTCATTTTTAATGAAAGAATCAATAACAATAGCTATAGGGGTATCTTCAGTAAGAGGAGAAGAAAGAAAGGGATAAATAGAAGAAATGACATTATTTATACGGATTTTTGTATATCCCTGTCGCACACATTCTTGAATAGATTTTATGCTTCTATCTATCAGAGGAGTGAGAATTGTTATCTGTGTTCCATCAGGGATAGCGGCAAGTGTAGCAAGAATCTTTTCCTTACTTTGTAAATGCAGGATTTGTTTTGTGCGAGGATCCCTAGCCTCTCCATCCAGGGAGAATAATAAAGCCAGATGTTGGGAAAGTTCTGTGGTGCTCCCAACAGTCGCGTGCACATGATAGGCGAAATGATTTTGTTTAACGGCAATAGTCGGAGATAACCCCTGGATTTTTTCCACGGTAGGATCAGGTAGAGAAGATAAGGTTGTAGCAAAGAATGAGGGCAAAGTAGCTATATACCGTTTTCTTCCTGCCGCATAAATGGTATCAAAGGCTAATGAAGATTTCCCAGATCCTGATACCCCGGTAAGTAAGACAATCTCTCCGGGGAGAAATTCTATGGAGATGTTTTTCAGATTTCTAACTGTAATACCAGAAATACGAACAGGCAGGCTGGGCATAGATCTCACAATAATTTAGGAAATAAGGAGAGATGTTCTACACGAATAATTATAACTACGTAGGAAACTAGTTTGATTCACTTTTAACTTTATAGAAAGAAAAAAAAGCAAACTACTCATTTCCGAGGATTAAGCAATAAGTATAAGCTATGTTTTCCATAAAATAGTATAATGTTAGGTATTTCAACATACAAATTAAGATCGAATCATGTATCTTATCATGTGTAGCGAAGTATGTCAGATATGGCGAAGTCTTTTAAATTATTTTTGTATTAAGAGATCAATGTTAGCTATAGGGTAAATAAGTTTTTGATTGGTTTGAGAAATTAGGGAAGTATGATCGCAAGAACGAAAATCATTTGTACTATAGGTCCAGCAACAAACACTCCAGAAATGCTTGAAAAGCTTTTAGATGCGGGTATGAATGTTGCCAGATTGAATTTTAGTCATGGTACTCATGAAAGTCATGGAGAGACAATTCGTCTTCTTAAGGAATTGCGGGAGAAGAAAGGTGCTCCGTTAGCGATTATGTTAGATACCAAAGGTCCAGAAATTCGTTTAGGGCAGATTTCTACACCAATCAAGGTCTCTCGAGGTCAGAAAATTACCTTAACAGGAAAAGAGGTTGAAGGATCTGCCGAAGGTGGAATTACTCTACATCCTCAATGTGTTTTTCCTTATGTGCGTGAAGGCGCTGATGTCTTGATAGATGATGGGTATATTCAAGCTGTTGTGACGTCTGTTAGTGATGATCATTTAGAATTAGAATTTATCAATTCTGGAGAATTGAAATCGCATAAATCTTTGAGTATAAGAGAAATTGATTTAGCCCTTCCTTTTATGACGGATAAGGATATCAATGATCTTAAATTTGGGGTTGCCCAAGGTGTTGATGTTATTGCGGCTTCTTTTGTTCGTTATGCTGAGGATATCGAAAGCATGCGCAAGTGCTTAGGAGATGCTGGACGTCCAGATATGCCAATTATTGCTAAGATAGAAAATCGTTTAGGAGTAGAGAATTTCTCGCAAATTGCTAAAGTTTCGGACGGGATTATGATTGCTCGTGGAGATTTAGGAATCGAGCTTTCTGTTGTTGAAGTCCCTAGTCTACAGAAGTTCATGGCGAAAGTATCTCGTGAAACGGGACGTTTTTGCATTACTGCTACGCAAATGTTAGAATCTATGATTCGCAATGTTTTACCTACACGTGCTGAAGTTTCTGATATTGCCAATGCTATTTATGATGGCACTTCTGCAGTAATGTTATCAGGAGAAACAGCTTCAGGAAGTTATCCTGTGGCAGCTGTAAAAATTATGCGTTCTGTAATTCAAGAGACAGAAAAAAATCTCAATTATATTTCCTTCTTAGAGCTTAATGATAGTGAATGCGCAGTTAAAGTATCTCCTTATCTTCAATCTATAGGTTTATCAGGAATTCAAATTGCTGAGAAGGCCGATGCTAAGGCTATTATCGTTTATACAGAATCGGGAGGATCTCCGATTTTCCTTTCTAAATATCGTCCACGTTTCCCGATTATTGCTGTCACTCCAAATCTATCTGTGTATTATAGACTTGCTTTAGAGTGGGGAGTGTATCCTATGCTTACACAAGAGTCCGATCGTACAGTATGGAGACATCAGGCCTGTGTATATGGAATCGAACAAGGAATTTTATCAAATTATGATAAGATTTTAGTTTTGAGTCGTGGTGCTCAGATGAAGGATACCAATAACCTTACATTGACAACGGTAAATGATATCATCACAGCATCAGCTAAATAAGTTGATGCTCTAATTTTATGCAGTAGTCACGAAACGATTTCTTGCTTTAAAACATCCGGCAGAAAGTGAAGCTGTAACAAGTGCTATTACTAGTAGGATCGGTGTGAGAATATACTTGCTGATTCCCCATAGAGTATCAGGAACGTGAATAGTGCCTGCACATATTAATGAGAAAACGACAATCGCTGCTATTGCTAATATTGCAAATGCTAATGCTGAAATTAATGCAAGAATACGCTTGTTTTTCTGAGAGTCTTGACAAAAGCACACACAGTTAAGAGTACATTCAAATGTAGATCCTAAACATCCTGTTAAGCACATAAAATTCTTCTAATTTAAAAATTATAAAGAGCATTTTCTCTTAAATTAAGAAAAAAATCAAAAAAATTCTTTTCTGTTCTATTCAGATTTTTTTGAGAATTTACTTAATGCTGTAATTAAAGATGCTTGAGGATGGGATAATTTTTTCTCTAGTGCTTTTCTTGTGAACAGAACTGAAGAGCCTGTTGTTTTGAAATGTTTATGTAATGCTGTTGGAAGTCCCGCGAGATCAAAAACAGCAGGGAAACTATTAGGCAAAGCCTGTAGAGCTTCAGGAGATGAGAATTCTTTTATGGTGTATTGGTGAGGATAATCTGCACATATCTTTTCATTGGATGGATTTTCTAAAGCTAAGGTTAATCGAGCTCCTGAATAAAGATCAGCGAGATCAGTAAGAAATATCTTATAGTTTTTAAGTTCTGCATAATTAGCAATAACGAGAATATCGCTATAAGCATGTTTCTTTTTCAGATTGCTGAAGAGCTTTCGTTTCCATCTTTTATGCATCCACATCCATTGTTCCGGTTCATGGGCGATACCTTTTTCTAAGAATCCCATGAGATTGTTCATAAGTGAAGAGGTTGCTTCTTTAATGGGTAAAGACTTATCGGCGTAAAATTTCTTACTAGGAACAATTTTGTATCCATTTTTGTTGCGAAATACCGATACGGCCATTACGGGTTTTCCTGTTTTATAGGCAAGTAGTGCTGGAGATGTTGTTGTAAAAGCCTCATTTCCAAATAACGGATAGGCGTACGAGGATATGAGTAATGCTTGATCTCCGACTATACCAATAACATGCCCCTGTTGTAGGGCTTGAAGTGCAGAATGTATCCCTTGTTTTGGGGAAACAATTTTCCCTTTAAAAGTCTCTCTTAGAGAAAAAATTTTTTTATTTAATCGAGTATTTTTTATCGGTTTTGCAAAGGCTAGACCAGGATAATCTCGGGTAATATAAAGAAAAGGAAGTTCCCAATTTGCCTGATGACCACAAAATAAAATAATTCCCTCGTTTTCACTTAATTTAGAAAATGTATCTTCTAATTCTTTTTGTGTAAGGACTTCGTTACTAGAGAACCCCTCAGGATGAGTTTCTGCGGTTGCTATGGAAATCAAACTATCTAGATTTCCGATCAGCCCTTCTACTGCTAAGAGTTCTAAAACAGTGATCATGACATGTTGTATAGAATGCTTAGCAATGCGTTTTCTTTCTTTAAAAGTCTTATTAGGAAAAGCAAGAGCCAAATTTGTAAGTGCTGTTTTCCTGTAATCAGAGATTGTATAGAAGATGATAGTTCCTAAAGCTCTCCCAAAACGACAAAGGAGAGAATGGGGAATATATTTAAAAATCCCGATAAACGTTATTCCTAAATAATAAACAAAGAAATCTATAACAGTTTGTTTTGCGCGACGTATGTTCTTTAACATAATTTAGGATCCCTAATCTATACATTATAATAGGAGATTGGGAACAAATGGGTACTATTTTTCTTTGTTTGTGATAGATTGCACTCTTTCGTAGTTGAATGAGTTATTATCATCGACACTGTAGTAGCTTCGATAATTCTTCCGACTGTTTTTATAATTTTTATATTATTAATCACACACACTTCTATTTGTGAATATCTAATACATAGATCTAATGCTCTACCATTCTTTTTTATGTAGCTTGGAGGTTTCTGTAGGTTTTGAACGAATAATCACTTTGTTGTGAGAAATCTCTGCAGAAAGATTTAGGGGAGATCCATCTTTCCCAAATAGAGAAAGTTTCCTTAAATATTCACGAAATCGATGACGTATTCCAGTTTCATCAATTAAAGCGAAGTCATGGAGAATTCCATGTTCTTGAGCCATGATAGCTTGAACAAAGGTATCTTCAAGAGTCTTTTCATCTATAAATTCTACAGCCCAATTTACAGAATTATTCCCGTGTGGCGGAGCCATGACAATAGCTAAAGCGATATTATTTTTAACAACATCTAAGAAAAGCTTACTGACATCTTTCGCATATAGAGGAATATCTATTTGGTAGATACCTTGATTAAGAATAATAGGATGGGAAGGTTCTAAAGTATAAGCCTGAGGATTGAAGGTGTTACTATATTTTACAGGGAAGAAAAGTAAAACAGGAAGATTGAGATTTAAAGGAATAAATTCCTGTTTTAAAAAGAGTAAGCGTAAGAAATCTGCTTGAGGGTCGTTTAGATTTTCATAGGTATTCGTGTTGCCAAAAGGTATAAGAATTTTTTTCCATTCTTCAGGAATAGGGAAGATAATCTCATCGTGATTCCCTTGAGCTATACGATTTCTTTCTAACTCCTCGAAAGACACCTTATTCAAATTAAAGGTAAGCTCTAATCCCTGTTCCTTAAGGGCATTTACATATTCTTTAGGACCACTAACTTTTTGGATAAGATATTTAGGCCAAACATCTAAATATTCGTAGCCTTTAGGAGGACTTCCCACAGGAGTTGTGATTGTTACTGTGATGTCTTCAGTAACATATTGCGTCAAACGAATAAAAATATCATCAGCGGAAACGCTTTGAATATCTCTACGGATATTTGTTTCACCGTCAAGACTAACAAGATTGTACTTATCAATAGCAGCTATCCAACTTTCCGTATGTCCTGTAGCACTAATAACGACTTCTAGATTTGTAGGACGAAGATCGTGGACAGTATTTTTATTCCCTGTGATGGTTAACGAAACTTTTTTATCTAATAGGCCATTGCTTTGTAATCCTAAGACTGTTTGATCAGTATCAAGATCGATAATGCGTACGGGAACATTATTCAAGGTGCGGGTAATAGTTACCGTCTGTCCGACGAGGACCCAAATGATGATGGCAAACCCTAGAGATACTACTTTTCTCAGCCAATTGCGCATGAAAAAACGAGAAAGAAAATCGATCATTTTTTCCAAATCCATGAGCTAAAGGGTTTGCGTTTTTGTTCTTTCAGAGTGAGGATACTTCTCAATACTGCTTTGAATCTGTCCATCTTCACCCCGCGAGTCAAAATCCCATCGCGAGATAACGATACATAGCCATTTTCTTCAGATACAATGATGATCAATGCATCAGTACGTTGGCTTGCTCCTAAAGCTGCACGGTGACGTGTTCCCATGGAACGTGATAATTGTGTAGTATCATGAGCTAAGGGGAGAACAACTCGGGCATAGGCTATGGTTTCTGCTCTAAGAACTACGGCCCCATCGTGAAGGGGAGAAGAAGGTTCAAAAATTGTTTCCAAAAGTTCTTCTGAAAAATCTGCATTAATTTTTACTGAAGAGAAGCTTAAAAATTCATCAAAGGAATCTTTATTTTCAAGAACGACAAGAGCTCCAACCTGTCTCTCTGACATCTGATAGATGCATGAGGTAAGGTGTTCAATAAATTGGTCCTGTAAATCAATAACAAACTTTCTTCCATGAAATCGCACACGCGATAGGGCTAGCCGTATCTCTGGTTGGAAAATAATGAAAACAACGATAGCAGCTACATTAACGACGTGTAACATCAGTCGTCGGATTATAGGAAAGTGTAGCTTATCTGCTAAGACAAATAGAAACAGGAAGGCAAGCAAGCCGAAGACAACGTCCATGGCTCGAGTTCCCCAAAAGAACTTCAGAAGATAATTTAATACTACCCAAATCAGAATAATTTCTAACAAGGGCGTTGTATAGTAAGTAATATCTATGGGCATAGCTTTACTAGTTTCCTAGAATAGAATACTCGAAGAGATTCTCACCTTAAAGGCAAGCGACTGCTTTCTAAAAGAAGGTAATATAATACTGTAGCATATAGAGAAAAAGGTTAACAGCAAAGTATTTTATAGTTGCAATAGTTTGTTATATACTTCACATTACAGCTTTTTTATTTGTTCTCGGATTTCTGGCGGACACATGGACACGGTGATTTTATCTAGAATACAGTTTGGTTTATTTATTGCGTTTCACTACTTGTTTGTTCCTTTGAGTATGGGCCTCAGTATGATGCTTGTTTTAATGGAGGGCTTATATCTAGTTACGAAGAAGAATATTTATAAACAGATGACTTGGTTTTGGATTGGTGTTTTTGCTTTAACATTTGTTGTTGGCGTTGTCACTGGAATCATGCAAATTTTTTCTTTTGGATCAAATTGGTCAAGATTTTCTGAATATACTGGAAATGTCTTTGGGACACTTTTGGGAAGTGAAGGTGTTTTTGCCTTTTTCTTAGAATCAGGATTTTTAGGTGTTTTATTATTTGGACGTCATAAAGTTTCTAAGAAAATGCACTTCTTCTCTACTTGTATGGTAGCTTTAGGAGCACATATGAGCGCTTTCTGGATTGTGTGTGCGAATTCTTGGATGCAAACGCCTTCAGGTTATGAAATGGCTATGCACAATGGACATCTTGTTCCTACAATGACTTCATTTTGGCAAGTGGTTTTCTCTCCTTCAAGTATAGATCGTTATATTCACGTTGTATTAGGGACTTGGTTATCAGGTATTTTCCTGGTAATTAGTGTTAGCGCATATTATTTGCGTAAGCAACGCCATGTAGAATTTGCCCGTCAGGGATTAAAATTAGGCGCAATTACTGGGATTATCGTACTTATTTTGCAATTATGGTCTGCAGATGTTACAGCACGTGGTGTTGCTAAAAATCAGCCTGCGAAATTAGCTGCCTTTGAAGGTCTATTTAAAACTGAAGAATATAGCCCAATTTATTTATTTGGTTATGTCGATGTGAAGAATCAAAAAGTTATAGGTCTGCCTATTCCTGGAGGTCTTTCATTCTTAGTCCATAGAAATACTAAAACTCCTGTTGCAGGTTTAGATCAAACGCCACAAGATGAGTGGCCTAATGTGCAGCTAGTTTTCCAATTTTATCACCTAATGGTTATGCTTTGGGGATTAATGGTTCTTCTCGCAATCATTACCTGGTGTGCTTATAAGAAAAGACGCTGGGCATTAAAACCCTTCATCTTATCCATACTTTCATTCTCTATTCTCTGTCCGGAAGTGTGTAATGAAGTGGGTTGGTTTGCTGCAGAAATGGGAAGACAGCCTTGGGTAGTTTATGGTTTATTAAAAACTAGCGATGCTGTTTCTCCTATAATACGTGGAGGTCAGGTTGTTCAGACTCTTATTTTATTTAGTTTAGTGTTTGTTTGTCTCTTATCTTTATTCCTCTTTCTTTTATGGAAGAAAATACAACGAGGACCCGATCAAAACGATCTTAATGAGGTGGAAGTATGATCATGGATTTTTCTTTAGCTTCACTATTGCCGATAGCTTGGTATGTTATATTAGTAGTTGCAGTGTTTGCCTACTCTTTAGGAGATGGTTTTGATTTAGGTTTAAGTGCAATTTACTTCATGTCTCGCGCTGATGAGGAACGGCGTACGTTACTTAATTCTATAGGGCCTGTTTGGGATGGTAATGAAGTGTGGCTCATTATTATTTTTGGGGGACTTTTTGCAGGATTTCCACCGGCCTATGGCGCATTATTATCGATTTTTTATATGCCAATATGGACATTAGTTTTGCTCTATATCTTCCGAGGATGTTCTTTAGAATTTCGTAGTAAAGCAGAATCCACAAAGTGGAAAGCATTCTGGGATATTGTTTTTTGTATATCAGGAATCGCTATTAGCTTTTTCTTAGGGGTTTTAGTGGGAAATATGATTTTAGGATTGCCTATAGCGCCTACAACCCCATATTCTTCTTTATCTTGGGTGCTATTTTTCCGTCCTTACACATTACTCTGCGGTGCTCTTGTTGTTAGTGCTTTCGCAATTCATGGAGCTACTTTTGTTTTAATGAAGACTACTGGAGAGTTGCAACAGCGGATCATTAAGCGTTTCTCTTATGTTTTATCCGCATTTTTAGTTGTTTATCTTCTCTTGATCGGTGCTACTCTTGCTGTGATACCGCAGACAAAGGGATACTCTTTTCAGGTAGGAAGTTTTAATGGAGTTCCTACATACCCTATATTGATATTGTTGCTCGCTATGACTTTAGGAAGTTGTCTAGCAACTAAGACTTGCATATCTAGGAAACGCTACGGCTGTGCCTTTCTCTATTCTTCGTTGAATTTACTTCTATTAATACTATCGACGGTAACTTTAGTTTTTCCAAATATTCTATTTTCTACTGTAGATCCTGAGCATAGCTATACTATTTACAATACAGCAGCAAGTACAAAAACATTACAGAGTCTTTTGGTCATCGTACTTGTAGGTTTGCCGTTCATTATAGCCTATGGAGTGTATATCTATCGTGTTTTCAGAGGTAAAACCGATTTCCCTTCTGTGTATTAGAGAGTTTTAGGGATGACTTGTTTTTACTCATTACAAAAACTCTAAAATTTTTATAACATGCTTCCTATTTTTTGTTTTTAGGTTGCATTTATGTGGAAGTACTGGGTTTTCTTATTTATATTTTCTCCGCTGAGTTTATGTTTCGGAGAGTATAAGCCTTATGAGGAACTGTGGCTATCTTCTGAAAATAGTATTTCTGGTTCCTCTACAATTGTCGAAACTTCTGGAAAACTTCTTGTTGTTTGGCAAGAGAGCAACAAACTCGTAGGAAGGTATTGCGATCAGGGATTATGGTCGGAATCTAGAGAGATTTTCCCTCAGGAATCTGGGAGTTTTTCTAACCCCGTATTGGTGAGAATTAGCTCTCAGGAAATATGGTTGTTCTATAGAAAACAACTTTTTGGAGAGAGCGTGAGTCGTCCTTATCTAGCTTTCTCTTTCAATGCGGGGAAAAATTGGTCCGAACATAGACTCTTACCTCCTGGGTTAGAGGGGACAACAAGAAATCCTCCTTATGTGGATAGAATAAGAAATCAAATATATATTCCCTCGTACAGTATCTATGGGATGCTAACAGATCAGGAGCTTGTAGGAGCTTCTTGGGTAGAAATTTATAATTTCTGTTCTCAATCTTGGGAAGGGCGTTTTGGCCCTATTTTAGGAAAGACAAGAAATCAAGTTCCTATAGAACCTGCTATTGTATCTTTAACATCAAACAAACTGGCGCTTTTTTGTAGAAATGCTTCTGTAGAAGAAAATTATATCTGCATGTCAACATCAACAAATCGTGGAACTTCTTGGTCAAAATTAAAGAACCTTCCTTGGCGAAGTTATAATAGTAGTATTGCTGTTCAATCGGGGAGAAGTGGGAGATTATTTCTTTTTGCTAATAGTGCCCCTAATGGAGAGGGACTAACATGCTTTCCTTCATATAACGAAGGATTAACTTGGAATCATCCTAAGCTTATTGATGCGGATTACAGCGTAGATCCTTGTGCATATTTAGATAAACAAGGGTATATGCATATTGTCTATACTGGTAAGGATATTTCGGGTAATCAGCGTATTAAATACTATAGAGTTGAAGAAGAAGCTCTACTTTTAAATTATCCTGCATATTGGATCACTGACAGTTTAAAGGAGAGCGTAAGAGAGTAGTTTAAGAAATAACTTCTTTAATATTGATTACGTAATAAGCTGGAAAAGCAAAATGATTATTTGGACGAGGTAAACATTCCACAGAAACTCTCTTTCCTAACCATTTCTCTAGGTCTATTTTTGTTGCATAGACAAAGGCTATAGTATTTTCCTTATCTTTAAGTAAGTAATCACCAGGATTGTTTTTTACAACATGGGGATAAACTTCCAGTTCTCCAACAAAAGTTTGTTTCTTCTTTTTTTCTTCTTCATAGAAAGCATCTTGAGTAAGCTTTTTAGCATTTTCTTGTGGCTGCATGCTTGCCCAAATTTTAAATAAGGAACATTCAAGACTTTCTCTTCCTTGAGTTTTTGGAGAGGTCTTAATTACTGTTTGCTTGCGGATATGACGAGATAATAAAGATCCGGTAGTTGCAGGCTTTTCCGTACTGTAAAAAGTATCAGAAGAACTGGATGCTTGTTGTTTCCCGATTGCCTTATCTTGACTTGCTAGAGATTTTGAAAGATAGGTATCTTGGATCTCCTCTAAAGCTTTTTGTATTAATGGCTGCAAACCGGGGACATCATTGAATTCTTCAGATTGTACAAGATTGATTTTTTTATAAATTGCTTCTAAGTCAACGGAATCTAGAGTTTTTTTCAACTCATCTTGAGCGAATTTCACAGCAGAATCTAGTAAGTCTAAAGCGATTTTCTTTTGACCTTCTCTATGTTTATAAAGATCTATAGAACCTTTTTGAGAAACAAAATTTTTAGCAACATAGAAAGCGCACTGACTAGGTAGGGCAATCTCTAACCACTTTCCTTGTGGCTGACTCGACGTTGCTTGAATTTCTGTGCCTCGAGATAAACGTACAAGTACGGGAGCGGATGTTGAGGGTTCTAAGCGTACATTTACTTGCTCACCTTCAATCACATTATCTAAAACAAATGTACGGAATACGTAACCTTTGAGTCCTTCAGGAGCAGCAACGATATAATAGTCTTTGCTCTCGCCAATAACGGCAATATAGTCGCCTTTAGAAAGTTCTTTGATAATGGAGCTGTCTACATGTGGAGCTAAACGCAAGCGTACACGGTTTCCTTTAATCTCTCCTGTAAATGGAGAAAAGGAAGACTTGTCCATTTGCGCAACAGGTGTTTTTGATACGGAAGGAGCAGCATGTAAACTTGCTGAACTTATTCCTGACCCGATGGTAAACAAAAGCATAGAAATCGATAGCGTTCGCATGCTTTACTCCTACAATGTGTTCACATTAGAAATCGATACAAGGATGTGACCTAGTCCTCTAGGGGAAGCGACCCCTAGAAAAAAGAATTATATCGACTGCAGTGAAAAAGTCAATTATCTTACCAATCGAGTAAACTTGACTAAGTCTTAAGTATAGAGAACTGCTTTTACATGTTCACAATTTAACTTGCCGCAAGTACATCCGATAGGTGTCCCTAGATATACACTAAACTGCTCACTTGGGTTTAACGGATCGGTAACAAGATACAATTTATTTCCACTTGGACTAATGTCCCACGTGCGGAAAGATAAATCTTCTTCGCACACAGTGGCGTCTTCTTCTTCACTAATTACTCTGCCGATTTGACAATGCATGCAGTTGCAATGAGGTTCTGCTTTGGGTAGAAGATTGGGATTATTCCCTGCCAGAGTGCGAATTACCATAACCATTTTTTCTAAAATATCTGCAGGTGCATCGGGATGGTCTTTATGTTCCGGGGTGTGTTGTAGAATCATTTCCATGGGGCTGGTTCCAGAAAATAGCGGAGACATCAGACTTTTTTGTGAGAACATTTGTACGTCTGTATCTTTAGATAATTGCTGAAGTACATTCATTAACATACCTAGCTTATCATCTTCACGACCAGATTCATCTCGAATTATTTGAGAAGCTTCTAAATGGAGAAGGTGCTCTTGGAAAGCAATATCAATAATTGACTGATCTAAATTAGGGATAGAGATGATCTTCCCGTCAATTAAATGTAGCTTGAGGGTAGCCTGCCCTTTAACTTCTCCTTCTTGCGATTCAATAAAGGCTATTTGATTCCATCGTGCAGAAATATAGGGAGGAATGCAAATCAATTGGTCATTAATTTTCACTTTCATGGCGACCTCCAGTGGTAAACTCTACTGTCATTGCTTAACGTCATTGTAGAGGAGCGCTGTTTTTTTGACAATCGAATTAGCAGTTGATGTTGTCGATTGCTAAATTCAACCTAACTTCTTGAAGATGTTAAGCAGTTTTTCTTTTTAGAAGAATAAGAATAGAGTTTTTTTTACTTAGAATTATATAAAAGGGTCAAGAAGTTTCTAATAAAATTTTGTCAATATAAGCGCAGATTTTCTCAGTATTTGTTTTAAGTATTTTCGTCATTTTATTAGGAAGGATATTTGCAGATATAAAATGTCTTTTGGGGTTGGAGCCCTGTTTCATTAGGAGTTAGCTGAATGAAGAAAACAATGGTCATTGATACGAGTGTGTTTATTTATGATCCAGAGGCCCTATCATCTTTTGAGGACACACGAATTATCATTCCTTTTACTGTAATTGAGGAGTTGGAATCATTTGCTAAAGATCGTGATGAATCAGCAAAAAATGCTTCGCGAGCTTTGAGTAATATCCGTTTATTACTTGAACGTTTTGGTAGTCATGCTGATGGTATATCTCTTCCTAATGGAGGTGAATTACGTATAGAAGTATCTTCTGTTGCTAACCTAGCTAATGATGAAAAACGCCGAAAACTTCTTACGCTCGAGTTGCTTCAAGTGATAGCACAACGAGAGCCTATGATTTTTGTAACAAAGAGTCTAGGACGTAGAGTCCGTGCTGAAGCCTTAGGGATAGAAGCTCGGGATTATGAAAATAAAAGATTCTCTTTTAGATCTTTATATCGTGGTTATCGTGAACTAAGTGTGTCTGCATCTGATGTGGAAAGCTTTTATACAAATGGATATTTAGATATTCGTTTAGACATAGCTCCATCACCTAATGAATATTTTTTTATTTCAGGAGGAGAGAATTATTTTGCTCTCGGCCGTTATCACGCAGGTGAAGGAAGAATCGTTTCTTTAAAATCTCTTCCAGATAAAATTTGGGGAATAAAACCTTTAAATACCGAACAAAAGTGTGCTTTAGATCTTCTTTTGCGCGATGATATAAAATTAGTTACGCTCATGGGACAAGCAGGATCAGGGAAAACTATTTTAGCTTTAGCAGCAGCTATGCATCAGGTATTTGATAAGGGGAATTATAATAAGTTATTAGTGAGTCGTCCTATCATTCCGATGGGGAAAGATATTGGATTTCTTCCTGGGGTTAAGGAAGAAAAGCTTTTACATTGGATGCAGCCTATCTACGATAATATGGAATTCCTTTTTAATATTAATGGTATGGGAGATTTTTCAGAGGTCTTACAATCTTTGATGGAAGCTAAAAAATTAGAGATGGAAGCTCTGACATATATTCGTGGAAGGTCTTTGCCAAAAGTGTTTATGATCATTGATGAAGCACAGAACCTTACTCCTCATGAGATTAAAACGATTATTTCTCGTGCAGGGAAAGGAACAAAAATTGTTCTAACAGGCGATCCTACACAAATCGATAGTCCATACTTTGATGAAAATTCCAATGGGCTTACCTATTTAGTAGGTAAGTTTCATCATTTGCCTCTTTATGGCCATATGTTTATGACGCGTACGGAACGTTCTGAACTTGCAGCCGCCGCAGCAACTATTTTATAGTTTAGCGATTTAGCCTAGGAAATCTCGGAGTTCTTCTTCAGCAGATTTTTGAGGGGGCAGGGGTTGTTTCTTAGGATCAATATCGGCAGACGTCGGTGCGACATAACCACAGACTTTTTTAAAGTAATTGGTTATCACTCGAATAACTTTGAGAACTACTTGGCAAATAGCTAGAAGACCTTTGATTCCGAAAATTTCTAACCAGGCATCCTCGCGGATCGTAGGCAACGCTTCATTAATTTCGAGACAAGGGGAAATGGTACATATTTTACTATAACCTCCTGTTGGAAGAAGCAAAGCAGTTTCAATATTGGAAATCCCTAATAGAGCACGTAACCCTGTAAAAGTACTAAAAATTGGTAAATAGCTCAGGAAGGATTCACAGCATGAACGGTGCAACGGATTCTGAACAACATGTTGCTTATTTTTTTCAAAATAATGATCCAATTGACCAGTTGACGTGTGCTGGTGATTTACTATTAAAACTGTGTTTTGTGTAATTCTCATGCTTTGCTCAAGCTTGCTATTGTGGGATTTAGAGAGAAACTATAATGCAAAAATAGGTTTTCGAATAGATACTGATTGAAATCTTCGTACATTTCAAGAAATTATTTACTAATTTGATGAAGAGTGGCTTAAGTATCGAAGTGTTGCTTGAGAAAAATTAAAAATATGGAGGTGGAGAGACTCGAACTCTCGTCCTTAGTAAACTCCCTGCTAACCTCTACATGCTTAGTCCCTAGTAGTATTACATTGAATTTCCTCAGCTAAGAACATCTATGGAAACCAACGACTCTCAATAATCTCGAATAGACCCTCTTGAGAATTAGAGAAGGTAAATTCCAACCAGATAGATGACGGTACTTCACAAACCTCTGGTGGAGTTTATGAGCACCGGGTTATCTAGAGGTTATCTAAATAACAACTTTTGCTAATTAAGCAGCTAATCTTTCCTGGGTGAGGTCAGAGAAACTGATAATTTCGCATTCAGCCTTAGGTTCGGCATTTATTGTTTTGTCGGCTTTTTAGGAGGCCAGCCAACGCCCTCCGCATGCAATTAACACTTCATTTCCAAGTCGAAACCTATACACCCCCAGAGCATATTTTAAATTTTTCTTCGCTTTTGTGCAACTCAAGTATCCCTCTATTTTAAATGTTGTCAAGAGAAGGAGAATTTTTCTTAAATTACGAGGGTAAGGTGGACGAAAACCAGAGAAATCTTTATTTTGGGAGTGATTTTACATCTACACGCACTTAACGGCTAAAGCATGAATACGGAAGGCGAAGGGAGCAAGGAAAGTCTTGCTAACAGAGAAGAGAAGATATTGGATTTTTGGAAAACAAACCATATTTTTCAAAAATCGTTAAAAAACAGAGAGGGCAAAACTCTGTATTCTTTTTATGACGGCCCACCGTTTGCTACGGGTCTACCTCATTATGGTCACCTTCTCGCGGGGACAATCAAGGATGTTGTCGGACGTTTCGCTACTATGGACGGATATTATGTTCCTAGACGTTTTGGATGGGATTGTCACGGTGTTCCTGTAGAATATGAGGTAGAAAAATCTCTAGATCTTACCACTCCAGGAGCTATTGAGGACTTTGGGATTGCTAAGTTTAATGAGGAATGTCGAAAGATTGTTTTCCGTTATGTCGATGAGTGGGAACACTACGTGAATCGTTTGGGACGTTGGGTAGACTTTTCTGCTACGTGGAAGACAATGGATGCTTCATTTATGGAAAGTGTCTGGTGGGTATTCCGTTCTCTCTATGATCAGGACCTAGTTTATGAAGGTGTGAAGGTGGTTCCTTTCTCCACGAAATTAGGCACACCTTTATCCAACTTTGAAGCAGGTCAAAATTATAAAGAAGTAGACGATCCTTCCGTAGTTATTAAGTTTGCTTTGCAAGAAGATCCCGCGTCTTTACTAGTATGGACCACAACACCATGGACATTAGTATCCAATATGGCTGCTGCTGTGGGTCCTGAAATTACTTATGTACGTGTTGCGGATAAGGTTTCCAGAGAGGAATGGATCCTAGGTCAGGGATGCTTATCCCGGTGGTTTTCAGACCCAGATTCATATGAAATTTTAGAAAGTTTTCCGGGTACAGCTTTAATAGGGAAAAGCTATGAACCACCCTTTAGCTTTTTTGAACATAAACGTGCAGAAGGAGCTTACAGAATTCTTTCTGGTTCATTTGTAGAGGAAAGCGAAGGTACCGGGGTTGTACACATGGCTCCTGCATTTGGTGAAGCGGACTTCTTTGTATGTAAAGAACACCACGTACCTATAGTGTGTCCTGTGGATAATCACGGCTGCTTTACGGAAGAGATTCCCGAATATCAAGGCCAATATATTAAGAGCTGCGATAAAGGAATTATCAAATCTTTAAAAAATCTAGGAAAGATTTTTTATCATGGGACTGTAATGCACCGTTATCCTTTCTGTTGGAGAACAGACACCCCGTTAATTTACAAAACAGTGAACTCTTGGTTTGTTTCTGTTGAGAAGATCAAGGACAAGATGTTGCGAGCTAACCAGAAAATACACTGGGTTCCAGAGCATATCAAAGAAGGGCGTTTTGGTAAGTGGTTAGAGGGTGCTAGAGATTGGGCAATTAGTAGGAATCGTTATTGGGGAACTCCTATTCCTATTTGGAAAAGTAAAGATGGAGAAGTCTTAGTTATAGGCTCTGTAAAAGAACTTGAAGAGCTTACTGGAGAGAAGATTTCTGATTTACATTGTCATTTTATTGATCAATTAAAAGTTGAAAAAGACGGGAAGACTTTTCAGAGAGTTCCCTATGTATTTGATTGTTGGTTTGATTCAGGCGCTATGCCTTATGCACAAAATCACTATCCTTTTGAAAATCAGAAGGAAACAGAAGCTGGATTTCCTGCAGATTTTATAGCAGAAGGTTTAGATCAGACACGAGGATGGTTCTATACCCTTACGGTGATTTCTTCAGCCTTATTTGATCAGCCAGCGTTTAAAAATGCGATAGTTAACGGTATTGTTTTAGCCGAAGATGGCAATAAGATGTCTAAAAGGCTAAATAACTATCCTAGTCCTATGGGGATTATGAATACCTACGGAGCTGATGCTCTAAGATTGTATTTGTTAGACAGTGTGGTTGTTAAAGCTGAGGATTTACGGTTTTCTGATAAGGGTGTTGAATCTATCCTTAAACAAATTCTCCTGCCCTTAACAAATGTGTTATCTTTTTTCAAAACTTATACAGATCTGTATGGTTTCGATGCTAATAGTTACGATAAGGAAGAGATAACTTATAGCGAGATTGATAGATGGATTCTTTCCAATCTCTATACTGTTGTTGGCAAGGTTCGTGAGAGTATGAGCTCTTATAATTTAAATACTGCTGTCAATCCTTTCGTTACTTTTATTGATGATTTAACAAATTGGTATATTCGTCGTTGCCGTAGACGTTTCTGGGAATCTGAGGACACTCCAGATAGAAGAGCAGCTTTTGCTACACTTTATGAAGTGCTTACTGTTTTCTGTAGAGTAATCGCTCCTTTTATCCCATTTATATCTGAAGATATTTACCAACAGATCAAAACAGAGCATTCTCAAGAGTCTGTACATCTTTGTGATTTTCCTCACATAGATCTTGCTAAAGTATTTCCAGATTTGGAACAACGCATGAGCGACGCTCGAGAGATTGTAGGTCTAGGGCACTCTCTACGTAAGGAGCATAAGTTAAAAGTACGTCAACCTTTAGCGAATTTTTATATAGTAGGTCCTAAAGATCGTTTAGATGAGTTGACTTCTTTTGAGCAACTCATTGCAGAAGAACTCAATGTAAAAAATATCGTATTTTATAAAGAGACACCAAGCTTTGTAAAAACGACTGTGAAACCCAACTTTCGCTCTTTAGGCAAGAGGGTGGGTGAGAAGATAAAAGATGTGCAAAGAGCGCTGAGTAATCTTTCTCAAGAGCAGATACAGCAGTTGCTAAAACAACAATTTCTTCTTCTGAACTTAGGTTCGGAAGAGATTACTTTGGGTATAGATGATGTATTAATTTCTTGGGAGACAGAGTCTGGATATGTTGCTCGAAGTTCTTCGTTATTTACTGTGGTTCTTGATTGCCAGTTAACTGAGGATTTGGTTGTTGAGGCGATTTCTAGGGAATTAGTGAATAAAATTAATACGATGCGTCGTAATCATAAGTTGCATGTTTCTGATCGTATTCTTTTGCAAATAAATACTTCAGAAGATGTCAAAAAGGCATTTCTCCATTACGAAGATTATATTTGCGAAGAGACATTGACTATTCAATTTGAGTTTAAAGATGCTGTTGAGGGTGAAGAATGGGATATCAATGGACATCCTACATTTATCTCTCTTACAGTAGCTTCCGGAGTAAAATAACACTCTAAGATTTCTTCAAAGAAGATTCTCTATAAAACTGAGAGTCTTCTTTATTTCTTCTTATCATTTTTTGGAAATAGGCGGCGATGTCTTTGGTAATACATATGTCCAAAGATATAAACGAAGAACCCTAAAGCTAAACTGTTGACTAAATACCCAGGTAACGTGGTTGGAGCAGGAACGTTTTTTAAATGTCCGAAATGTCCTAAAGGCCAGAAAATCCATAAGGGTGATCCTAAAAGATTCTCCATAGGAACAAAGCCAAATTCACGACTATCAGCGCTCATAGGATAATTATCTCCTAAAACTAAAACATGACCCTCAGGAATTTGTATTCCAAAATTATGAATGAATTTTGAGAACTGTTCTAGATCTTGTGGAGGAGGACCTCTATCGATAAAACCTATGTAAGGACGATCTTCTGAAGATGCTTCTTGTTTTGCTTTTTCAGACTCTACGAACTTTTGCAAGGCGGGATCATTTTTAATGAAGATAGGAGAATCCATAACATAGAGATTTCCTTGATTATAAAATGCATAGCGACTTGGTAAAGGATTATACTTAGGATTTTTTGGAATAAAGAATGAGCTAAAATTAATACCACAGTTAAATAGGTCAATTACCTGATTGTCATTTAGTTGCATTAATGCATGAGTTGGTTTTAGCTTATAACGCATGCCTCCAAAACCTATTTTATAAGCTTCTCCTTTAGAATATTCGTAACAACCGTTATCTACTCCCGGGAAAGGTAGAGCAAAAAGTTTTGCCGTATCTTCTGATCCTCTTGTAAATGGTTGATACTTGTAAGCAACACCATCAGAAATAACAAACCGTGATGTATTAAGATTATTCCTAATAAGATGAATATGCTCTTGCCTTAAGGGAAGAAGCGTTTTCATAGGTTGTATGGTAGGAATTATTTGATTGTTATAGTGCTGAAGATGAGGCGTAGGGTAAGAAACGTTCGGAGTATGACAAATTTCCAAATAAGTTTGAGCTATTGGATTTGGAATAGTATGACATAGACTGGCCTGTTTATGAGTAAGAATACGTACCATAGCATAGTTGCCCATGCCAAACAGGTCGGAATAACTAACCGGAGATGTATGAGGAGTTTTTAATGCATTGGGAATATCATTATTCCAAGAACTATTGTGAAAAAATTTGCCGTAAGGGCCTTCTTGAGGTAATGAAATCTTACCGCAAGGTTGATTCATCTGTTTAAATAATGCTGTAGTTTTTTCATTATTTATAATTTCTACAGAGCCGTCGAAAGATATGTAAGGGACGTGGTAGAGATTCTCAAGACCAAAATCATTGGGGAAATGAATAATTTTTCCGTCTTTATCAAGACCGTAAATTTTTCCTCCGTAAAAATAAAGAGTATCCCCGGGCTTCCCCATGCAACGTTTAATATAACGTTTTTTCCCAGGAATGAATCCGAAGTACTTCGTATCGGAATTTGGAATAGGAAGATCACCAACAGTGAAGACTACAAGGCCACCGCGAGTAATGGCTTCGGAACAAAATCCCCAAGGTTTTTTCTTAAAGGGGAAGTGTAGTCCGAAAGTTGTTTTAGAAACAATCATCCGATCTTGTTCTAAAATCGTTGGACGCATAGACCCAGTAGGGACTTCGTAAAGTTCAAACCAAAATTGACGAATAAGAAAAGCAACTAAAGCGGCAAAGAGAATAGCTTTAGTAAGCTCCCAAGATTTCTTTGCAAAAGAAGCAGGGTAGCGTTTATTGAATTTCTGAGCCTGCTCTGCGAGTTGACTGGCTGTTTCTTGATCTTGTTGAAAGATGGCTTCTTCGAGCTGCTCTAGTAATGTTTGTAATTCTTTTTGAGAGTCGGGATGTTGAGCAAGTTTTTTACTTTTAAGTAACTTATAAGTCGAATGAAGTATTTGACGACTTTTATTTAAGGAATACCGATGTCTCATGAAGATGCCTAGTGAAACCCTTAATTTCTTTCTGAGTTTGAATGTCCTCATATTAAATGAGGATTCGAAAAGGGTATTTCCCTAATCGAAATTGTGGCTATGTTTAGCGCACCTAAAATAGACAGAAGTTTTGCTACATATTTATCTAATTGTAACATTAAAATTAAAATATGAGCATCTAACAAAAGCCTTGAGCGCTATTTTACTGTATTAGATTTTTCAATCAAAAATATTTTCTAGATAAGTTTAAAAATTTCGTATTTTTTAAGACTTAATCTATAAAATGTCTAGAAACTGTTTTGAAAGAGGTTTGCTTGTCCTATTTATTCTTTAATCTCGGGAAGAGTATAAGAATAAGGAGACGAGGCTTCGTGACCTACATCAATAGCTCTTAAAACAACTGTGCCTTTTGGAGTTTCTATACTAGTCCATAAAGGGAAAACAGAGATTTCGCAAGCTGTGAAATACATGAGTACGTTTTTCCCCGATAAAACGGATGAATCTTTAGGCCAATTCGCGCACCAAGCTTGAGCAGGTGTTTTAAGAGAATAACTTCCCTCTACAGTAATTCTAGGCGACCATGGATCGCGGTTTTTACCCTGTCTTTTTATTAAATGATCTGGCGCTTCATTTAAAGAAAGCTGTAGGAGTGTGGAGAAGACAGGAAGATCTTCTGATTGCAAGCGACGTAGTTGCTGAGTTTTTGGATTCAAACAAAAGATATGCATATCTTTTGTTGATAGAGATATTAAAAAAACTCGTCTAGGAGAATGTAAATCGTTAATTAAGTTTTTCCACGGTGTGTTTTGTATCAAGACTCGATCTTGTTGAGATAGATGTGGAAATTCAGTCATTTCTATCCACGCTGTGTCGGAAGATACAGATTTTACGAATAAAAAAAACTTTTGAACGCCTTTGCTGAAAACAGCGTAGTCACCAGCTCGTGCACGGAAAATATTTTGTTTTACAGAGATAGGAGATTCAGCAAATCCAGAGCATGGATAGAAGAAAATTACTAAAATAAAAAGTCTTTGAAACAGAGGTGATAAGCGTATTTTTTCTTGCTTTTTCATAAGGTATTTCTGTACACTTTTCCTTTAGTATTTCATGATGTTGTTTCCCACATACCATAAGATGGTGATTTTGGAGTTGTCAATATGAAAAAGAACACTCATCCCGAATATAATAAAGTTTTATTTGTAGATTCTTCTACAGGATATAAATTTGTTTGCGGATCTACATATCAGAGCGATAAGACGGAAGTTTATGAAGGACAAGAGTATCCTGTATGCTACGTCAGCGTGTCCTCTTCTTCACATCCTTTCTTCACAGGAAGTAAGAGATTAGTGGATGCCGAAGGCCGGGTAGATAAGTTCTTAAAGCGTTACAGCAATGCAAAGCCTGCGCAACCTGCTCAAACCTCGGTAGAAGAAGAGCCTATTGCTAAGGCTAAGAAAAAAGCTCCCGCAAAGAAAAAGAAATAGTCTTATTCATTAAGTTTTAGTCTTTTTTGTATAAACACGTTGTCATTCTCCTTATTCTAGGATGTGTTGAGGCGTGTTTTTTATTTAATGTTTCATTCAGAAATATTCATATCCTTTTATTATATATTTTTGTCTGCAATGGTTGTTAGAATGTTTTTGTCGTTTGCAGTGACTCATATTGGCAGGATATGATAAAACATTGACTCATGACGTTGACCACAAGGTGATTGAAAATCATCTTATGGTAATAACGTTTTCTATACCCTACAGAGCGTTAACCTGTTCTCTAATTTTCAAGAGTTGTGATATTGAAGGGGGGAATTTGTATGACTCCAATGGGTAAAGAATTTAAAAAGTTAACTTAAAAAAACTCCTCGGTATTCAACTCGAGAAGTATGTCAGGAACTCTTGATTGAGAAGTAATTCATGGAAAAAAAGATTCTAGAGTATTTGAAGCGCCTAGAGGAAGTGGAAGTTAAAATCTCTAATCCGGAAATTTTTGAAAATCCCAAAGAGTATAGTAGCTTGAGTAAGGAACATGCACGTCTTTCTGAATTAAAGAACGTATATGATAAAGTTTTAGGACAGGAAAAAGTTCTCAACGATGATAAAGAAGCATTAGCTCAAGAGAAAGATCCTGAAATGATCGCTATGCTAGAAGAGGGTATTCAATCAGGAAAAGCTGAAATTGATAAGCTTTATAAAGTTTTGGAGAATCTATTAGTTCCACCGGATCCGGATGACGATTTAAATGTTATCATGGAATTGCGTGCAGGTACTGGTGGAGATGAAGCAGCTCTTTTTGTGGGAGATTGTGTCCGCATGTATCATTTGTATGCATCTTCAAAAGATTGGAAATATGAAGTTCTTTCCTCTTCTGAGTCCGATATTGGCGGATATAAAGAATATGTAATGGGTATATCTGGAACCGGCGTAAAACGTTTGCTACAGTATGAAGCCGGAACGCATCGCGTGCAAAGAGTTCCTGAGACTGAAACTCAAGGTCGTGTGCATACTTCTGCGATCACTGTTGCTGTATTGCCAGAACCAGCAGAAGATGATGAAGAAGTCTTTATTGATGAGAAAGATTTAAAAATAGATACCTTTAGGGCTTCTGGGGCCGGAGGTCAGCATGTAAACGTTACCGACTCTGCAGTTCGAATTACTCATATGCCCACAGGCGTTGTGGTTACTTGTCAAGATGAGCGTAGTCAGCATAAGAATAAAGCCAAGGCTATGCGTATTTTAAAGGCAAGAATACGCGATGCAGAAATGCAGAGACGTCATAAAGAAGCTTCCGCTATGCGCTCAGCTCAAGTAGGTAGCGGAGATCGTTCAGAAAGAATCCGCACGTATAATTTTTCACAAAATCGCGTAACTGACCATAGGATAGGTCTTACTCTTTATAATTTAGATAAAGTTATGGAAGGAGATTTGGATGCTATTACTTCAGCTTTAGTCAGTCATGCTTATCATCAGCTCTTGCAACATGGAAACGAAGAGAATTCTTAGAGAAGCTGCTGCGTATTTAAAGTATTGTGGTGTGGCTTTCCCTGATAGAGAGGCTGCGGATATTTTAATGGATCTTCTTGAAATCAGTTCCAGAGCACAGCTAGTCTCTGTTTTATTAAACGACGATCTCATTCCAATTTATTGGGAACGCGTTCAAAAAAGAGCTAGACGTTATCCAACAGCATATATTCATGGCAGTGTACATTTTTTAGGTCTGCATTTGGAAGTAGACTCTCGTGTCCTGATCCCTAGAATGGAAACAGAATTATTAGCCGAACAGATTATAAAATATTTAATCAAGCATCCTCATATTCAAACATTTTATGATGTTTGTTGTGGGAGTGGTTGTTTGGGATTATCTATAAAAAAATATTGCCCCGATATTAAAGTTATTCTTTCAGATATTTGCCCAAAAGCAGTGGCTGTGGCTAAGGCGAATGCATTTAAAAATAATTTAAATGTTGAAATTTTGAGCGGAGACTTATTTTCTCCGTATTCTTTTCCTGGAGATGCTTTTGTTTGCAATCCCCCCTATCTTTCTTTCGATGAGATTCTAAATGCGGATCCTGAAGTTCGATGTCACGAGCCGTGGAGAGCTTTAGCTGGAGGTAATTCCGGACTAGAATTCTATGAACGAATTGCTAGTGACCTGAATAGCATTTTGTCCCCTAGAGGTGTTGGTTGGCTGGAAATTGGCTATAAGCAGGGGAATGCAATAAAAAGAATTTTTTCAAATTATGGTGTCTCGGGGAGCATACACCAAGATCTCTCGGGATACGATAGGTTTTTTTTTCTTGAAAATCATGCAAGCGATACTGTATCCTCATGAGATTATTCTTGATTTTTGCTGAGTAGATGATCAGTTCTTTATCGCAAAAACTATCCTCAATTTTTTCTTCGTTGATTTCCTCTCGTAGAATTACTGAAGAAAATATCTCGGAAGCGATCCGGGAAGTCCGCTTAGCCCTACTAGACGCCGATGTGAATTACCATGTCGTTAAAAGTTTTATTGCTAAGGTAAAGGAAAAAATTCTTGGAGAGGAAGTATGGAAGCATGTTTCCCCCGGACAGCAGTTTATACGATATTTACATGAAGAATTGACAGAATTACTTGGTGGTAAGGCTGATTTAATTACTTCAGGGAATCCTGGGGTGATTTTACTTTGTGGCCTACAGGGAACAGGGAAAACTACGACATGTGCTAAGCTTGCTGCCTATGTTCTAGAGGAACGCAAGGCAAAGAAGGTATTAGTTGTTCCCTGTGATTTAAAACGCTTTGCAGCAATAGATCAATTAAGAAACTTGATTTCAAAAACCCAGGCTGAACTGTATAATAGCGAAGGTCAGGATCCTGTGAGAGTAGTTTCCCAGGCTTTAGACTATGCGAAACAGCACGGTCATGATCTTATTTTGATTGATACAGCGGGCCGATTGCATATGGATGAAGTGTTGATGGAAGAATTGGTTTCCATACAAAAAATCTCCAAATCATGTGAACGGCTATTTGTTATGAATTTGGCTATGGGACAGGATGCTGTTGCGACAGCGAAAGCGTTTGATGATTATTTAGATCTCACGGGAGTAATTATCTCCATGACAGATGGAGATGCTCGAGCCGGAGCTGTATTGTCGATGAAAAGTTTATTGGGGAAACCAATAAAATTCGAAGGCTGTGGTGAGAAAATAGAAGATCTTCGACCCTTTAATGCTGAATCTATGGCAGATCGTATTTTGGGCATGGGAGATACCGTGCATTTTGTCCAAAAAATGCGCGAATGTATTTCTGAAGAAGAAGACGAAGAACTTGGAAAAAAATTAATAGAATCGACCTTCACCTATGAAGATTATTACAAACAGATGAAGGCATTTCGACGTATGGGTCCACTTAGAAAGCTTATGGGAATGATGCCGAGTTTCGGTAGTGCTAAACCTAGCGAGAAAGATATAGCGGATTCCGAAGAGCATATGAAAAAAACAGAAGCGATTATTCTTTCTATGACTCCCCAAGAAAGAAAAGAGGGAGTTGATCTAGACATGAGTCGCATGAAAAGAATAGCCGCCGGTTGCGGATTGACTTTAGGTGATGTAAACCAGTTTCGCAAGCGTATGGCGCAATCTAAAAAGTTTTTTAAAAATATGAGTAAAGAGAGAATAGAACAAATGAAAAAGAAAATGTCTGGAGGAAACCTGTGGCGTTAAAAATTCGTTTACGACAACAAGGACGAAGAAATCACGTAGTCTATAGATTAGTACTTGCTGATGTTGAGTCTCCTCGTGATGGTAGATACATAGAATTATTAGGTTGGTACGATCCTCACAGCGCAGTTAATTATCAATTGAAGAGTGATAGAATTTTCTATTGGTTAAATCAAGGTGCTGAACTTACAGAAAAAGCTACTGTTTTGATTAAACAAGGTGCTCCTGGAGTTTATAGTGAATTGATGGCTAAACAAACTGCTCGTAAAGCTGCTGTATGTCAAAAACGTCGTGCTTATCGTCAACGTCGTTCTGCAAAAAGAGCTGAAGCTGTAAAAGCTGTTGCGAAATAGTTTTTAGGGTTGGGATGGAGATCGAGATACTTTCTTTATTCCCAGACTATTTTGATAGTCCTTTGCGGTCCAGTATTTTAGGCAGGGCTATTAAGAACGGGCTGTTAAAAATTCAATCCAGAGATATACGAGATTTTGGATTAGGAAAGTGGAAGCAAGTAGATGACGCCCCATTTAATAATGATGGGATGCTTCTTATGGCAGAGCCTGTAGTACAGGCAATACGGCATATTAAAAGAAGTGATACCAGGGTAATACATCTCTCTCCTCAAGGGATGCTTTTGACAGCGCAAAAGAGCCGAGAATTGGCGAAGTGTTCTCATTTGATATTTTTATGCGGGCACTATGAAGGCATTGACGAAAGAGCTTTAGAAAGTGAAGTAGATGAGGAGATAAGTATCGGAGATTATGTTTTAACTAATGGCGGGATTGCCGCATTAGTCGTCATCGATGCTTTATCTCGATTTATCCCCGGGGTTTTGGGAAACCAGGAGAGTGCGGAAAAGGATTCCCTAGAAAATGGGTTGTTAGAGGGACCTCAATATACACGTCCTCGAGTATTTGAAGGTAAAGAGGTTCCAGAGGTGCTTCTTCAAGGAGATCATCAAGCAATTGCTCGATGGAGAAAGCAGGTAAGTTTAGATAGAACCCGAGAAAGGCGTCCTGATTTATATCTGCGCTATCTTTATGATCGAGAGAACAAGGAAAATTTTTCTCAGGAAGAAGAACAGAAACAGTCTGCGTTAGAAGCGGAGAGTGCTGTAGTTTTAGAGGTTGAAAATGTTCAACGATCTCGAAAGTTTTATTCTAAGATATTTAGATTAAATCAGCCTGGCAATGATAAACTACAAATCCCGGGAAAAACGCAAATGGTTCTACATTTGCAAGAAGTAGGGTTACAAAATAAAAATACAGCCATTTTGTCGCTTCGATTAGATAGTGAAGACGATTTTTTTAATTTTTTAAGACGATGGAAAATGCTTGGAGGGACTTTAGAACAAGCTGACGATCGTGGAGCGGTGAGATTAGTGCGTGATTTTGACGGACATCAGTGGACGATCTCTTACAAAAAGGCAAAATAGAAATAGAAAATTTAGGTGAAGTATATGGGGAACTTAATTAAGGAATTGCAAGACGAACAACTTCGAACGGAAGCCCTTACAGATTTTTGTGTTGGTGATACAATTCGTGTAGCTACAAAAATTGTAGACGGTGGTAAAGAGCGTACACAGGTTTTCCAAGGGACAGTGATGGCTCGTAGAGGCGGAGGAGCAGGAGAAACTATTGCTTTGCACCGCGTGGCTTATGGCGAAGGCATGGAAAAGAGTTTCTTACTTCATAGTCCTAAGATCGTAAGTATTGAAGTGGTAAAACGCGGTAAAGTTTCCAGAGCTCGTCTATACTACTTAAAAGGTAAGACTGGTAAGGCTGCTAAAGTTAAAGAATATATTGGGCCTAGAGCTGCTAAGAAGTAGTTAGTTATATCTATTGAATTTAGCTGATTTCTGATTTTACTTAAGATATACCGATCTATGAAGACACTGGCTATTGATGAAGAACAATTATTTTTATCAAAAACTATCTTTGAAGAAGAAGTTTTTGATGAGGGTTTTTCTATAATAGCTGGAGTGGATGAGGTCGGAAGGGGCCCTCTAGCAGGGCCTGTAGTTGCAGGAGCCTGCATCCTTCCTCGAGGTAAGATATTTGCTGGAGTGAATGATAGTAAAAAGTTGACTCCTAAGGAAAGAGCTAAAATTCGCGATATCCTATTGAATGATCCAGATGTATGTTATGGAATCGGAGTCGTCTCTGTAGAAAGAATAGATGAGATCAATATTCTTGAAGCAACCAAGGAAGCTATGGCGAAAGCAATAGCCAGTCTCTCTGTTTATCCTGATTTTCTTCTAATAGATGGTTTACATTTACCCCATAAAATTCCTTGTAAGAAGATCATCAAAGGGGATTCAAAATCCGCATCTATAGCCGCGGCATCGATAATAGCTAAAGAATATAGAGATGACTTAATGCGAGAGCTTCATCAACGCTATCCTGAGTATGGCTTTGATAAGCATAAAGGTTATGGAACTGCTGCGCATTTAGCAGCATTGAAGGCTTTCGGCCCCTGTGATTGTCATAGAAAGAGTTTTGCTCCCATAAGGCAGGTATCCTAATATTTTATGAAAGATAAAGTTCGTGTTCCTTTTTCACCTGATCAAATTTCATGTGCACCGAAACTATTTACTATTAGTGCTCCTGCAGGAGCTGGGAAAACTACATTAGTGCGTATGTTAGCACAGGAATTCCCGGAATCTTTTCAAAAAACCTTATCCTTAACAACACGATCTCCTCGTCCTGAAGAAGTTTCTGGTATAGATTACTGGTTTGTATCTCAAGAAGAGTTTAAACAACGATTAGATAACAATGATTTTCTAGAGTGGGTCTCGCTTTTTGGGGAGTATTATGGAACTAGTCGTTTAGAAATTGATGAGATTTGGAAATCAGGAAAACATGCAATTGCAGTGATTGATGTGGAGGGTGCTTTATCTTTAAAAAGTAAGATCCCTACAGTTACTATTTTTATTTCCGCGCCTTCTCAAGAGGAACTAGAGAGACGTTTAAAACATAGAGGATCTGAGAGAGATTCTCAAAGACAAGAACGATTGCAGCATAGTCTCATTGAGCAAGCTGCATCGAATCAATTTGAATACGTCATTATCAATGATGATTTGGAAAAATCTTACGAGATTTTGAAGAGTATTTTTATAGCAGAAGAACATAGGAACGTATTATGAGCAACAAAGATCGTTTAACAAATGAAAAGTTAAACCAATTGTTTGAAAGCCCGTTTAGTTTAGTAAATTATGCGATTAAGCAGGCAAAAATTAGAATAACAAAAGGCGACGTACGTTCTTCTAATGCAGCTATTGAGGCGTTAGTTTTACTAGAAAGGGACGGTGTGCAAGCAGATTTTACGGAAGAAGATGTAGAAAATGTTGCTGCTCCGGTTAGTGAGAGAAAAAGAGAAGGAACTACATCAGGAAGAAGAAAAGACCCTTCAGCTTACACATGGAGTGATGTGAAATAATGCCCGCGCGCGTTTTAATTACCTCGGCATTACCTTATGCGAATGGACCTCTACATTTTGGACATATAGCTGGGGCCTATTTGCCTGCGGATGTCTATGCTAGATTTCGCAGATTATTAGGGGATAATGTTCTTTATATTTGTGGTTCTGATGAGTATGGAATCGCAATCACATTAAATGCCGAACGCGTAGGTTTAGGGTATCAAGAGTATGTGAATATGTATCATAAGATACATAAGGATACTTTCGATAAATTGGGGATTTCCCTAGATTTCTTCTCACGTACAACGAATCCTTTTCATAAAACTCTTGTTGAAGATTTTTACCTGGAGCTTAAATCCAAAGGTTTAGTAGAAAACCAAATTTCGCTTCAGCTATATTCTGAAGATGAAAAGCGTTTCCTTGCTGACCGTTATGTAGAAGGTGTATGTCCAAAATGTGGATTTGATAGCGCGCGCGGTGATGAATGTCAAAAATGCGGTGCTGATTACGAAGCTACCGATTTAATTAATCCACGATCTAAATTGTCGGGATCTCAATTAGTTCTTAAAGAGACGGAGCATGCCTATTTCCATTTAGAACGTATGATTGAGCCTTTATTAGCCTTTATAGAAAAAGTATATTTACCTGAGCATATTCGTAAGTTTGTTGTAGATTATATTAAGAATTTACGTCCACGTGCCATTACTAGAGATTTATCTTGGGGGATTCCCGTTCCTGATTTCCCAAATAAGGTATTTTATGTCTGGTTTGATGCCCCTATTGGTTATATTAGCGCAACTATGGATTGGGCAGCATCTCGGAATAACCCTGACGCGTGGAAAGACTTTTGGTTGGAAGAATCCACAGAGTACGTGCAATTTATAGGTAAGGATAATATCCCTTTTCATGCAGCGATATTTCCAGCTATGGAATTAGGCCAATGCATCTCTTATAAGAAGGTAGAGGCTTTAATATCTTCAGAATTTTATCTTCTCGAAGGTTATCAATTCAGTAAATCTGAGGGGAATTATGTAGATATGGATGCCTTCTTGGATACATATTCCCTGGATAAATTACGTTATGTATTAGCGGCTACGGCTCCAGAAACTTCTGATAGTGAATTTACTTTCATAGATTTTAAAACGCGATGTAATTCAGAGCTTGTTGGTAAGTTTGGGAATTTTATTAATCGTGTACTTGCTTTTGCAGAGAAAAATGGGTTTAGAGAATTAACATGTCTTGCAGATATGTTAGAAGACAAGGATAGACAATTTTTGGCTGATGCACAAAGAATTGTTCAGGAGGCTCAAGCGCATTATAGTAAGTATAGCTTGCGTAAGGCATGTTCGGCAATTATGGAGTTGGCAGCGTTAGGAAATGTATACTTTAACGATCAGGCGCCATGGAAGCTTCTTAAAGACGGATTATCGCGTCGTGTAGAGGCTATACTTTTTTGTGCGTGTTATTGTCAGAAATTGCTGGCATTGATTGCATATCCTGTTCTTCCAGGGACAGCTTGGGAGATATGGAACATGCTTTCCCCAAAATCTCTAGATCTTGAAAATCAGGATAAGGATCGTGTGGCAAACCTTTGGAATGCAGAATTTTTAGAATTCTCTGATGAGGTTTTCCATTTAACAACACCGCAGTTGTTATTTACAATTGTAGATTAGTCTCTTCTTTATCTCATGAAAATGAGAAGGTTTCTTGTTCGGGTTGTGTAAGTTGCTCAAGAGCTTGTACAAGTCCTGTACAGCGATGTTGTACCTTATCATTTCTTGTGGCTATAGCAATTGCTTTTTTTGTTCCCACGAGAATCACAAGCTGTTTTCCCCTTGTAATTGCTGTGTAGAGAAGATTTCTATACAGCATCATAAAATGAGATGTATGTATAGGAAGGACAATACAGGGACTTTCACTTCCCTGATATTTATGTACTGAAGTGGCGTAGGCTAAAACAAGATCATCAAGTTCTGAGAAGGAATATACAACGTACTTTCCTTCCATATTTACTATAACACGCTTATTTTCAAAGTTGATCATGGAGATGTAGCCAATATCTCCGTTGAATACTTCTTTATTATAGTTATTGCGGATTTGCATAACTTTATCTCCAATAGCGTAGGAGTGAAACCTTCCATGGAGAGTTGCTTGTTTAGGATTTAAAGCAGATTTTAATATTTTATTGAGATTATGGATTCCTAAAATACCTTTTTTCATTGGGGCGAGAATCTGAATGTCTTTAGGGTAAATATGGTATTTCTTAGGGATAAACTGTGTGACTAGATGGACAATATGATCTACAGCTTCCTGAGGATCTTCCTTTTGAAAAAATAAGAAATCCTTACGTCCTGATTCAGAATACAGTATAGGGAATTCACCTTCATTTACTTTATGAGCATTGATAATGATGTTTGAGTCATGCACCTGACGGAAAATCTTGTTTAGCTTAGTTACGGTGATTTTTTTAGAATTGATAATATCTTTTAAGATATTCCCAGGGCCAATACTAGGCAGCTGATGTACATCTCCAATCAGAATAACAATCACATGATCAGGAAGAGCTTTTAGAAAATGGTATAGGAGATATGTATCCATCATTCCCGATTCATCGACTATGATTAAATCGCAATCTATGGGATTTTCATAATTCTTACGAAATGAACGTGTCTTAAAATCATATTGTAGTAGGGCATGAATAGTCACCGAATGTTTTCCAGTAATTTCTGTCATGCGTTTTGCTGCTTTCCCAGTGGGAGCTGCTAGAATGATTTTATAGGTAACCTGCTCAAATATCTTAAGGATAGCCTTAGTGATGGTACTTTTTCCTGTCCCTGGCCCTCCAGTAATGATATGAATCTTTTCTAAAAAACATGCACGAACAGCTTCTCTTTGATTTTGCTCTAAGTGAAGGCTTAAATTATCCTCAACCCATTGAATGGCTTTATTTCCATCTATAGGGCGAATTTTCCTTGAGGAAAATAAGATCCGTTTTAAATCGGAAACTACTGTCCTTTCTGCAAGATAAATATGCTTCACCCATACGTGAGGTATGTTTTCTAATTCCTGAATGTGCAAAAGATTTTTCTCTCGCATGCTGTATACTTGAGAGATGATTTCTTCAATCTGTATAAGTTTTTCAGGAATATCTTGGTTCAGGAGTTTCTCCACAGATTGAGCAAGACTTTGTAGAGGATAGCATGTATGACCGTCTTCTTGGAGTTCTTCTAGAGAATGTTGTATTCCTGCAAATAATCTGCTTTGTGAGTTTAATGGTACCCCTAAGCGTGTAGCGATCAGATCAGCGGTTTTAAATCCAATACCCTCCATTTCCCTAGCAAGTAGGAAGGGGTCTTCACAGATTTTCTCTATAGAATGTTCTTTGTATTTTTTATAAATTCTTACGCCATAGTGGATAGCAATATTGTATTGTTGTAAGAAAAGAAGAGCGGTTCTTAGATCTTTTTGTTCGCGAAGTTGTTTACATAAACTATCACAACGGGTTTGGCTAATTCCTGGAATTTCGATCAATCTTTCTGGTTGATTATCAAGAATATCAGCTGTCTCATTTTGGAATTTTTCAATAATCTTTTCAGTGATTTTTGGTCCGATGCCTTTGATAAGCTTAGAGGTAAGATAATTGACTACTCCACGACTATCTCCCATTTCTAGAGAGTCGCAACTGTATACTTGGAAGTATTTTCCTAAGTTTTGATTTTCTGCCCATTTTCCATAGAGATGTAGCTGCATACCAATTTGTAGAAAAGAATCAGGAAACTGACCTTTGATAACGATGATTGTACCCTTATAGGGTATTCTCATATGCGCAGCGGTTTCTTTTGAATCCTGATCTTCAAAAAGTATGCTTTCTAATTTTCCGGAAATTTTCTCCATAGAATTCTTAAATCTAATTTAGGGGGACGAGTGTCGTAGGAGAATTAACTGACATATTTTTATAGCTATAGCTTAGGGGATTTGGGAGTATAACCTTTTTCAAGTTGCTTGCCTCCTAAGGCACGCTAGTTGCCCTTCTCCAATACTGTTTATATATTGGAGACTGAAAAACTCCCTAGCGTTTAAGTGTAATAACGGAAGACACCTATACACTAGTATTTTCAATGTGTCCATAAGAACACGTACGTAGTTTCTTTTTTCTCACCAAGATATTCGCGTTATACATTGTGCTCTGTATTTTCAAACGCGAGATTTTGATTTAATCTTTATCAAGTTTCCTTGATTAAGATAGTAAGGTGAGTGTAGCTGAAGATAAATTTTTTATTCGATGAGTATTTTTAAAGACGAACTTTTCATCCCGAATTAAAAATCACTCCCGGATGCTTAAAAACGAGTTTTATAAATTCGTCATGAGAAATTTTGTGGGCTAATCTGCAGAGGGGAGAATCTTGGATTCCTCTGGTTCCTTTTGATTTGCCTTTCTCCCGAAGAGAATTAAGCAAATGAGACTGCCTCCTAACATTAGGAAAATCCCAATACCCTCTTGTATGGTGGGCAGAGTCTTTTCATAAAGATAGGATAAAATCAAACCAAAAATAGGCTCAAAGATTAACATAGATCCTAAAAGAGCAGGAGATAGATGCAAGCTAGCCTTATTCCACGAGGTGATGGCTCGTGATGAGGAGAATATTCCCATAGCTGAGCATAGAAGAATAAAGAGTAACCGTTCTGATGTTGGCGTGTGTGCTATAAAATTATGAGCAATATGCGTGATGCCCAGACAATCAAAGATAATAATCAAAGGGAGGCAAATAGCCAGTGAGGCTACCCCCAACATCCCACACCATAAATCTGGAGAAATATTAGGATTTTTTAACAAAAAGTCGTAGTTACAGATAATATAAGCAACCCAAATGCCTGTAGATATGATGACACAAGAAAGTCCTATAAAATACTGTAGAGGGTTTACTGCTGTTGTTGAATGAAATTCCGAGAGATTTGTTAACACAACTCCTAAGAAAATCACACAGCTGATCGCAGAAAGTAGGGTATAGGAAAGCTCTTTTTTCTTTACATTTGAATGAAAGAGAACAGCTATGGGAGCTAATCCAGCGATAATAATCGTTATAGCGGCCCCTACGTAACGAATTGCCAGAGCAATGCCAAAATAGTAGACCATATTTACAAGAAAGGCCCAGAGGAAGCTTTGACCCCAAACATGCAAAGAGATGTTTTTAAAGATATTTTGTCTTTTCCATAGGATAGGGAAAAGAGAAAAAATCCCAAAAATGGTATAACGAGTTAAGACAATATCAAGTTCTTGAAAAGATTCTAACAAATTAGGAATGACGAAGACTATCCCCCAATAGAGACAGGCCAATAGGCTATGAAATAGTCCTACAGGGACGCTACGGGATTGTTTTGTTTGAGAATCGTTAACAAACATATCTGCCTTTGAAAGAATTAAATGGTTTTATAGGCAATAAAAGAGATATTTTACCATAAACAACATTTTTAATGGATTGAACACTTTATAATACTTGGGTGATTCTAATCCAAGTATTAATCCTCGGTTTATTTTCTATGAGAACCAAAGTACTTGTTTACTCTGACGAAGGCGTTTCCCCTTATTATTTGCGTCATTTGATCCGCTGGTTGAAAAATAGTCTTCCCTCTGAGGAAAACCTAGAGATCTGTCGTGTGGACGGGAATTTCCTTCTTTACGATCCTTTATGGGAATTCACGGCGCGTCTACTGATTATGCCTGGAGGTGCCGATCGTCCCTATCATAGAGTCTTACAAGGTTTAGGCACTGCAAGAATAGATAATTATATTCGTGAAGGTGGGAATTATCTAGGTATTTGCGCTGGAGCTTATTTTGCGTGTAAAAGCTTAAGTTTTAATGAGCCCGATGGCTCTCTTTATGTTGCCGATCGGGCGTTGGGTTTTTTCCCTGGCCGTGCTGTAGGTCCTGCTTACGGTACGTTATTCTCTTATACAAGCCCGATAGGTGTACGTGCTGCGCCGCTGTTTTTTTCTAATTTAAATGCACGTGGTTGGGCTTTATTTAACGGTGGTCCGTATTTTGAATGTGCTGATACCTGTGCAGAGATTTGTGTAGAAGCGCGTTATGAGGATCTTCCTGATCAGCCTGCCGCGATTATTTCTCGACGCTTGGAGAAAGGTTTGGTTATTCTTTCTGGATTGCATATAGAGTATCTTCCTGAGCGTTGTCAGATGACAGAGGACAATGTTGTTAAAGCTCGAGAAATTTTAACAAATACCATAGTTTTGGATCAGTATCGCGCATCTCTTTTATCACGTTTACTTCATACAACTACGTCTATAATTACATAATTTAATCGGCGTTATCTCGGGATCGTTTAAGATTTGTTTGTCTAGACAGATGACTGAGATTTAAAATTTCATCTTCAGTTAAGTTAGCAATAACTAGATTTTCTGTTTCCACAAAACGGGCTTGATTTAGATTTCGCATGGAATCTTCATGATTTCCTTGAGGATGGGAAATAAGTCCGTATGGAGAACATTCTCTTGGGAATGATGTCGTATCTTTCTCTACAAATATCTTCCAATAATCTTCTGGGGATAAAATATAAACGGACGTTTGGCTTGCATCTGTTGGAATATCTTCTTGAGATCTCTCCTCAACTAAGAAAGTTTGAATTTCATCAAATTGAGGTGTGGAGATTGCCTCCCTCGATGCTGTGTGTCGATGATTTGCAGGTGTTTTTGCTCGCAGTTGGCTATAGGGAGATTGCTGTAGAAATAATGAGGGGCTCGTATTGCGATTGCGAATTGCTGATGCGGGGGTTGTCCTTGCGGATCCGGGAGATTGCGTATCTTTGGGTATTAATGTTCGTAGCCGATTATAGGGAGATTCATAAGCAGTTGCTATAGGCGCCGATGGTTGGGGTGCATATTTTGTGTTAGGCGCTAGCTGCTGTATCGGAGTTGATGCCGGTAATTGCTGAGAATCAACTGTATTTCTACGTAAATTTGGTATTCCCGGTGTTTGCGTGAAGCGCATTTGTTCAATAGCACAAAATAGCGCGATAATTTCTATTTGACGTACTCTGATATCAGGACATCCTGATTTAAGTAGTTCTAGGTTAATAATTTTTTCTTTGGAAACGCTAGAATTTAATCCTACGTAATACTTAGTGAAGAAACTTTTGAAAATTTTATAAAGGGTTTCATCGATATCTTCTTTACTTTCTATAACGGTATTTTCGTTGGGTATTAAAGAATCTCGAAGGATAGGAAGTACGTAACTTACGTCTCCCAATTTCGTTCTTACAACTTGGCTTTCTATATTTTGGGATAAATCCTTTTGAAGCACCTGATGTATGTAGCAGCGTTTTGATTGTTCATTGATAACAGGTTCTGCTTCAAGTTCTGTGAAATCACGAGATGTAAGGATGATATTAAATCCTATGTGATTTCTAGATAGAGTTACCTCCTCACCATCTATTTGGCAAGTTTTCCATGAAGCAAGGATGCTTTGTAATAAAAATTGTGAATCTTTTAGAAAGATCTCTACCCAAGCATCCTTATCAGGGAAGAAATCCTCTTGATTGACGTGCAGGAGGTTTTCTATTGTTGCTTGCCCAGATGCTGAAGATATCTTTTGTTTTAATTCTCTAAAAATAGCTTCAGGAAGTTGTGGAAGAGCTGGAATTTTTGTGGATACTATCGGTGTGGACTGTAGGTGAGGCGGATATTTTATTGCCTTTTGCTTCTTATCGTGAATGTGAAAAACAATTTGTAAAAAACAGAGAATCACGAGGACCCCTGTGATTAATGCAGTTATGACAATAAGTATTTCTGGTGAACATGCTAGGCTCAAACAGGTGGCCACAACTGCTGTAGCTAAAATAGCAGATACACTGATAAAGACCCCTAGAGCAGAAGAGGAAATAGATCGATTACAACAAAGAGGGAAATTAGCTTGAGTCTGATTTTTTGTGATTGTTTCTTGTGAGACAGGTTTGGTCATAGATTATATTGTCCTCTACGCCATGAGAACCTAGTAAAGAGAACTCCGGAGGATGGGTTCGAACCAACGACCAATGGATTAACAGTCCACTGCTCTACCGCTGAGCTACTCCGGAATATCCAAAGAAGACAATTCTAAGTGAAATAGCAAAAAAGTCAATAGGTTTTCTGTATAAATATCTTCTTAAGTCGAAGCTATCATTAACATGAAGTGAAAAGATATAATAGGAAAAGGCTAAGAATTTTATCCTTTATTCTTTTTAATGAAAGAAGAGTTCTCTAACAAATCCTACGATTTCATCTGTGGACTTTTTTGGGGTGACTGTAGTTTCTGGCTCTTCATTCTCTATCAAAATAGGGTATGCAGAACTGAAATAAGTGTGGGATTGTTTAGATAGCGCTTTAACAATATCTCCAGGAATATTTACATGATACAAACTTTCCTCTACTGCTAGGTAAAGAATAGATGTAAGCGCCGTAGCAAGGTTAGGTAGGGAAGTTTGTTTGCTTATGTTGCTATGATATTCCAAGGATGGCACAGCAAGATAAGGGATTTCTTTATTATTCGATTTTATTCCATGAATACGAGTGTTCACAAATAGACAACGTTTAATTAATACGGGAACGTCGTCCAATCTTGACGAAAAAGATTGTGATGAAGAAGAGCCTAGAGTCTCTAGATTTTGTGGAGTGAAATTTTTCCATAGCAACGACCAATTCGTTTTCGATGATTGATTGTCGTAAGGGAGTATAGTGAAGTTCGCTCCATGCACAAGAAAATCAGAAATCTCTATTTTCTTAGATAGAAGCATAGAAATAAGAGAAAAACGCAAGTTTACATATTCTATTTCCATAGCGTAGGGAAAGCGCTCCGATGGCATGGGATTGTGAATACATAGATAACGGATTTTCATTCCTGAAGTTCTAGGAGATACTCTTCCTACAGTTACTTGAGTGTGTAACTTCGCAGATAACCAATGCTCAACAATGCTTTCTTTGCGAATCCAAAAGTAAGCGATAATGCAAAATGCTAATAAAAATAAATTCTTTAAAAGTTTAAACATGCATGATGAGAATATTATTTATCTTAGTTTCTAACATAGATGAATAAAGAAATATTAGAAAATAAAAAAAAGGCCTCCCTTCTTCTCAAGATAGATGAAAGGAGACCTTGTAATGATAGAGAAGATATTCTCTAATTTAACAATTAATAATCCATTCCTGCGCCTGGCATTGCGGGAGCAGAAGAGGATTTATCTTCAGGAATATCTGCGATTAAAGCTTCTGTTGTTAATAGAAGTCCAGCTACAGAAGCTGCGCTTTCTAAGGCACAACGTGTCACTTTAGTTGGATCAAGGATTCCTGCTTCGATCATATCAGTATAGGCATCACGTAAAGCGTCATAGCCTTCGCTAGAAGAGCGAGAAAGCACTTGTTGACAGATGATAGCACCTTCTTTACCAGCATTTGCTGCAATTTGCTTCAAAGGAGCTGATAGTGCTTTAAGAACGATGCGTGCTCCGATCTGCTCATCTTCGTTTGTAAGAATAGGAATGAAAGCTTCTAAAGTAGGCATACAACGAACTAAAGCTGTACCACCGCCAGGTAGAATACCTTCTTCAACTGCAGCAAGAGTTGCATGTTGAGCATCGTCTACTCTGTCTTTTTTCTCTTTCATTTCGATTTCTGTAGCAGCACCTACACGGATTACAGCTACGCCTCCAGAAAGTTTAGCTAACCGTTCTTGGAGTTTCTCTTTATCATAATCAGAAGTACTATCTTCGATTTGTTTTTTGATACTGTCGCATCGAGATTCAATATCTTCCTTGCTTCCAAGACCTTCAACAATTGTTGTGTCTTCTTTAGAAACTATCACCTTTTTAGCTTTTCCTAGCATAGCTAAAGTGGTGTTCTCAAGCTTCATACCAAGTTCTTCGCTAATAAGTTGACCGCCGGTTAAGATTGCGATGTCTTCTAACATTGCTTTTCTTCTATCACCGAATCCAGGAGCTTTTACTGCGCAAACTCTGAATCCAGCACGTAGTCTATTTACTACTAAAGTAGCTAAAGCTTCACCTTCGATATCTTCGGCGATGATAAGTAGGGGACGTCCAGATTCTGCTACCTGTTGTAAAACTGGTAGAAAATCTTTAATTCCGGAAATTTTTTTGTCATAAATAAGCACGAGAGCTTCTTCTAAAACACATTCTTGTGTTTCAGGATTTGTAGAGAAGTAGCTGGATAGGTATCCACGGTTGAAATTCATGCCTTCGACAACGTCGAGAACAGTTTCGAAACCTTTAGCTTCTTCAACAGTAATAGAGCCATTTTTGCCAACTTTTTCCATGGCTTCGGCGATAAGATTACCGATTTCAGAATCATTATTTGCAGAAATAGTCGCTACTTGAGCTATTTCTTTGTGATGCTGTACGGGTTTACTAATTTTTTTGATTTCATCGACAACAACTTTCACTGCTTTGTCGATTCCTCTTTTGAGATCCATAGGATTGGCGCCCGCAGTTACGTTTCTCAATCCTTCGCTGTAGATAGCTTCAGCAAGAACAGTAGCTGTTGTAGTTCCGTCACCAGCTTTATCTGCAGTTTTGCTAGCAACTTCTTTGACCATTTGAGCTCCCATATTCTCGTGTTTATCTTCGAGCTCAATTTCTTTGGCGACAGTTACACCGTCTTTTGTAACTTGAGGAGAACCAAAGCTTTTATCGATAACTACATGACGTCCTTTAGGACCTAAGGTTACCTTTACAGCTTCTGCAAGAGTTTTAACCCCTTTATGGATTTTCTTTCTGGCGTCTTCGTTATATTTAATATTTTTTGCTGCCATTGTTTTTGTGCTCCTTAACTTTTTGCAATCTATAAATAATGATTTATCTTACTTGAGAACTGCCATAACTTCGCTTTCCTGAACAATGACGTACTCCTCACCTTCGATGGTAAGTTCTTGTCCCGCGTATTTATCTATTAAAACAGTATCGCCCACTGCGACTTCGAAAGGTAGAGTGTTACCGTCCTTGTCTCGTTTTCCTGTGCCTAGGGCGAGTACCTCTGCTCGGTCTTGTTTTTTCTTTGCTGTATCAGGTAAAATGATACCGCCGAGAGCTGTGGAATCTTCTTCTTCCCTTTTCACTAAAATTCTATCGCCCAGGGGCTTAATCCTAAGGGCCGTTGCTTGATCTGACATGTTATAAGCTCCTTGTGTTTTATGTTCTAAGAGACTTTGCCGTTTCTCGAAAACGATACCAGAGTCTCCCGTTTTTGGCAATGATTTTAGCACTTAATAATATCAAGTGCTACTTTTTTTAGTTATTTCAAATTAAAGATGATAACTCTTGAATTTTTCTCTCTATAAAGGAAAAGGCCTTGTGTATTGGCTCACTTGTTGTCATATCCAATCCAGACTTCTTCAAGATTTCTAATGGGAAGTCAGAGCCTCCACTTTTTAAGAAATTCAGATACGAGTTGAGGGCGTTGTCTTCTTTGTTAAGAATTTTTTCTGCAAAGCATAGAGAAGCAATGATGCCTGTTGCGTATTGGTATACGTAGAAATTGTAATAGAAATGAGGAATTCTTGCCCATTCTATGTTAGAAAGAGTGTCGAATGTTACGATTTCACCATAAAAATCATTTTGTAAATTCTTATAAGCCGAGGATAGATACTCTTCGGTTAGAGGAAGACCTTGTTCTGCAGCAGAATGTACTTCGTATTCAAAAGATGCAAACAACACCTGACGAAATAGTGTAGAAAAGATGGTGTCCAGACATCTTGTAAGAATAGTGATTTTCTCTTCTTTAGAATCGCTATTTTTAAGCATTGAGTCCATAAGAAGCATTTCATTTAGGGTAGAGGCAATCTCTGCAAGAAAAATAGGGTATTGCGCTTCGTGGAAAGATTGATTCTTTCTGCTGAAATAGGAATGCATGCTGTGACCGCCTTCATGAGCAATTACAGACACATCATATAATGTTCCGGTGTAGTTTAATAGAATATAGGGATAGCTGTCATAACATCCCGAAGAATAAGCTCCAGAGCGTTTGTTAAGGTTCTCGTATTTGTCTACCCAACCTTCTGTAGTTAATCCCCGTTTCAAAATATCAACATATTCAGTTCCAAGTGGTGATAGACTACTGTGGATAAGATCGACAGCTTCTTCGTAAGAATATTTCTTTTCCTCAGATTGACTTAGAGGAGCATATACATCATAAAAATGGAAATCTTTTAAATTTAAAGCTTTCTGTTTTAGAGAGTAGTATTTTGTAATCAGCGAAGAATTCTTCTTCACGATTTCCATAAGATTAGTGTAGACCGTTGTCGGAATATTATTATGATACAATGCTGATTCTAGACAGGAGCCGTATTTCTTGTTTTTTGCATAGAATAGATGTGCTTGAATTTTTCCATTAAGGAGATTAGCAAAGGTATGTCGATAATTATAATATCTTTCACACTGTGCTAGGTAAGCTGTTTTTCTTAATTCTCTATCCGTAGACTGCATATATAATGATGCTAATGCATGAGAAAGGGGATGAGAATTGCCTTTTGAATCCGTAGCTTGACCAAAGGGAATTTCTGAATCACTTAAAGAAGAAAATGCCTTACTAGCTACTTCAAAAGGAGCAAAAGCGGAAGCTAAGATTTTTTCTTCTCCAGGAGTGCCTGTATGCATAGATAGTCTAAAGATTTTCTCTAAATAGAATCTATAGGACGCTAGGGAGGGAGCCGATAAATGTTGTGCTATTATCGTCTCTGATAAACTAATTAAAGCAGGTTGTATCCAGGAGATTTCTTCAGAAAAGAGAGTATACAAATGTGTGATCGATTTTAGATCTGCGATTCCTTCTTGGTTTGTTATGTCTTGATCATGAACTAGATGAGCGTAAACGTAGAGTTTGTCAAGCTTTCTTTCAACTGAGAAGAGTTTGGTTAATAGAGAGAGGAGAGATTCTGAATTCTCAAGTTGGTATTGCGTTGCTTGCAGTTCTGGCCAGGTAAATGAACCGTCTGTTTTCATCCCGAAAGCATCCAAATCTGCTTTCCAGTCCGCTCTATTGGGGTATAGAGGGTTTACATCCCAGCAGTCCTCGGCAGGGATTTCGTTTCTTGGACGAACTACTTGTTGTTTTTCTGTATCTACGGTCATGATAATCTATGGATTTTTAAAATAGTAAAAAAGAACTTACTATAAGGTAAGTTCTAAGAAAAAGCCAAGAACGATCACGCACATTTTTTATATATTAAAATGGATTGTCAGTATCAATAAATGTTGAGGAAACTTGTAGGTTTGTCTGAAGATAATGTGCGAGAGCTCTTGGTCCTACTTTTTCTGTCGCTGTATGACCAAAGGCTAGAAAATGTATGTGATTTTCTAGGGCCGTGGACCATGCAGGTTCATCAAAATTTCCCGTAATGAAACAATCAATATTACAAAGAATAGCTTGAGATAGCTCTTTGTAAGCTCCACCGGAGATTAATGCTGCTGAGGAAATGGTTTGTGGGCCACCAAGCGCTTGAGCTTTTATGGGAGATTGGTAGTAATTGGATAGATTCTCTACAAAATTTTCTATAGGTATTGATGGGAAAGATCCTTGGACTCCTAGATAAGGAAGAGAACTCCCAAATGGCTGTAAGTTTGTCCATTGTAAATCTCGCGCTGCTTTCCAATTATTTCCAATAGTTGGATGCGCATCGAGGGGTAAATGATAAGCTAATAACTGTATGTCATGCTTAATCAGGAGTTGTATACGATTATAAAGCATTCCTGTAATAGGATAGGACATCCCTTTCCAAAACAATCCGTGATGAACAATTAATATGTTAGCGCCTAATTTGATGGCTGCTTGTATTGTTGATAAATCTGCAGTTACCCCAACAGCTATTTTCTCAACATTCGTGTTGAGATTTCCTATTTGTAAACCGTTAGGTCCATAATCAGGAAATGATTCCGAAGATAGTAGATCGTTTAAATAGATAAGAAGATCGGTAACGTTCATAGGGGCGTAATAGTTATAAGAAGTCATTATTAATTCACAAATGCACATTCCTGACAATCTTTACCAAGATGTAGAGATTCTACAGTTGTTTTTTTTCTTGTGAGACTAACCAGAGCCTTTATACCTTAGTGGATAAGCTTAATTTTTTTTTGCCCAGACAGCTCTCATGAATGATTCTCCAATATATTGTTTGTTAATCTCTTAGTTTATTTTTCTCTTGGAGAATGATTCTACAACTAAAAATATAGATTCACTAATTAGTTAATTATAAATAGACTGCTTTCCCTAATATATCAGGGCTTTTTATTTTAACTTATTGCACCCCTGTCATTGGATAAGAAACTATTCTTGATAGTTGTGGGTCAATGGGTTGTCTTAATACATTTTTTTGCTGTGTTAGATCATCTTTAATTGATGATTATTCGTATTCTTGCATTTCGCAACGCTTATATAATCAGGCTGTAGTTATAGCTGGCGTTTTTTTTGCGATCATATCTTTTGTCTTGGCTTCTGTTGTTTTGAGCGGAATTTCTGAACTAGTAATAATATTAGGTTTAGTAATCTCTTTAGTGCTTTGTGGAGTGTTATTAATCTCTACTTTATATTATTCTAGACGTCCTCATGTTGTTATAACGCCTATCGTTGATTCTGGGACAAATGGTTCTGTCTCCTTGCCTACTGAAGAGAGTTCTTCTTTAGAGGAATCTATAGAGGTTAGTGCTACATCTGTATTGGGTTCTACAATTGATAATAGGGAATCTTCCGATAATGATTTTGTTTTAGCTGAAACTCCAGAATCATATTCCGAGAGTATTTCTGCGTCTATGCTAGATTCTAGTATTGTTGGTGATACTTCTATTAGAGAAGAAGATAGTTTGGAAATAGATCTTGATTTCAGTTGGTTATATGATAATCAATTAGTAATCGATGCAGAGGCTACAGTCGATGCTACAAGTTGTGTAGGCCAAAGAACGCCTCTTCCAAAAGGATTTCTTGCTATAGTAGCAAAAAATTATCCTACTATCATCCATCAGATATGTATTGAGAGGTACTTAACCGTTCAAGAGCTACGCCTTCTTATAGAAGGCTTGATTGAGGGTAGAAGACTTGAAAATTATCCTGAAGGTCTCAGGATGAAATTACAAAGTTTCAGTTTATCTGTTATAGAATCTAATTGTCGTGATATTGAGCTACAACCTCTGGATGAAATTTTACTAAAAGAATGTCCTTTTTATTTTCTCGATAAGTTGATTGCATTAGGGGATAGAGAACTGCCTTTAGCAGAGAGAATATCTCCTGCTGTTTATTGGACCAGTCGTTTAGGATTTGTGAGTCGAATAGATACAATTTTTATTCCATCTGTTTGGATTTTATCCCGAGTGGCAACCCGAGAAGAATATGAGACTATGTTCGATCATTCTAAGAATAATACATGGGAGCAAATTCAGGATTTAATTTCTGATTTGAAAAATCGTCTACAGGTCTATTCAGATAACGAATACTAACCAAGTTTTTCTTCCACAAAGAGTAGTGTTCGATGGGATTTAGGGACTTCTACCTGGCTCCTTCATTTATGTAAGCACGGAGTGAGTTGGGAACAGTTGCAGTTGTTTACAAAAATAGATAGCCGTTCTGTGAATTTTCTCTGTGAAATTGAACAACAAAGTCGAGGAGAGCATTTAGTAAGAAACTTGGTCGCTGTTTTTGCATATATCAATGAGAAGAAAGAAAACTTTGATCCAAATATTGCATTATTTACATGGGAAGAATGGATAGAAGATCGATCTGAAAGTTCTAGAAGAGGCGAAAGATGGAGAGCGCATGAATCAACCATAAAGTTGTTAAATGCCAGACGAAATGGATCAGAAGCTCTTAAGGAGATTTCATTTAATTGCGAAGAATTAAGTGGGATGCCGTACTACACTTATGATTCTTGTACAGGAGAACGACAGAGGTTGGATCATAACTAATTTATATTAATTAGTATCAGTTTTTGATTATTATTAATAAGGAGGGTGTCGAAAATATTTAGCACTACATCGTCGTTTAGGTATTTGGACACTTTAATTTCTAAAGAGCTCATATCTATGATTGTTTCAACTCCACTTATAATGCCTTCTGGAATCGATTTTTCAGACTTGCTGTAATCCTGAAAAAATGATTAGGGACAATCGAGCAAAGACTTTGGGTTCATCTTTATTTAGAAATAATTTGCAAGTTTATTTTCCCAGGGATTATTGTCCTTTGATCTTAATTTTCAGTATGATACGGATATTCTGAGAATATGATTTTATGTGTGATTAGGAGTATAATGTGCCCGGCTCCATTACTCATGTGGTTTTCCCAATAATTGGAGAAAACATCTGTATTCGTTATCTGATGGATAAGTTGAATAAGACCGCTTTATTAGTCAGCGGGATTTGTTTGCTTATCCTTTCTACTATACTTGCTATTCCTATTGTCTATGGAATAGTTCATTCGGTATTACTTCCTTGTCTGCTTTTTAGTTTATGCTCGGGTATTTTCTTAGTTTCTGTGGGAATAGTGCTACGGTTGAGAATAAAACCTCCTATTCCTGAGGGTTTCCTTACTGTTCTTCGTGCAGCCTACCCTAGTGTGATTTGTGAGTTGGTTCTTAAACAAAGATTAGAGCTGTATGAGTTGCGTGATATTTTATCATGGCTGGATTCCGGAGATTTTATTTTCGATACGTCTAGGGAAAAAGCAGAAAAGTTTGGTTTTGAGCGATTGCAAACAGCTTGTGGGGGAGTTGAGCTGTTAGATTTAGAAGATCTTTTGCTTACGCATTGTCCTTTTTATTTAATCAATGAGTTCATCCAGTTAGGTCCTAGAGAATTTCCTGAATTAGAAGATTTAGATCCGCCAACTTATTGGCTCAGCCGTCTAGGTTTGTCAGATAGTTTGGATACAGTATTCCATCCCTACGTGTGGATGTTTGCGCAATCTACTTCTCAAAATGAATACGAACAATTGTTGTTACATGCTCGAAACGCTACTTGGGATCGTGTTGAACATATACGAGAAGACCCCTTATGGGGAAAAATAGCTACACCTTGGCTCCTTTATTTATGTAAGCATGGCGTAACTTGGGAGCAACTGAGTCTATTTAAGAAAATCTATATGAAGTCCGTTAGATTTCTTTATGATTCAGAAAGATCGGATGAAGGTAGGGATCTTGCGCGAATAATCAGCTCTATATCGAATTATATTTGCGAAGATGATGAAGGGTTTGACTCCTCCATTACTCTAATTACTTGGGAGGAATGGATGCGAGATTGCCAGGAAAATAGTAGGCGTCCTGGCTGGTGCTTTTACGAAGGAACCATAGATTTTTTGAATAAACATAGTAAAAATGTTTTGAATAAAATTGAGCGCGAGGAGGATTTCCCTTATTATACAATAGATAAAATAACAGGAATGAGAAGAGTTGATTAAATCTTTGCTATTTCTTAATTTATTGAATTTTAACATGTTAATTATTAATGTGTTTTAAGTTATTTTGTTAAAATAAGATTCTTTTCCTCTTTCGTGATAGATTTCTAATCTAAACGTGGTGGAATTTTTTTAGTAAGGTATTCATGACACTGCTAACCCCCCCCCCCCC
>NZ_JAPYKW010000005.1 GCF_036632095.1 Chlamydia sp. 04-14
GGGGGGGGGGGGGTAGCTCAACGTAAAGCTTTCCTTGAAGGGGTTTCCAAAGAATATCAAGAAGCATTGTCTGTTTTTGAAAATATCAATAGAGATCTCATTCAAAAAGAAAAATCTTTAGATGCTATGAATCTCTTATCGAGATATGAGCAATTTCACCGTTTATTAAAAAAACAAATTTCATCTCATTCTCTACTTGTCGATCTTTTAGAACAAACTATCGCTGATTTGCAATCACGTATAGTTGAGATTAAAAGTAAAGAAACCAGTCTGCTCAAGCAACAAGACAGCACTTCAGATAAAGTAGTCATAGAAAAATTAGAAAAAGAACTCGCACAGTTGAGAAAAGAAAAAAATGCTTCTCAAAATGAATTGAAAGCACGATTAGATCAACTGCGTCAAGAAATCCAAGATTCGGATAGCACAGTCATTGGGGCCAAAGATAAGCTGAGTAATCAGCAAATTCAATGCATCATAAATGAGTTGGAGGAAAGACTCAAGAATACTCAATTAGAAATTGAAAACAAAGATATACGTATTAATGAGCTCGAACGGGAATTACAAGAATTGAAGCATCTATCCGAGTTGGAGAGAATGAATTTACAAGATGAAATTCAGATGTTGCGTGAGCAAGCCTCAGATGACAATTACAAGATTATGAATTTAACAAAACAGAATAAGAATTTAGCTGTTTTGACAGAAAGAATTAGGCTGCTCCAAGAGAGATTAGACCAGATTGAATCTAGACGTAAACAAGAGGCTTCTATTTATGAGGAGAACCTTGAGGAGATCAAGCAGTTACATCAAGAAGATCAAAATAGATTAAAATCTGAACATGAAGCTTTTCTTAATGAGGCAAGGTCAAAACAAGAAGAGAAAATTAAAAGTCTAGAGAAAGAGAAAGACGATCTCGTTAACAAATGTCAGTACTATGAGGTAGATAAACAGAGGACCAAGCAGACTTTAAAAGATCTACAAGAAGAGATCACAAGATTGAAAAACACCCTAATTCTTTACAATGAAGTGATCGAATATTACGAAAAAGAATTACGCTATTCGCCCGTTGACTTAGAGCGGTTCAGAAAAGATAAAGTTATCCTTAAAGCTATAGAAAATAGTGATACAAATTACACCAGAGCTGATATTTCCTGTTTGCAAGCAAGATTTGGTGAAGAACGTCTTGATGAAGCTTATGAAAAGATTATTCATTTAGAGGCTCGTGTAAGAAAGTTGGAAGCCGATTTGAAAGGTTATAGGGAAGCAGAATACTTGCACAGAGATATAGTAGAGCTTAATCAAATACAGTTAAGGATGGAAGCAACCTTCCTAAGAATCAGGGATAATTTAGATCCAGCTGATGCAGATGAAATCCGTAACATTCTTTATAAGAAATACTAAACTTTTTCCTAATGCCAGATCGAAATTTTACACCCCCATTTTAATTTCTGTAGTTGTTTCATAAGAAATGGAACAACTATGGTTTGGGTCATTAGTTTGTGCATATTCTTACCGTATAATTAGTTTTTCTCTAAGTCATTCCAGATAAAACGGTTGCAGTAAATCAGACCCGATAGTTTCAATTGCTCACAATTTTGTTATTTTGGTGGTGAATGATTTATGAAGAGCGTGCCCTCATCTAGTTCGACTCTTGTGGAGTTAACATGTCTACAGCGTTGTTGTTTTAGTGGATCTCGAGTGCATAAAGTTGCCAATATCATTGCTATGATCATTGGTATACTTATTCTAGCAGGTGGTGTAGTCTCTGTAGTTCTTTTTGGAGCTGAGCTTGGCGCGCTTTACACTATGATAGTTTTAGGAGCGTCTGTAGCGGTAGGCATTTTACTTTTAACAGTAGGGGCAAGTTGCTTGAGTTGTCGTGCTTTGTCTCCACGACAAAGATCTTTAGATATCTCTAAATATCGTATTGATGATGAGCAGATTCAGAAATTAAAGAATAAAATTTCCAACAACGCAGAAGATATTACTAAAGCACAAGAATATTTAATTAAGGCTGTTGATCGTTATCAAAAAGTTTCTAAAGAACATAAGAAATTATTAGAAAATAAAAATGAGATTAATAAGAAATTAGAAATAGCTAGCAAGAAATATTCAGAAGCTCGTTTATCCTTGAATGCTTTTTTAGAGAAAATTCAAAAAGAATCCACCAACAGTTCTGGGGGGCTTTCTAGGGTTAAAAAAGCTCTAACCCAATCCAAAAATACTTTAGAAGAAGCTTCAGCTGCTTATCAAAAAATCTGGGTAACTCTTGAAGATCTTAACAAAGCAATCTTTGAGAAAGAAAAAGCCTTAGATTCTTTAAATCTAGTTGCTATCTATGATCGCATGCAAGTGCTGTTGAATAAACAAGTGTCTACTTGCTCCTCTCTCATTAACATAATGGAACAACGTATTATTGCCTTGCAAGCTCGGCTTGCAGATCTTCAAGAAGAAGAACTGAAGTTACAACAACGTCTTCAAGATTTGAAACTTGAAAATACTGCCGAAAGACAAACTAGAGAGAAATTAGAGAAAGCTCTAGCAAGCCTTCAAAAAGAAAAAGGTAAATCTCAACAAGAACTCAAGAAACGATTAGATCAGCTTGCTAAACAGAAAGATGAAACTGGGAAGATAATAAGCGATACCAAAGATCAACTTAATAATCAGCAGATCCTATGTGTTTTAGAGGAAAGAATAGCGCAGTTAGAGCAACAGTTAGGTGGTTCTCAATCGGATGTTGAAGAGAAGGAAAATCGGATTCAAGCTTTAGAACAAGAATTAAAAGATTTAACAAGTCTATCTATGAAAGAGAAGGATGCATTACGAGATCAGATAGAGAAGTTATGTAATCAAACTACTGATGATAATCAAAAAATAATTGAATTAGAAAAACAAGGTCAAACCTTACTTGTGTTGTCAGAAAAAAATAAGATACTACAAAAGCAATTAGATCAGCTTGAGGAAAGACGAGAAAGAGAGGCTATTGCTTTCGAGGATTGTTTAAATCAATTAGATAAGTTGCGTAGAGAAGACAGTGCGGAATTCAATCGGAAATTGGAAGAGGAATTCCAGAAAAGACTGCGATCAGAAACAAATTACAATAGCATGGTACGGACTTATTCCAGAGATATGCGTGATAAAGATAGTTATATACGTGAAATAGAAGAACAACTTATCAGCTTCAGGAATACACTAGTTGCCTACAATCAAGTAATCGAAAGTTATGAAAAGAAAATAGCAGAATTACGACCCGAATTATCAGAAGAATTTAGAGAGGACATCGTTGTCATTAAAGAAGCTGAAGGTGGACGTTATACTAGAAAAGAAGTTCGAGCTGTTCAAGATGCATTTATGAATGATCAGATAAATAATGCAAATCGTCAAATTCTTCAACTTCAACAAAGGATAGAAGATTTAGAACAAGAGCTGGCGGACTTAAAGGCTGCCCCCACGTTTTTCCCAGATGAAGAAGATATTGAAAATGTCGACGATGCTAATGAAACCTCATAGATAACCGAGCTTGCTTCTTACTTTGAGATTTAGGTGCGCAACCTCATTCTTAAAGTTGTTCCATCAGTTGATGGAACAACTTTGCCTTTCTAGACCCTCTCAAGCTTGATCATTTGCATGTTTTACGACGGTTTTTTTTCCTGTTTTAAAAAATTATTTACCTAAAAAATTCTCGTTTCCCCCATGGCAACTCTCTGTTTTCTTAAACTATTGCATATAAAACGGTTGCAATAAAAGAAAGAGGAGAGCTTCAATTGTTTGCGATTTTAATATTTTAACTATGAGTATTTTATGAAGTGCGTACCTTCATGTTGTGTACTTAACTTAGAAAAAAAAGACGCGCAATGTTGTGATGTTAGTGAGTCAAGAGCTCGTAAAGTTGCTAACATCATTTCTATTCTCCTTGGTGTACTTATTTTAGCAGCAGGTATAGTAGGTGTCGTGCTTTTTGGAACTGAGCTGGGTATGATGTATTCCATTTTGGTTATAGGCTTATCCGTAGCTCTTGGTCTATTGTTACTAACTGTTGGAGCTAGCTGCTTAACTTGCAGAGCTCTTATTTCTAAAGCTCGTTCGAGTGGATTTATTCCTGTAAAGAAATATATCGACGAAGAAAAAGTTCTTAAATTGAAGCAAACTATATCAGAAAATAAAGCTGTTGTTGCTTCTGCTGAGGATAGTTTAGACTCTATCATAAGTAAGTATCAGCAAGCTCAAAATGAGCATAAGAAGTTATTAACTCAAAAAACTGAAGCAAAAACAAAATTAGAAAACGCAAATCAAGAAATGGTTCGCGCAAAGAATAATTTTGAAAGTGCTAGTGAGAAGTTTCAAAAACAGATTGAGTTAGTCTCCTCGTCTGGGGGGGGGGGGG
>NZ_JAPYKW010000006.1 GCF_036632095.1 Chlamydia sp. 04-14
GGGCGTAACCCCCCCCCCCCCCAACGAGGCGACGTTAACTGATAAATTTGTTAAAGTAATAGTTTGGCCATCAGTAGTTGGAGTTTGTAAGGTAGTGCCTACATCCATAATAACAGCAGAACCGTCTGTTTGAGTGAAGGATTTTGCTTCTAAAGTTACTCCATCTTTAAGAATGAGAGCACCGGAAGAAAGTGTAACAGGTTGTTTAAATGTTGAAGTTAGGTTAGCTGTTATTGTTTTTTCTGTAGTAGAGAGAGTTTCGCCTGAGAAAACAATTCTTCCATTATAGTTAGTGGAATTTTCTGTCTGGTTGATGTTTAACGTGGTAGAAGCTTCTCCATTATTGGCGATAGGATCATAGAAGAAAATACCAAATCCATCCTTAGCGCTTAATTTTGTGAATTTACCATTAGTTCCCAAATCTATAGAGTTTCTTTTTGATGTACTACCTCCTCCGTTAGTAGTGATTAGGGTATTACCGTCAAAGATAATATCGCCGGATTTCGCGGTTAAACTACACTCGCTGCTTGTATCATCTAGACAAATAGCTCCACCTTTAGGGGCTGTGTGGGTTACAGAATTATTTGCGAATATGGTTGTTCCACCAGAAGTAATTGTTAACTTTTTTGCAAATATAGCTCCACCGCTAGTTGTCGATGAATTTTCTGAGAAGATCAACTGAGAGTTACCTTCTAGTTTCAGTTCAGAAGCATTACCGCTACCTTCCTTGCAATAGATAGCTCCTCCAGAGGAAGTAGAAGCTCCTGTAGTTGAGTTCTTTGAAAAAACTAATCTATTGTTATTAGAAATTGTGGTGGTTGAATTTGAATGAATAGCCCCACCTTGTTTTGCAGAAGTATTTCCTGAAAAATTAATAGTTCCTGAGTTGCCTGTAATAGAACTAACCCCTGAAGCATCTATTGCGCCACCATTGTCTGTAGATTTATTTTCTATGAAATTAGCAGTTCCTGAAGTTCCCTTCAAAGTAAGTCCTTTACAAGAAATTGCCCCGCCAGAGGCTGAAGAACAGTTTTTCTTAAACAGAATATTAAAATCATTATCGAAAGTTGCAGCACCACCGGATTTAATAGCACCTGATCCTGTCACTCCTGGGGGGCAAAAAGAGCAGTTAAACATAGAGAACCCTGAGGCGGATAATGTTTTATCATTAACTGTTTCAATGGCACCAGGTTTGTTTGAGGCTGTGGTGATATACTCAACACATAAGGAATGGCCATTGCCTATGAATGATAAGTTCCCTGCCGTTTGAGAAAAACAGCTACTTGTTAAAGCTGTCGGATTTCCGGCATTAGTAATACACACGTCACCCTCGCATGTATAGTTTGTACCATCTGCACCTGTGGTTTCCTTGGGTTTAAATACATCATTACCCGCAGTGTTGCCATTAAAACTATCGTTAGAAGACAGGGTTTGATTTTCTACTTGAGCAAAACTCAATGAGGTCGAGGCAATTAACCCCGAAGATATTAAGAACCAGTAGACTGGATGTTTCATATTTCATGCTCTGGGTGATTTGAGATAGGCTAAAACGATCACAAAAATATTTAAAAGTCAAGGAGATTGAAGAGGGGTTCCGAGAGGCCCTGTCCCGGAATGGGACAGGGGAGGTGGATGGAATTAGAACTGAATCTTAGATCCAAGATCTACATTGTAGGTTCGAGAAGAGCCTCTGAGTTCGAAACCGAACTGACTGAAGATTTCAAAGTTAGAAGATAAGGAAAGATAATTTCCTGCTCTTACAATGAAAGCTTGTCTAGCTAAGTTTGTAGCTTTAGTTAACCAAACAGCTGTGGTTGGGCTAATTAACAGAGAAGTTGTACAATCAGGGTTGCTTCTTGCAAGATCCGGAGCATAAGCCAAAGTTAAGTTGTAAGAAGCATTATCATTGTCAGAGAATCTCTCAAACTTCACGCCGATAGGCATAGAGAGGTTTGTGAGATTACTGCTCTCAAAGTATCTTCCTTCAGTGCTACTGTTTTCTTTAAAATCTTCTTGGTGAGCATGAACCAATTGGAATCTTAAGAATGGTGAGTACATATCAAATAAGGAAGAATATTGAGATTCAATAGGCACAGTAGCTCCGAGCTCTACTCCAAAACAATCATTACCCCAATCACCCTTTATTTCTGAGTATGTTGTTTTTGGAGGAGCATAACGTTGAGTCATGTTGGTCTTCATATCGTTAGACGTATGACTATAAGTTAACTGTGCATTGAGTACTAACGGAGCTTGCGCACCGATAGTATTTTGTAGCAGTCTATCCCAGGCACTCCAGAATGAAGTATGCTGATAATAGATAGATCCTGCATAGATGTTGGAACTGTTTTTAGATACTAAGTAATCTTTATCTTTACCAAATAATTGGCAGAAAGCAGCACTAAAGATGTCTTCAGAAGGTGTTTTTACAAACGCTCCTAAAACATATCCAGCACTATTGTGACGAAACTTACGTTTCGTAGCAGTGCCGCTTTTGTGTAAGAAGTTAGCTAGACCTGATACCCAGAAGCCTCTTTGGTAATCAGCGCCATTGACACTAACATCCATGAGGTTTTGAATAGCTCGTACATCCGAGAATGATCCCCATAATGTATTAGGAACTAAGGGTCCTTGGCGTTCTGGATTGGGGAGGTAACCGGTTTGTGTCCATGTTAGATTAGCTGACTTGGTGTCAGTGCCATTATTCCAAGCTGTAGTCCAATATCCTTGGTAACCATAATGCGATGGGGGAAGATCTGGAGAATTAGATGCTACTGGTATAGTTGGTGTAGTTCCTGTTGCTGCTTGAATTGTCACTGCTGAAACAAAATCTCGAGTTTTAGAAAATACAGGATATTCGTAACCGTTACCATCGTTGTCAACGAAGCTTATAGCTGTAACGGTAACAGCTTTACTTGTTGTTTGAGAATGGACTTTAGCAGTTGAAGAAGAGCCG
>NZ_JAPYKW010000007.1 GCF_036632095.1 Chlamydia sp. 04-14
AACGTTTTCTTGTGGCGACTATCAAGTAAGGTTCGTTCCCTAGATGATATAAAGCCTCAAGAGCTATTAGAGCTTCTTTACCACCGAATTCATTCTTATTTCTGGCAGTTTTATATTTTTTTACCCCATAAGCTTCTAAGTATTCAGCTTTAGTAAATTTAATCCTTGGGATTGTACCTTCAAACTTAAATGTGTTTGTTTCCCTAGATAAATAAGATCCTTCTGAATTTCCTCTATAATTTGTAGCAGTTAAGAGTTTTTGAATAGCAGCTAAAGCGTGGTAATGTGAAGGTTGTAGATCTAGTCCTATTACTTCAATTTTAGATTCTGTACAGACACTAGAAAACAACTCAAGTTGGTCTTCTGATAGTTGAGGTTTTCTTCCAAATTTTTGGTTCTCTAAATGGAGGGAACTTTTAATTATTTGATTTTCTGATTTCACCATGCTTCTTTCTGAACTGAAAATTTTCCTGTGGATGAATTAAACCTTAAGTTGGTTGAGAACACAGACCCGTGCCTATTTTTCCCAATTATGATCTCCGAAAGCCCTTTTGTTGCTTCTTGAGAGTAGTAATCCTTTCTATGTAGGAATAATATCACATCAGCATCCTGTTCTATCTGACCGCTATCTCTAAGATCAGATAGCATTGGTCTCTTATCCCCACGATCCTCTACTTTTCGCGACAACTGAGATAAACATACAACAGGAATCTGGAGTTCGCCTGCCAATTTTCTCAACTGTCTAGAAATTTCAGCTATTTCATTCTGCCGATTCTCAGCCTTTTTATTAGAACCGATCAGCTGTAAGTAATCTATGAATAAAGCGTCTATACCTTGATTTTCCTTCAATTCTCGAGCCTGATCAATCAACGCATTTAAATCCGTACTTTTATTGTCGCATATAAAGAAGTGTGTTCCTTTTAATCTCACACCAATATTTTCTATTTTAGATAAGACATCTCTAGAGAAATTTCCTCTTTTTAATTGCTCACATGAAATTTCGCTTAAATTTGAGACCACTCGTTCTACAATCTGATTCGGGCTCATTTCTAATGAAACAAAACCCACAGCTTTCTCTTGTTCTAGGACAAGATTAAGCGCTATATCTATAGCAAAAGCTGTTTTTCCCATAGCAGGTCTTGCAGCAACAACAACAAAATTTCCCTTTGATAATATAATGCTATTTTCGTCTATGGATGAATATCCCGTAGGCAACCCGTCAACATAATCTATTTGATGCCTCGATCTGTAGTCATACCTATGTCGTATTTGAGATATAACGCTGTTTTTCCCATTGTCTCCTGATGAAAAAATGTCATAAACCGTTTTTCCTATATTTTTTCGTCTAGGATATGAAGTCTTTTTGTGGATGTTATCCAAACGCTCTTTGAATTGATCTATAAGTGTGTATGGAGAACGTCTATTTGGATATCTTGTAAAATCTTGGAAAGATGAGTCTAGAAACTCTTTTAAAAGGTTGTTAACATGTTTTTCGTGTAAGAAGTCAATATGATGATCTAAATCTATGGGTATGTCCGCATTTTGAGACATATGTATTAGATAAGAAACATCCATTCGTTTATCTAGATTTCTTCTTTTTATTTCTTCCCAAATCAAAGAAATAGAAATTGTGTCTCTATCTCTCAATATGTCACGTATCAGCAAGAATATGTTCTTATGATTTTCTAATTTGAAATGATTCTCTGATAATCTACGAACAACTGTGTGCGCATGTTCTAGATAGTTAACAGCTTGCCCTAGAATGAAAAACTCCACATCTAAGAGCTCTTTTTCTTCTTCAGATTGTTTTATCATAAGATATCCAGAAATTCCTTTAAGGATTTCATAAAGGTAATATAATTTGCTTGATTATGGAAATAATCAGGTAAAATTCATAACTTATATCACGAGGTTGTGTGTGCGTAAAGACAATTCACTGCATAAAAGCTTAGATACAATGTTTGGGAATAAAGTTTACCAAAGCAACCTGTCACATCAGGAATTTCTTTCTATTAGAAATGAACGTATTTGGGAAGGATTAAGAAATATACCACTCTCTGAAGCTGTTTTGGTATGGCTGTCATCCTTAAATAATCATACAGCCAGATCTTATAAAGGGTCTATCCTAGCATTAGAGAAAATAGGTTTGGTTTCTTTGAATATATCCCTACAAGAATTCGCTCTGTTAAACCACAATATTATCTTAGATTCGATAAAACAAGTCCCGATGAAAATAGTTCCTTGGTCAGAAGGGACAAAACAGGTACGCGCAGCATGTTATATATCCCTAACAAAATTTTTAAACCGAGCAACATCGGGTTTAATTTCTATAGCTCAACCATCGCACCAAGAATCTAACAAAACGTTTTATAAGATTAGAGACTTGGTCAAAACGAATGCTATGAACAAAATTGAAAGAGTTATGTTTTTAGAGGCTTTAGAAAAAATCAATCACAGAGATTGGTTAATAGCTCAGACTATTCTCCAAGGGGCAAAGCGTGTAACAGAGGCTTTGTCTGTTACTACGGATAAGATTTCATTCAAAAATGGAACCATATCTTTTGATCAAAGTAAGAGTAGAGGTATGACCAAAACAACGATCATAACTTATCCCCAACGATTCATGAAATTAATAGAAGATTATGTGGGGAATAGGTTGGGATTAGTCTTTATAACTAAAAACGGAAAAAGTGTTGGTTTAAAACAACTGGCAGGAACTTTTGCTAAAGCCGGAATAAAAGCAGGTATATCGTTTAAAGTCACACCCCATGTTTTAAGAGCTACTGCAGTAACGGAGTACAAAAATATGGGATGCTCAGATTCTGACATTATGAAAGTAACAGGTCATTCGTCTTCAAAAATGATATACGCTTACGACAAATCCACAACATCCGAAAACGCATCAAAAAAAGTGTCCCTGATTTAACCATAAAGTGGAAATTGGTAATTTCCACTTTAAAAAACTATAAACTAAGTCTAGCGACATTATCTTCTGTATAATTAAAATTATATTAAAATATTAAGGGTAATTGTGAAGTTAAATTGTCTGTTAGACCTGTATCGTATGCTGACAACATTTGAGTTGAAGATAGACAAGATACCCGCATTATTTCTTGGTCTGCAAATCCCATTTTTTTCAAATAAGCTAAAGCACTGGCTCTTAAAACATGGGGTGTGACTTTAATTGGAGAATTAATATCACTCTCAGCCAATTTGAAATAGTAATAAACCTGATTAATCGCTACCTGTTGACCTTCTCCAGAAACAAAAACCCATCCCTCTCTATTTCCAAGATAATCTCGCAACTCCTGCATCAAGAAATTTGGGTAACTTACTTTAACCTCTTGGTATCTGTTTTGTCGTTTCTTCACTTTGAAAGTAACCTGATTCTGAGCAAATGACAGATCATCAGTTCTCAAGGAAATTACTTCGGTTAATTTTCTTACCCCCTGAATGATTAATTTACCTATCAAATAGTCTCTAAAGCTTATTCTTTTTAGAGAGTCAAAAAACAACAACCATTCTTTCTTGGAAATGAACTCCGTTTTCACCTTATCTCTAATCTTATAAAACGTGGAGTTACCAAAATCTCTAGAAGGACTGGCTTGCTTAATGACACCTTTAGTCAAACGATAAAGAAATTTAGTAAAAGAGATATAACATGCTGCTCTAGCTTGTTTTGAAGCCTCTGAAACAGTCTTCCCTGCATAATTATAAGTTAAGGATTTTATCTTATTCAGAGCATCACAGTGATCAAAACAGATTAAGTTTTCCAATTTCATAGAGCCATCTAATATATGATTGGAAACTAGGAACTTGATTCCTGAAGCATAATTCTTTCTAGTAATAGGAGATAAGGTAGCCAACCATACATTAGCTGCTTCTAAAACTGTTAGAAATAATCTACTTTTATGATAGTGACTCAAACCGCTCATACTCAGTCTCGATATTTTGTAATGTATAAGTCTTGCGCAGTCTAAGTTTTTTTTATCCAAAAGTCTACCACCTAAAGTTGCAAAGTCTACCACCTAAAGTTGCAAAGTCTACCACCTAAAGTTGCAAAGTCTACCACCTAAAGTTGCAATTTCTCTCGGAATTTTTCAGGTTTATATTCTTAAAAAAGTATATTAATACTTTTTACTTGCTGCTGATTGTATTCAGCATCTAAACTTTGTTTGTAGAGTCTTCTCAAAAAGCTGCTGCAACAAGTTTTTGTTGTATTCGGATAATTCTAATCCAGAACATACTGTCCTAAGGATTTCTATTAGTTTTTCTGACAGCTCTTTATTCCTATCTTCAAAATCGGTCAATCTTTCTGTTTGAGAAGTTCTCAAAGAAGGAAGAAACTTGTTTAGTACATCTATAGCAGATGTATTCGACATCCCACTGATTTTCCCCAGAACTTTAACTTTATCTTTCAAAGAACCCTTCCTAGAGGCTAGTAAGTAGGCTGTTTTATACGGTATTGATTGGAACAAAGACTTTGTGTTTTTATCGGGAAGATTAATAAATAGTTCGTAGTACCCTAGAGCATTGTAGGCTGAAGATTTTGTATGGAATACAAGATTTATCCACGCTGAAAACGTTGTATCAGGTGAATTCATACTTTTTAAAATCTCTCTAACTTTATAAATTTTTTCACCGATTAAAAGAACGTGTTGTTTCTGTATAGATTTGATTTGTCCTGTTAGCAGTTTGATGGAAGCCAATCCACGGCTGCATTGATCCTCATCGTCGAAATTACTATGCTTGCTAACAATCAAGTTCTCTATTTGTTCGTTTTCGTTTTCGCTTAGAGATACTGAGAAAACATCCATAGCGAATTCTTTTTTGTGGAATTCCTTTACAGTGCTCTCTTGATTCTTTTGAAAAAAAGCGGATGCTTCTTTGATTAATTTACTCACAAAGTTTCCTGAACTAGTTTTTGGTTAAAAAACAGTTTGTTTTCTATTTCTTTAGTTAAGTTTAAAATATCTTGAGATGCTCTAGAATTTGGGTAAGCATTTATCACTGGAGTCTCCTTTAATAAGGATCTGCTAACAGTAATATCCCTACGTACTTTTGTGGATAGTATTTTTCCTTCGTAAATTGTTTCTATAATATCGGTGTACGTAGAGTTTGTTGAGTTTCTTTCATCCCAAAATGAAAATACTATCCCTAATATGTTCAAATCGCTTGCAATTGTTGAACAGAATTCTTTTATCTTTTGCAAGCCAAGTATAGAGAAAGGTTCCGGTGTTAAACATACAACCAAATGTTGGCTAGCTAGAAAAGCTTCTTGAGTAAGGATACCTAGACTTGGTGGCGTATCTAGAATACATATATCGTATTGATTTTGAATGCTTTGCAATGCTAGGTGTAGATGATTGACTGACAAGCTCGCGTCTTTATTCAACCCTCTAAAATCTTCCACAAGAACTGATGAAGGAATGATATCAAGATTCTCTATTTTTGTTTTGTAAATGGCTTGTTTGATATCGTTAGAACTTCTTAAAATTTCGTTAAGACTATATTCGTCCCGAATCTGGATTCCAAGTCCTGTAGTTAGGTTTGCTTGTGGATCTAAATCCACAAGCAAAACTCTTTTCTTGCTTATTTGAGCAAGATTACTACCAATATTAAGGGACAGGGTTGTCTTCCCTGTACCACCTTTAAAAGAACAAAATGCTAGTGTTTTCACACTTACTCCAACGTTAGAGTAGATGTTAATTTATTCAGCTTTTGAGAACATATCTTTTCTTGATAAAATCAACATGATCAAGGCTTTTTTCAGCTTCAAATTATTATGTTCCATTTGCTCGACTATAGGAGAGTCAGGGAACAAACCTAAAGATGTCTGTATTTGATTGAGCAAGTTTAGAATAACGGATATGCTTTTGTGATACAATTCCAAGGGAGAATTCAAAAAAGTAATCTTTTCTTTGTGTACTTTCATCTTGATATCTAGTTCTGGGAAATCTTTCTCAACATCTTTCACAATTTTGATGAAATCGTTAGTCATATTCTGTTTATCATTCATAATCTCTCCAGTAAATAGACGTATGATTTTTTCATATAAAACCACAAAAAAATATCCAACAAAAATATATTTTAATTAAGTTGTTTAATAACTTTTATTAACCGTTTGTTTGTTGTTTAACTTCTAAAAATGATATGTTCGATGTTGTTGTTGTGCCTAAAATAGAATCTCCATTCGCTAACGCATTAACCCAAACAACACCACTTTCCATGCCACCTACTCTTAGTGAGAATGTAACCGGGGTTGTTCCAGAATTGTTGATAGCCGTTCTTAATGAACAAACATTAGGAATACCAGATGAATACCCATAACTAACAGCGCAAGGAGCAGAATCACCTTCTTTTACTAAAGCTAATACAACATTTCCTTCCATTCTAGAGGCTATAATATCGGCGGAGATTAAGAACATACTATCAGTATTATCGGGTGTAATTGTGAACTTCCCAATTTCAGTCCCCCCAAGAAGAGTTCCGATATTGGTTTTTGTGAATAAACCGTTACATTGAATTTTCTCTGATATGGAAAAGTTTTTGAAAGCTTTAGTTAAAGCTAGAGTTGGATCAGAGACTATTTTATCTATAACTTCTTGTATTAAGCTGCTTGTTATATTTTTTATGATAGCGTCTACTAAATCCTTTTGTATCTGATCTAGGATTAGCTTTGATAAAGCATCAGGATCGATTGATAGATCAATAGAAGCATCCTGACCACTCGTGTTTGTAATCGCTACTTTGAGACCTTCTTTCGCAGTTATTTTTGCAGCTGTTGGAGTAGAGGATGTTCCAACTATAAGTTGTTGGTCTTGCAAGGGGTTTTGCATTTGACCGACTTTAATATTGTCCGCGAATACGCAGTTTTGGTTGTTGTTTAAGTAAAAACCAGAATTACCCATAATTAAAACTCTTTTTATTTGAGTTTTAATTTAATTTTTTTTGACTATCAACAATTAATTGTTGTTTGTTGTGTTTTGAATTGTTTTGTTTGTTGAAATTTGTTGAAATTTGTTTTTATTTAGATAAAACACTTCTTTTTTAGAAATAGTTTTACCCTGAATTCTTTCATGTTTATTCAACCACTTTAACTCTATTGCTATCTCAATACACCTGTTGATTGCGGATTCTATTTTCTTCCAATTTCTAGAAGTAATATATCGATTCATTCTTAGCGTGTAGGATAGGTTTTCAAACCCTATTTCTATTTTGTCAGGCCATTCTTTTAATCCTGAACTATTCATCTTTTTTCTGGTTGCAGTGCTGACGATCCAATCTATGAATGTATATGTGAATTTTGAAGCATTCGGAAACCTTAACTTAATTTCCTGGTACATGTTGGCAGGCTTTAGAACAAAATAAGAATCAATTTGATCTACAATGATAGGACAGGGCTCTATGATAAACCCTTTGTGTTTTTTAGAAATCAGATTAAGAAAAGGTTCTTCATCTAAAGCTTTATTTTCCTTTGGAGTTAAGCCTTCCCAACCCTCACAGATACGTAAAATAGGAGAAAACGTTTGGTAACGATCAACAACTTCCTCTCCTTTATTCCAACGTTTTCTTGTGGCGACTATCAAGTAAGGTTCGTTCCCTAGATGATATAAAGCCTCAAGAGCTATTAGAGCTTCTTTACCACCGAATTCATTCTTATTTCTGGCAGTTTTATATTTTTTTACCCCATAAGCTTCTAAGTATTCAGCTTTAGTAAATTTAATCCTTGGGATTGTACCTTCAAACTTAAATGTGTTTGTTTCCCTAGATAAATAAGATCCTTCTGAATTTCCTCTATAATTTGTAGCAGTTAAGAGTTTTTGAATAGCAGCTAAAGCGTGGTAATGTGAAGGTTGTAGATCTAGTCCTATTACTTCAATTTTAGATTCTGTACAGACACTAGAAAACAACTCAAGTTGGTCTTCTGATAGTTGAGGTTTTCTTCCAAATTTTTGGTTCTCTAAATGGAGGGAACTTTTAATTATTTGATTTTCTGATTTCACCATGCTTCTTTCTGAACTGAAAATTTTCCTGTG